>CAYOIP010000046.1:0-8229 GCA_964404065.1 uncultured Candidatus Peribacteria bacterium
GATTTAAAAAAATCTTTATATAAAAAAGACGATTTAGAATTTCTAATAAATATAGAATTTGAGGAAATACAAAAAGATAAAAAAGTTATTCATATAAAGAAACTTGATGATCCAAGAATTTATGATGTATTATTTAATTCTGATAATAGTATTATTTATTATTTTGAGCCCAAAATTAGAACAAGAATTAAACAAAAATTAGAAGAAAAATTACATGAGTTATTTAAACAAGAAGAAAATAATAATCAAGCTTTTAAAAAATTTCAAGATAATTTACATTTTATAAATATTTATGAAGCAAAATTATTACTTAATTCATATAAAGATTATGAATTAAGTTATGATGATGCAAGAAAATTATTAGCTGACAATAATGTAAATTCATTAAATGAAATAGAAAATTTAAAAGTTTCTAGAAAAGATTTTTATTCAAATTCAGAAATTAATAAATTTGTTGGAATTGTATCTTTTGTAGAATCAGAAGAAAAAATCAATGAAAAAGATTATATATTTATTGAATCATTAGATGATGAAAGATTGTATGATTTTAGAAATACAGAAGCAAAAATATTTATAAAAAGCTCTATTTCTAGAAAAGATTTAGAAAATGCTTTAAGAAATTATAGAGAAAGTCATACTGCTTTACAAAAATCTCAAAAAGATGATTTAGAAATATTAAAACAAAAACTTTCTAATGCATTTAATTTTGTTTCTACAATAGATCTTTTAAAAAGTAGGTGATTTAATGAAGAAAATTATAATACAGCTTTAGAATTATTAAAAAAATATTGAGTTGAAAAAAGAGATGAAATAAATATTTTTAATGCTTTAAATTTAGTTTATCCATATACTTTAAAAGATATTGAAAATATATTTTGAGGCGCTTTTATAGCTTCAAATGATTTTAAAAAAGAAAATATAGAATTTATTTTTATTGAAAGTGAAGATGATGATAGAATTTATGATTTACCATATATTTATGCTGATAAAACAAAAATAGTAATCATAAAAGAAAGTTTAGAGGAAAAAATAAAAGAAAGATTAAAAAAATGAATTTGAGATTTTCATAGAACTAGAAAAGTAAGAAGAGAAAAAAGAAAGTTTTTACAAGAAAAATTAGAATTATATGAGTTTTTAGTTAAAAATTATAAATTTTTCTTTGATTTAGATTGATATAAAGATGTAGCAAGTTTCTTTGCTTATTTATCTTCAATTTGAGCAAAAAAATCACTTTTAGAAGAAAGAATATCAAAAGTTAAACAAGCAAAAAAACTAAAAGCTAAAATAGATGAAATATGAGAAGATAGATTAAAAGAATTACAAAATGCCCGTGATTTACTGGAAAAATATAATATTGAAAAACTAGAAGATATTCCAAATGTAATGCTTGAATTACATAAACATGAAATAAGTGTAGAAGATGTTGAAAATGCTATAAAACTTTTAAAATGAGTTCATATTGATAAAAATCAGGATATTTTAGATAGTATAAAACTAAATTTTTACAATGCTTGACATATAGAGTGAAGTGTACAAGCATTGGCTACTTTTGTAGTTAGTGAAGTTGATAATACTTTAAATTGAGATAAAATAAAAAAAGTAGGAAAAAAAGACAAAATACCAACAAATACTTCAAAAAGAAGATTAAAACACGTAAATGTTTGATTTTCTTGAGATCTATGAAGAATTAAACAACCAAACGTTACGTGAACTCCCAAAGATATTCCTTTTAGACTAGATTTCCGGGCAAATGAAGCAACTTATGCATGAAGAAATCATCCAGATAAAGAGAAAAGTATAGAAAAACTTTTTGCTTCTATTGGTAGTGCAAATTGAAAAATGGTAATTCCAGCTTTTTCTATGCAAAGAACTCAAGAGTTGCTTATGACTTTATTGAAAGCTAGATATGATTCACTTGATCATATAAAAAGATTAAAATCACTAAATAAAGAAAAAAGAAAAATTTTAGATGATATAAAAGTGCAAGAAGATATAAAATCTAGAATTATTGAAAGAGAAACATTTAAAAAAGAAGTTTTACTTCATCAAGCAGAGTTAAGAACATTAAAAAACTCAAATATTTCTTCAGAAGATTTTTGAAAAACTGTTAAAAGGCTTGATTCTTGCATCAGACAAAAAAGTGCAAAAATTAGAAAATTAGAAGATTTATGAACTTTAGAAGATGTTCAAATAAAATTGGATGAGTTAGAAGGTGAATTAGAAATTTTAAATTTACAAATTGATTATATTAAACCAAAAGTATTTGATACTGATATAATTCTTGATAGTCCGTTAAGTGAAGAAATTACAAATATTTACATAGAACATTGCTGAAATAAATATGATTTGCTAAATCCAAAGGTTCAAAAAGAATTATTTTGAAAAGAAGTTATAAAATATGTAAAAAAGAAATCTGATCCACTTAATGAAGATGATGATAGAGAAAGAATATCTTTAGAAGAACTGTATTCAGATGAAAGAAGAGATAAAAAAGAAATTATAGTTTCTGCTTCTTGAATGTGTGATGGTTGAGCTATAGAATATCATTTAAAACAGAATTTAATAAATAGAAATTCAAAAATGATTTTTATTTGATATTGTCCTGAAAATACTAGATGATGAAAAATAAAAGCAAAAAATGAATTTATAAGTTTTGATGGAAAATCTTATCCACTAAACTGTGAAGTTGATGATATAGCTTGATTTTCTGCTCATATGGATGAGTATGAAATAATTGATTTTTTAACAAATCAACAATTTAAAAAAGATGCTGTAATAGTACTAAATCATGGTTGAGATACTAGATTTGAACTTGCTAGAAAACTAGAAATGGTTATGGATTATATGAAAAAAAGAGTAAAAATAGTTGTTCCAAAACATGGGGAAAAAATAGAGTTAAAATTTTAATTTTTCAAAAATCTCTTGCAAAATAAAAACTAGGTATATAATTATAGTATATATTTTATAAATTTATACATATGAAATACTTAGTTTTTTTACATAGTTTGGGATTTACTCACAAAAACTTACATGAAATATTTGAGAAAAATACTGATTATGAAAAATTTTATAATAATCTTTCTAAAAAAACTTTAGAAAAATATTTTTTTAAAGATGAACAAATAGAAAAAATTCTAGAATTAAAAAATAAATTAGATACTAAAAAATTAGAAGAAAAATTAAAGAAATTACAAGTAAAAATTATCACAATCAAAGATAAAAATTATCCTGAAAAACTAAAAAATATATCAAATCCACCTTATTTTTTATATGTAAGATGAGAAATTAGCTGAAATGATAATTTTTTTGCAATTGTTTGATCGAGAAAAATAACTCAGTATGCTAAAAAAGTAGGGGAAAGTATAATTCCTGATTTAACAAAATATTTTACAGTAGTTTCAGGTGGAGCTTGAGGTTGTGATACTCTTGCTCATAAAATCACTTTAGAAAACTCTTGAAAAACTATTGCAGTTTTTTGAACTTGAATAGATATAACTTATCCAGTTTCAAATAAAAATTTATTTGAAGAAATTATTGAGTCTTCTTGAGCTTTAGTTTCTATTTTTCCACTTTGAACTCCTGGTTGAATTTATACTTTTCCAGTTAGAAATGAAATAGTTTCAGGTATGAGTAGTTGAGTTTTAGTTTTAGAAGCTTGAGAGAAATCCGGAACTATTATTACAGCAAATTTAGCACTAGATCAGTGAAAAGATTTATTTGCAATTCCTGGGGATATATTTCACCAAAATTCTATTTGAACAAATAATCTTATAAAAACTGGGCAAGCAAAACTTACAACAAATTCAATTGATATTTTAGAAGAATATAATTATAAAGTTATTGATACAAAAAAAGAAATAATTTTTGAAAATGAAATTCAGAAAAATATTTTTGAACTACTTAAATTTAACTTGTTTTTAAGTATAGATGAAATATTAGAAAAAACTTGATTAGAATATTGAGTTATATCACTAAATCTTGCTTTGATGGAATTGAATTGAGTTATTAAAAAGGATATGATGGGAAAGTATGGAATATAATTTGAAAAAAACAAAAAAATCATATAATCAAACCATATTTTTAAAATTATAAAAAGAAATAATGCAAAAAGACACATTTTTTATTACAACACCAATTTATTATACAAACTGAATTCCTCATATAGGACATGCTTACAGTTCAATAATTTGTGACTCAATCGCAAGATACCAAAAAATTAACTGAAAAAAAGTTAAATTTTCTACTTGAGTGGATGAAAATTCTCAAAAAGCTTTACTCAAAGCTCAGGAAGAAAAAATGGAAATTGTCTCATATCTTGACTTGATGGCAGCAAAACATAAAGCAGTTTGGGGCGGGCTTGGTATAAAATATACTGATTTTATTAGAACAACAGAAGAAAGACATCATAAATTAGTTAGAGAAGTTTTACAAAAATCTTTTGATAATGGAGATATTTATGAATGAATTTATGAATGAAAATATTGTGTTTGATGCGAGGCTTTCAAAAAAGACGAAGATTTGATAGAAAAAGATTGAAAAATGGTTTGTCCAGACCATTTAACTATTCCTCAAGAATTAAAAGAAAAAAATTATTTTTTCAGACTTTCAAAATATCAAGATAAATTAAAAGAATTTTATAAAAATAATCCTGAATTTGTTATTCCAAAAGAAAGATTTAATGAAGTTATAGCCTTTGTAGATAGATGACTTGATGATTTTTCTATTTCAAGAGAAACAAATAAATTTTGAATTAAACTTCCTTTTGATGAAGAGCAAGTGACATACGTTTGGTATGATGCACTCTTTAACTATGTAACGGTTTGTAAATACCCAGATAACGGGTGAGATGATATGGAATTTTGGCCTGCAGATTTACATGTTGTAGCAAAAGATATTATTAGATTTCACGCAATTTATTGGCCAGCAATGCTTTTGAGTGCTGGTTATGAACTTCCAAAACAAGTTTTAACAACAGGTTATTTTACAGTTGATTGACAAAAGATTTCAAAATCACTTTGAAATGCAATTGATCCAGTTGAATTTTCAGTTAAATATTCAAAAGATTTACTGACTTTATATATGCTTTCAAGTATAAATATTGGACAAGATTGAGACTTTGACCAAAAACAAGCAATTTTAACTTATAATGCTAAACTTGCTAATAATTTAGGAAATTTAGTAAACAGAGTTGTAGTTTTAAGTTTGAAAATTTGATGAACCCTCATCCCTAGCCCTTCTCCTTTGGAGGAGAAGGGAATTAAAGGTATTTTTAAATATTTTGATGAATATAATTTAAAATGAGTTTTGGATGATAGTTTTAAACTTTTGGATAGTTTGAATGATTTTACGACTCAAAAAGAACCTTGGCAAATGATTAAAGATGAGACAAAATTAGAAGACACCAAAGAAGTTTTATATACTATTGCAGAATGATTAAGGCAAGTTGGGTTGGCTTTATATCCATTTTTTCCAGAAAAAATGTCTGAAATGTTTGTAAAATTATGACTTGGAGATTATCAAAAAAGACTTGAAAATTGAGAATTACAAGCTCTTATAAAGGAAACTCCTACTTTTGAAATAAAAGAGAAGTGAGAAAATTTATTTAATAGAATTGAAATATAGTATGAATTGATTTCATGTATTATGAGATGATAAAGATAATTCTTTATTAACTTCAGTTAGAGAATGAGACTTAAGACGTTATTTAACTTACGTAATTAAACCTTTTTTAAGTAAGTTTTGATTTGATATTCAGACAGATAATTGGAATAAAAATTATTTATTATTTCAAAAAATATTATTAATAGTTTTCCCTTATTTAGAACAAAATGAAATTTATGATTATTCTAGGATGGAAACAGTTTTACAAAATAGGTGATATGAATTAGTAGGACAAAAAAAATTAGCATTAAGTATTGATTTAATGAATGATACAATTAAATCATATAAAGAAGAAAGTTGAGATAATTTTGATATGAAAGAATTTTTACAGAAGGCACAAAGTTGAGAATTATATTTTTGATTTTTACCTTTAGAATGAAAAAAAACTTTAATTGTATTTGCAAGAAAAAAAACGATAGAAATAGATAGTTCTGTTTTAAAAATATGACATGCAAAAACTGAAGTAAAAGATTGAGTAGAAGAAACATTATGAAAGCATTGAGGTAGTGAAAATCTTCCTGAAATTGATTTTTCAGGTTGAGTTCCTACAGGTTTTGAAAAAATTAGTTTATAATTTAATTTTTAATTTTTATTTATGAATCAAATAGTAAAAGATAAAATGCTTAGAGAAATAATGGTTATCAAAAATGATACTTTATTTTCAAAATATGAAAGAAAACAGTGATTATTATCAAAAGAAAATAATTTTGAAGAAGTTATTTTAAAAAACTTTGAATATATGGTTAGATGAGAGGCTGAAAAGAATTTTGACTTTAAACAACCAATTCCATATTGAGTAGTTGTAAATGAAGATAAAAAAGTTTTTGTTTATAAAAGATGATGAACTGGAAGTAACGCTTGAGAATCAAGACTTCACTCAAAAATTTCTTTTTGAGTTTGATGACATATTGAGGTTTCTGATAAAGTAACTCAAAATTTACTTAGAGAAACACTTTTAAGAGAAGTTGAAGAAGAAACAAATATTTCAAATAATAATGTAAAAAAAGTAGAGGTTTTAGGTTATATAAATGATGATTTAGAAGAAGTTTGAAAAGTGCATTTTTGAATTGCTTACGCAATAGAAATAAAAAATTCAAATATTTCTTTAACTGATTGAGAACTAGAAACTCATGAATTTTTAAGTATTGATGAGATTGATGAAATGATTAATTCATGAAATTTTGATGTAGAGAATTGGTCAAAAATACTTTATCCAGAAATTAAAAAATATTTAATGTAAGGAACGCGGGCCCGCGTTCCTTACAAAATCGTAATTATTGTATTTATGAACTTACATATTCACATCTGAACAAATTTAGAATATTTTCGTCTTTTAAATGAGGGATTTCTATTATCAACATGAAAAACTGATAGAGAAATTGCAAGTTTTTTTATGACTAATTTTCCGGGTGAGTTAGCAGAAAATATTTCCCCACAATATGAAGTGAATTTCATGGCAATAAGAGAATTAAAAAAGAGATTTTGAGGTGAAGTTTTTTCAAAAATTGATTGAATCTATTATTGAAGTGATAATTGTGAATATTTGGTTCCTTATAAAAATGAGATAGAAGAAGCAATATTTTTATTTAAAGAATTTGATAAAAAATTTCCTCCACATAAGACAAGAACTTTTACTTTGGTTACACCTTATGTTTGAGATAAAATGCTTGAAAAACTAGAGGAAACGCTAGATTATCTAAATAATTTAAACATAAAAAATCCTATTGAAGTAGTTGTAAATGATTTCTGAGTTTTGAGATTATTATCAAAAAAATACACAAACTTAAAACCAATTTTTTGAAGAGTAATTCATAAACTCCTAAAAACTCCTTTAATAGATACTTACTGATATGAAGTTCATCCAGCTTGAGAACTCATCAAAAATAAATCTTCTCAAGAAATAGAAAAAATGAAAGATGAAATAATTAAATGGCAATTAAAGTTTTACGCGTCAAGTGAAGTAACATTGGAAGAATACAGATGATTTTTAGAAAGATATAATATTTCTAGAGTTGCAATTGATTATATGGAGAAAAGGGAAGAGTTATATAAAACTCAAGAAAAAGTTTGAATTGATCTTTATTATCCTTGGGCTTTAGTTTTCACTTGAAGACTTTGTGATACTTCATCAATTGAAAATCCTGCAAGATGATATTCTGCAACTGACGATATTTGTCCTAGAACTTGTAATAGATATGATGTAAGTTATAAACTAAAAACTGTTTGATATAATTTAGTTCAAAGATGAAATTCTGCTTATAGAAGCGAATTAAATCTTGATTATGTATGAGATGAATTTTTAAATAATGAGAATAATAGAGTAGTATTTGCGCCATTTATAACAGTATAATTTCTTAGTATGTTTTTTTGAATTATTTTGGTTTTCTTGACATCATTATGAGATGTATATTATAAAAAAGTTCTTTCTTTAACTCAATGAGTACTTACAGATAGAGTTTTTCAATTTTTAAATTCTTTTTTTTCATTTTTAGTTATAATATGTTTTTTTGTATTAATTTACTTATTTGATAAAAATATATTGTTTTGAGTAAATTTTTCAAGTAAATT
>CAYOIP010000047.1:0-8203 GCA_964404065.1 uncultured Candidatus Peribacteria bacterium
AAAGCTGGAACAACATAAGTCATAACAACCATTACTGCAATTACCAAAAATATAATTATGATAAATGGATAAGTAAGAGATCATTTTATAACTTGTTTTAGTTCATATAATTTTTTTGATTCTCAAGCAAGCGAAGCAAGCGAAGCAACTAAAGTTCAAGATTTTTCTCAAGCTTCTACTATAGAAGTTTCTGACTGAGAGAAAACATCTGGAAGCTTTTTCATAGCTTTATTTAAACTATCTCAAGACGAAATAAATAAAAGTAATTCATCTATTTTTTGTTTAAAATAAATATTTTTTATCCTTTTATTTACTGATTCTAACGCAGCAACTATTGTTACTCATCAATCAAGCATTATAGATAAATATTCAAAAAAATTAAATTTATCTAATAAACTAACACTTTTAAATAAATAAAATTCTTTTTCTTGAGATTTAGTTTGATTATTATTCATATTTTTAAAGTTATTTGTATAAAACTTTTAAAGGAATTGTAACATTAAACGGCTCATTTGTTTTTCAAAGTGGATAAGAAAAATTATGAATATATAAGTTATATTTGTCAGAATTTAATAAAAAATTTAACATTTTTATCATTTCACTTTCTTGCATAAATGAAACTGATAAACTTATATCACTTTCTTTAAATCCATATTCATTTAATTTTCCTTCAGATAAAGAAATAGATTCAATTTTTACTTTTCACACATTTGTGTTTGCATAATCGTAAAAATATTTAGTTAATTGGTCTTCACTAAAGTTTATTAAAAATTTATTAAAATCTATATTTTCTACTTTTCAAGCATCTATATCAGTTTTGATTTTTGATAATTTTTCAAGTTCTTTTGATTTTTCTTGTAAAGTTTGTGATAATATTTCTTTTTGTTTAGTTGTATCTAAAACTTGAAAATAAAAGTTTTTTGTAAAAACTATAACTACAAAAATACTTAAAAGTAAAAAGAAATAAGTTAAAAAGGTATTTTTAGATTTATTATTCATATTTATTTTTTTAAAAAGTAAATTATTTAATTTTAAATTTTACACTAAATTTTATATCAGTTTGTCAAACAAAAGAATCAACAAATCATAGAGAAAATATATTATCATCGTTTTTTCTAAAATATCATACAAAATTGTTTGTTTTATCTGAAGCTAGGCTTACTGCATCACTTAAAGCAACAACATTAGTTGATAATACTCAATCTGAATAAGAAAATTCATCAAAAGAAACATTGTATTTTCTAGATAAAGAAACTAAATTACTAATGTACTCTGGAATATTTGATAAATATTTATATTTTTCTAAAAATACAGAATTTGCCATAACTAAAGTGTATAATTTCACTTTTTCATCATTGCTAATATTTTTTGTATTTTCTTCAATTTTTGAAACTTCAGACTCTATTTTCTGAGTTTGATTTAATAAAAATCAATTATAAATATAAAGTCATACAGTTAATAAAAGGACAAAAACAAAAATTCAAATAGAAACATACAAAGATGTATTTGCCTTATTTAAAGTATTACTTTCGCTTGTAGTAATCATAAAATAATAAGTTAATAATAAATTACCACTCTATATTAACACAAATCTAAAATATTTGCAAAAAACAAGATATTTTTATTATTGAGAAATAGTAACAACTTTAATTAACCAAGCAACTATCCCGTAAGCAAGCCACATAATAACAATTCAAATTAAAACTGAAACAATTGTAGTTTTTGATTTTTTTGTTCATTCTTCACCTCAAGCTGAAGTAAGTAAATTAAATCATGCATAAATTATATAAATAACAGCGACTATTGAAACAAATGAAAGTAGATATTTTATAACATCTTGAATATATTCTGAAGCTTTTCTATCTTTTTCAATATCTTTTAAGTCGTTTTTTACAATTTGAGTTCATTTATTTAAGGAACATTCATCATCTTGACAATAAATTACATCAGAATTATCTCTAAAAATATCTAAAATCGGGTCAGCTTTAGCAAAAGAAAAAGAAGATAAGAATGTAGAAAATAAAACTAAAAATAAAAGTATTTTTTTCATAAAAAAGTAATTAAAAGTAAAATTTGAGTTATTATAAGAAATATTTAAAAAATACAAAATAAATAAATTTCTATTTAATTTTAAACTAAATTTATTTTACTTTTATATTTCTTGTATATAATATTTTAGCTTTCTTTTTAGAAAGTTTATATCTTACTTTATTAACACTTTTATTATGGTGTTATATTTAAAACTTCCAATATGGAAGTGATATGTTCTTGAAATTAAAGTTATCAAGAACAAGAAAATGAAAAAGAGGTGCTAGAACACCTCTTTTTCTTATATCTTACTTTATCCTCCTATATGGAAGACACAAATATTTTATACAAAAAGAATTAAAAAGCAAATTTTTTCATAATTTTAACACTATTCCCTATAAAATATATAAGTTAAATAAAAATATCATCAAATCAAGTATAAAAATACAAAAACAGTTAAATCAAAAGTCAGAAAAATATCAAAAATTGAATGCAAAAAAATTGATAATAAAAATCAAGTTAATAAAACTTTTATAAATTCTTTGTTAAAATTTGTTTTGTATTTCATATAAACAAGCGAAAAATAATAAGCAAAAACGCTAGAGCAAATTATATGTAAAAATACAGAAAAAATATTTCTTGAAAAAAAAGTAACAACTAGTTGTTTTCCAAAAGCATATTTTTCATACAAAGAATTAAAATACAAAATATTTTCAACAAACGAAAATCACAAAGCTATAAAAATCGCATACAAAACTCATTCTGAGACAGAGTTTATAGATAAATTTTTAGAATAATTAAAACAAAAAAACTTTGATAATTCTTCCAAAATTGCAATTATCAAATAATAAAAAATAACTAATTTAAAAGAGTTAAAAATGATATTTCAAAAACTAAGTCATGAATCAAAGTAAAAATCAAGTTTTTCAAAGTGTAGAAAAAATGAATTTAAAAAGTAAAAAAATATTCAAATGATAAAAAAATAAAGTAAAAATAAAAAATAATTTTGGACATAAATTAAAAGTTTTTCTCTAAAGTTTGGAAACAAAAAAAATGAAATAAATGGAATTATTGAGAGTAATAAAAGTATTGAAGCAAATGATAAAAAAATTCATCCCAAACTAGAAAATCATGTAATTTGAGAGATAAATGAAAAAATATTCAAAAATAAAAAGTTTGTTTTTGTAATAAAATCATCCAAAAATAAAACTGGAATAACTGACAGAGCTCAAGCCAAAATTCAAACAAAAAATCTTTTTTTATTAAATTCTCTATCATCAAAATAACTAAATAAATAACCCCAAATAATTATTGGAATAAATGAAATGAAAGCAAGAAATGTCCAAGTTAAAATATTATTCATAATTTAGATATTATACAAAAATATTAAAGAACAAAAAGATTTGCTTGAAAAATTAAAAAATTCTAGCGAGTCCTGCTATATTGCAGGATGAGTGAATTTTTTTATTTTGAATGCAAAAATTAAAGTTATTTCATATTTTAATCTTTATATATTTTATAATTTCAAAACTTCACATAATTCTCATCTTTGTTTTTTGATTTTGAAAAAATAAAAAATCTTGCAAATAATATATTTAATCAAAAAAACAACAAAAGTCCTCATAGAATATATGCAATTATTTGAGGATAAACAATTATTATAATTCAAGAAATCACAAGTAAAATTCAAAATGCTGACATAGTTTATAGGTTAAAAACTAAACTACTCTTTCACAACCTCAATTTTTGCTCCAAGTTTTTGTAATTTTTCCACAAAGTTTTCATATCATCTTTCTATGTATTCTATTTTTGTTACGCGTGTTTCACCTTCTGCAATCAGTCAAGCAATTACCATAGCTGCTCAAGCTCTTAAATCCCAAGAAGTAACTTCTGATCATTTCAAATCCATTTTTCAAAAAATCATTGCTTCGTGAGGGTTTAAAATCGCTGTATGTCATCTCATTTTATCAAGTTCAACTAAGAAATTTAGTCTTCATTCAAAAAGTATTTCATGCATTTTTGAAACTCAATCAGCTTGCGTCATCAAAATCATAAATGGTGACCCGACATCAGTTGGAAATCCAGGAAAAATATTTGTTTGAACATTAACAGCCTTTAAATTTTCGCTTCTATAAACTCTAAGGATATCTCATCATAAATCTTCTAGTTTTACTCATGCTTCTTTTAACTTCGCAATAAAACTATATAAATCCTCTATTCTAGCATTTTTTATATCAATAAATTCTTTTGAAGCTAATGCTCAAAGTACCATAAAAGTTCAAGACTCTATATAATCTGAAATCACGCTTGCTTCTACTTCTTTTTTTAGCTCTTTAACTCAAGATATAATAATTGTGTGATTGTATCTAATTTTTATATCTGCTCAAGCAATTCTTAAAAAATCTATTAAATTCATAACGTGTGGTTCAATTGCAGCAAGTTCAATAGTTGTAATTCAAGGTCTTAAAACATTTGCAACAATTAAATTTTCAGTTGAAGTAACTCAAAATCAAGCATTAATTACTACATCTCAAGAATTTGGTTTCCCAGTAATTTTTATATTTGAGTCTAGAGTTTTATAATCATATCAAATAGCCCTTAATCAGTTTAAATGCGCGTCAATTGGTCTTTTTCCTATACTACATCATCCAGGAAAAGGGATAGAAATATTTCAAAAATAATGCAAAATTGGACTTAAAAGCAAAATTGAAGCTCTTATTTTTTTTATCATATCAACATTCATTCATGAAATATCAAGATGAGTTGTATCAAGATATAGAGTATTTCAGTCAAATTTATGTGTTGCTCAAATAGTTCAAATAATCTCTAAAAAAGTTAAAACGTCTCCGATTTTAGGAACATTATGAAGTTTTATTTTTCAGCGAACAAGAAGTGTTGCAGCTAGAATCGGTAATGCTGCATTTTTACTTCAACTTATTTTTACTTCTCCAGATAAATCTTTGGAAGTTTGGATTTTATACATTTTTTTAAAATTATAAATTAAAATTAACTATGGTCATCTATATAAAAAACTTTTAGAATATTGTTTTCTACTCTACACCAAGCTCTGTATTGTTTATTTATTCTGAAATAATATATCAAGTCTTTTTTAGGTTCTCTTAATTTAAAATCAACTTGTTTTAAATATCATTTAAGTATAAACTTTTTAGCTTTTATATATTGTTTTTCAAGTTTTCTAGTTTTTATAAATTCTATTGATTTATTATTTATCAAAATTTTTTCAATATTCATAACAAAATTAATAATCAATAAATTCTTCTTTAAAACTTTCTTTATAAGCTTTTTGAACTTCTTTGCTAGTATCTGAAACATTTACACTAAAAAGCTCTATATCATCACTATCAACTTCTTGTTTCAAAAAACTCATGAATTTTAATTTCAATTCATAACTTGAATATTTACTCAAAATTTTTTTGTCATCTATTGTTAAAGTTATCATATTTTTAGATTTAAAAACTAAGTCTAAAAGATATTAATTATTTTTTATAATTTTTCAAAGATTTATTGCAAAAAAAATATTTTTTATTATATTAAAATTTAGAAATTCATTAATATTTATAATTATTTTTTATGTTTAGTTTTTATATAAAAGATTTACAATCAAATCTTGCCTGAAATACAACAATTAGTAAGAAAGTTGAAATTGATGAAAATTTAACTTGTTTTATAGTAATTGATTCATCAAATAATAAAATAATTACTCCTCTTTTAAATAAAATAGTTGATTATGTTTTAGATAACATAAATCAAAAAGATACTTACAATAAATTTAGTGTTGCATTAGAAAACATAAATTTTTTCATAAAAACTCTAAAAAATGATACTGATGAACTAAACTTGATAATTGCACTTTTAGAAAAAGATAATTTTCATTTTTCAAAAATTGCAAAAGCAAGTTGTTTTTTGATAAACTCAAAAAATGAATTTATTGAAGTTAGTGATAAAAATGATAAATCTGGAAGTTTTGATTATATTTCTAGTTGAAAACTAACTTCTAGAGAAAAAATAATTCTTTCAAGTGTAAATTTATCAAAAATTTTTACTCAAAGTGATTTAGAAGATTTAGCAAATGTTGAAGAACCTGAGTGAGTAGTTGATAATATTTCAAATATTTTAGAGGAAGAAAAATTTGAATCAAATGTTTGAGTGATTTGTATAAAACAAGAAAATTGAGAAATTACAAAAGATTTATGAGAAAATTTAGCTAAAGTAAAAAATATTTTTTATAAAACTTTTGATAATAATTTTTCTAAAAAAACTATTGCTCTTTATCTGATTTTAAAAGAAAAAATTGATGCAAAATGAAAAATCGTAAAAAATATAGTTTTTGTTTCATGAATAATTTTGTCTGCAACTTTACTTTTCTTACTTATTTCATGATTATTATCATCAAGTATAGAAAATTCTAAAACTACTGAATATAAAAATGACTTAATACAAGCACGCGAATATATAAGAATTGCAAACCAAAATCTAGCAAATAAAGAAGCTTTTGAATTAAATATTAAAAAAGCTGAAGAATTAATTGCAAAAGTATCGCAGGAAAAATTATTTTTAAATGATATTGCAAACATAAATGACGATATTTCTATAATTAAAAAACAATTTAATTGAGTAGAAATTTTTGAGTGAAATATGAATAATATGATTTATAAATGAAATTTTAAAGATTGAATTAAATTGCTAGAATTAAATAAAAAACTTTATGTAATTTGAAGAACCTCAGTTTATTGACCAATTTTATCTGGACAAGATATAAAAAATAATATTTTTAATGAACTTGAAATTGATGATGAATTTATTGATGGAACTGTTGCTTGAGAGGATATAATTTTAACAACAAAAAAATCAAGAGTTGTTTTATTCTCAAAAGATGGAAAATTTAAATATATAAATGTTATATGACAAAATTCTTGGGAAGCTAGTCCAATTATTGAATCATATAATTGAAATTTATATATGATAAATAAAGACTCAAATCAAGTTTATAAACATACTCCTAGTTCTTGATCTTGGACTTCTTGAGTTTCATATTTAACAGATGAGGATTCAAAAAATATTTGAAAAATATTATCAGTTTGAATTGATGGATGAATTTATATTTTGAAAAATGATTTATCAATTTTGAAACTTTTCACAGCTCCAAAATATAGGCTTCAAAGTATAGTTTTAAATAAATTACCAGAAAATTATAAACAAGAAAGCCAAAGAGTTAATTTGGTAACTTGAGCAAATTTAACTTATGTTTATTTATTTTTAAATAATAAAATTTGGATTCTAGAACCAAATACAAAATCCTATTCTGATACAAAAAGTCTAAATTATAGATGACAAATTGAATGAAAAAGTGAAATTATAAAATGATTTTATGTTCCAAGAGATGGTGAAATAGATATTTTAACTGAAAGTGGAATATATAAAATAAATTTTGAGATTAAAGATGATAAAGTAATTATTAGATAGTATGAAAATAATTGATAGAAAAGATGTTCCAGTAGAACATAGGTATTATAGAAGTAGCTCGGAAATCTATAAAAAATATTTACAAAAATGTTGATTATCAATAATTCAAATAAATAACGAAGAATTTGGCTGGATGAAAAAAATTTTATGATTATTTCACGTAGCAAAATTTGAAAGAATAGACTCCGAACCAGATATAGAGCTAATCAAAAAAAATTGATTTAAACATTGAATAGTTATTTGGATTCCATATTCTAAAAGAGAAATACCTGCCTGATGGAAAAAATTATATCTAAATTCATATTTCACTACAACTTGATTTACGCAAGTTAATGATGAATTTTATTATAAAAAATGGAACGAAAGATGACAAAGAGCTAGAAAAAAATTTCTAGCTAATCCTGACTTAGAAATAAAACTTGTTGATACAGACACTTTTCAAAAAATTTACAAAGATGTAAAAACATCGCAACCTTTCAAAAAATCATTTATGAAATATCATAGAGAACTTTCAAAATTTGATGAAAAAAATGATGTAAAAAATATGGTTTGTTATAATAAATGAATTCCAGTTGCTTGACTTGCTGTTGTTGATTATAATTGAAATTCTTCAGCTCATTTAGTAGCATTTTTAGATAATAAATGAAAAAAACTTCAAGCCTGAACTGGACTTATAGATTTTTGGTTTAAA
>CAYOIP010000048.1:0-7900 GCA_964404065.1 uncultured Candidatus Peribacteria bacterium
CAACAAGCTACAACAAGCTACAACAAGCTACAACAAGCTACAACAAGCGTAAATGAAATAGTGTGTTTGCTAAAAAGCAGAGTATTTTTTGTTTGATAAAACTCAAACAAGAAGTGCTCTGCTTTTTAATGTTCTTTAAAATGAAACGAGAATAAAAAAAATGTAGGGGCAGGTTTTATGCCTGCCCTAAAAAGCCAAACAATAATAATAAGGGTAACTGACAAGCGAGATTACCCCTACAAAAATAAAAACAATTTATTTACTAATTTTAAAACTATGAAAAATAGCCCTCACCTAACCTCTCCCAAAGGGAGAGGAATAAAAGGTTTTACACTTGTTGAACTAATAATCGTAATTACTATTCTAGCAATACTTGCTACAATAGCCTTTATATCTTTCAAATGATATACAAGTAATTCAAGAGATGGAAATAGACTTGCAACTTTAAAAAATTTAGAAAGTTGATTAGAGTTATATTCACTAAAAACTTCAAAATTCCCAACTCCAGAAAATATAACTTGAACTTGAATTATATGAGCTGAAACTCTAGTATATGTTTGAGAAATATGAGATAGTATTTCAAGAAATATAAATATGAGTAAAACTCCAAAAGATCCATTATCAAACACAAACTACATATACTGAACAGATACAAACTATAGTTATTATCAAATAGCAACAGTGCTAGAAAACGGAGTTTCATATACGCACCAAATAATCCCAACAACATACGCAGATTCTAGTCAATACCAAGCATACGTAGTATGAAACTATACATATCCATTAAGAAAATGAACAACACTATACTCACTACCAAGCCTAATATTTACTTGAACAGGAAATCTAGAACTAAACTCTACATGATTTGTAGTAAATAAATGAACTAATACTCCATATAAACTAAACACAAATCAAACAGAAAATACACAAACTATAGAAGATGTTCTAAAAATCATAACTTGAACTTGATGAAGAACTCTTACATGAATAACTCTAACAAACTGGGATACAAACTCTTGAAGTTTAGCACAAACTTTTTTTGGAACAAATTCTGTAGAAAATATAGATAAAGTATGAATATCATATTATTGAGTAAATAAATATATAACAGAAATAAAAACTAGTTGAGACACTGAAACAACGCCAGTAACACCAACATACACTTGTACATGAAGTTTAGTAACCGCAAATGCAAATATAACAAACACAACTTGACTAACAGCCGATACACCATATCAAACAACTAACTCTGGAAATGCTTGTTATTATACTTGTAAAACCTGATACTCTTGAACTAATTGTGAAACACCACCACCAGTTTGTCCTAGCTGATTTGTATATATACCAGGTTCAACAGGAAAAACCCTAGCATCATCAACACCAACAAAATGATGGTGTGTAGCAAAATATGAAATGACAAAATATGACTGAACTTGGACCCAAGATACTACATACTGATGATGGAAATATACAGCTGATACTAGTGCGGCTATAAACACATCTCCTTGATTTGTAACAAGTAAATCATGAGATTATCCTATCACATATATATCTCAAAATGAAGCAGAAAATGCATGTGTAAATAAATTAAAAGATAACACTTGAAATACGATTACTGGATGACATCTACTATGAATAGAACTATGGTGAATAATTGCAAGAAACTTGGAACAACAAGCTATAAACTGGTCTAGTAATACTATATGAACATGATATATGTCTAGATGACATGCAAACTATGGTAAAAGTAGTGCATGAACAAACGATGCCTTTTCTTATTCAACTAGTTGTTACAATATAGCATGAACTAGATATATATGTCCTACTATGACCGACTCTACAGTAACTAACCCAACTGATTATTATTCAAATAGAATGTATAAACTATCTTCTTGAGATACTATACATGATTTTGCCTGAAATTTATGGGAATGGTACTATGAAACACACAATAGTTGATGAAATACTACACGGACTTATTATTCAAATGATAATACTGCAAGAACAGTTTTATGAAGCTATTCTACAACACCAACAACAAACTACTGAAGTAATATAGCAGAAGCAGCAACAACGGGTAGATGACTTTGATGAACTTACAATGCTTGAACTACAACTTGAACTACTTATGCTTCTGTTTTTGGTGGTATTTGGAATAGTACGTCTTCTGCTGGGGTTTTTACATCTTACTTCAATACTAATTCTCCAACCTCTTATCGTAATAACAATATTGGCTTTCGTTGTATTGCTCCAGCTCAGTAGTAAGGTATATATGAAGTATATATAAAGTAAAATAGTAAATACTCGTATCTAGCGTCTAGTGTCTTGCTTCTTGCTAAAAAAACTTGAAAACTATAAAAAAATTTGCTTTTTAACTCTTTTTGTATAAAATACTTGTGTCTTCCAGTATATGGAGGGCTGAAATAAAATAGTATAGAAAAAGAGGTGCTCTAACACCTCTTTTTCGTTATTTTGACTTTTTGATTTTAATCTCAAGCCAATATCACTTCCGTAAAGGAAGTTTAATATGTATTTTCATACAATATTATTAAAAAATAAAATAGTATAGCTTTCTAAAAAGAAAGCTAAAATATTATATACAATAAATATAAAAGTAAAATAAATTTAATTTTAAAATTAAATAAAAAATTATGATAAAAGAAGTATATGAAAAAATTAAAAAAAATGAATTTAGTTGAATTATTATCATCATTTCTTGACCGATAGCTCATAGTATAGATACTGATGCTATAATTATTTCAAGACTTTTTTGATATAAAAAAGTTTTGCTTTGAAAACAAAAACCATATTTAAAAACATCTTTTTCTAAAAGTTTTTTAAAACAGGTAATTTCAAAAATAAAAAGTGAATTTAGTTTATGAGTTCAAGTTTGGGAAATAGATAAAGGTTCAAAAAAAGTAGTTTTTAAAACAGAATCAAAAGCAAAGTTTAAAATCAAAAAAGAAGAACTGGTAAATGACTGACATTTAGAGCAAACTATAGAAAATATGCTTGATGAAGTAAAAGAAGATATTTCAAAAAAAATTATTAGATTTAAAGAAACTGAAGACAGGAGATTTGAACTTCATAAAAAAGCACTAGAAACTTATAAACAATGTTCGTTCGCTGTTTGAAAGTATTTACCAAAAACTTATAGAGAAAATTTATCCCAAGATTATTTTTCTTTTTGGCATAATTTACTTGAAAATATAAATAAACTTAGGTCTATAAATATGTTTGAAGATAAGGAAATAATTTATAGAGAAAAAATAAGAATTTTTTATAAAATTTCTGTTTTAATAGATGTGATAAAAGATTTTAGTGAAAATATTTTTGCTTTGAAATGATTTAAAAATAGGGAACAATATCTTTATCTACAATCTTGTATTTGAGAAATAGCAAAAATCTCAAAATGAACTTACAAAGCTTTTTTGAAAAAAGTTTAAAAATTTATAGGGTTTGATAGAAGCTTCTATTTTTGGTGGTAATTGGAATAATACAACTAATGCTGGGGTTTTTACATCTAACTTCAATACTAATTCTCCAACATCTAATCGTAATAACAATATTGGCTTTCGCAGTATATGCTAAAAAAGGTATATTACTTCTATTTGGTCGTCATATACCTACATAATTTGATAAATTCAAATAACAATTTTCTTATAGCAAATACATATCAAATCCTTTCTTGAAAAACAAGATAAATAGTTGATTTTTATAATCATCTTAACAAAGGAAATAAATTGCCAATGTTATATTTATAGGGAACGAATATTTTCGTTCCTTTTTACTTCCTTCCATTAGTTATTATGCGAGAAGGCTTAGACGGGTTAATTTTCCCTTTTTATAATCTAAAATCAAAATATGCAAGAAAAATATTTACAAGAATTTAAAAATTTATTTTCTATAAAAAATTTATTTTTGGCTCATAAAAAAGCTAAAAAATGAAAAAATATAAAAATGCTTTGAAAATTTGAAGATGAATTTTTTACAAATATTTATTTGATAAAAGATTTGATTTTAAACCAAGCATTTGAATTTTGACCTTATAAATTTTTTGAAATGATAGATAGAAAAAAGAGACTTATAGTTTCTTCTCCTTATAAAGATAGAATTATTCATTGGGTTTTATATCCTTATTTATACAATACTTTTGTTAAATCATTTATTTATGATAGTTTTTGAAATATAAAATGAAAATGAACTTCTATTTGACTAGAAAGAGCTATAAAGTTTTTTAGAAAAAAAGAAAATAGCTATATTTTAAAACTTGATTTCTCAAAATATTTTTTTTCTGTTTATCATGAAGTTTTATTAAAAGAAATTTGAAAGAAAATCAAAAATCCATATATCGTAAATTTACTAAAAAAATTGATTTATTCTTTTAAGTCACCAAATATTTATGATAATCTTTTTACTAAGAATGATAATTATTTAAATACAAAAAATAAATGAATGCCTATTTGAAACTTAACAAGTCAATTATTTGCAAATATATACTTAAATTCGCTTGATCATTTTGCAAAAGATTATTTAAAAATCAAGTATTATCTTCGTTATGTTGATGATATAGTTATCTTTTCTAAAAATAAAAATGAAGCTTTGTATTATCAAATAGAAATTATAAAATTTGTAAATAATCATCTTAAACTTACACTAAATCCTAAAAAAATAAATATTTACCCTAAAAATAAATGACTCGATTTTTTATGATATAGAATAAATAATTATTCAGTTTTACCAAGAAAAACTACTATGAGAAAAATAAGAAAATCTATTTTTACTAATGATAAAGCTAAACTTACAAGTTATAATTGAATTTTGAAATTTTCAGATAGTTATTTAAAGTATATAGTAGAATTAAAATAATTAAAAAATAGTTAGAAATATACAGTTTTTTTTGACAATATACAAAAAAAATTTATTATCTATCAAATTTTATTTATTAATTGTATTAAATGTCAGATAAAAAAATAGTTGATGATTATTATGCACAAAATCAGGAAAAAGTAAGCGTAAAAGGACAGGAAGATAAAAAACCAAAATTTCATATAAAATGAAAAATAAAAGTTAAAAAGGAAGATGAGCCGGAAGAAAAAAAGGAAACTCAAGATAAACAAATTCCTAAAGTTGAAAAAAAACAACCTAAACCACAATGAGGTTTTTTTGTAGAACCAAAGAAAGATCAAGTAGAAAAAAAGGAAAAAAATACTTGATGAATGATGACAAAAACTTGATATTTTACAAAAAAATGACTTGAAGAAAGGGATAACCCAAAAAAGGAAAATGGGTCACAACAAAAATTTTTCAAAAAAGGTGATAGACAAGAAAACTCAGGAAAAACGTTTGAAAATAAAAAACCTTTTTTCAAAAAACCAGAAGGTGAATCAGGTAATAAACCTACAAGTCAAGGTTTCAAATTTGAAGCAAAAAAAGATAATAAATTTATACCTAAAAAACCATTAAAAAATTCATTTGAGAAAAAAGAAGAAGAATGACAAAAGAAACTTTTTAAAAAAGATAAAAGTTCTAAATATGCTAAAAATATAGTAATCTGAGATGAAGATGATTTTTCTTTTTCTAGATCAAATAAAATAAAACAACATCATAAAAAAGAAGAGAAAAAAGTTGAAGATATAGTTCAAAACTTAACTGATAGAACTTGAGAAACTGTTATAATTCCAGATATCTTATCAGTTAAAGAATTATCAGAAAAAATTTGAGTACCACTTATGAAACTTATAACAGAGTTTATGAAAAATGGTATGAAAGTTAATTTAAATTCTAAAGTTGATTTTGACACTGCTGCAATTATTGCAGAAACTTTTGAAATAAAACTTCAAAAAGATATGTCAGCTTGATTTTGAGTTGAAGATGTTTTGACTTGAGATATTTCTGGATTACTTGTAGAAGAAGATAAATCAAAACTAATAAAAAGAGCACCAGTTATAAGTATAATGTGACATGTTGATCATGGTAAAACTTCACTTTTGGATTATTTGAGAAAAACAAAAGTTGCCGATAAAGAAGCAGGATGAATTACACAAAGTATCTGAGCTTATCAAGTAGAGTATAAAAATGAATTAATCACATTTTTAGATACTCCGGGGCATGAAGCTTTTACGATAATGAGAGCTAGATGAGCAAAATCAACAGATATCGCTATCCTTGTAGTTGCAGCTGATGAATGAGTAAAACCACAAACCATTGAAAGTATAAATCATGCAAGAGAAGCTGAATTACAAATAATAGTTGCAATTACAAAAATAGACAAAGAGTGAGCAAATATTGATAATGTAAAATCATGACTTTCAAGTCAATGACTTATTCCAGAAGATTGGGGATGAGATGTTCCAGTAGTTTGAGTTTCATCAAAAACTTGAGCTTGAATAGATGAACTTTTAGAACTTATTTTGATAGCATCAGAAATGCTTGAATTAAAAGCAAATCCGGTAAGAGCTGCAGTTTGAACAGTTTTAGAGTCACATTTAGATATGAAACTTGGGCCGGTATCAACAGTTTTAATAAACACTTGAACTTTAAAAAAATGAGATTCAATTGTTTGTAAATGAAGTTATTGAAAAGTAAAAGTTTTAAAAAATGACCATTTTAAAAATATTGAAGAAGCCTTACCTTCAGCACCAGTTTTAGTAGTTTGACTTGATAGTGTTTGTGATTGAGGAGACATAATTCAAGTTGTTTCTGATATAGAAAAAGCTAGAATTAAAGCACTTGAATACAATGAATTAATAGCATCAAAAAAAGCTTCAGCTAGTTCTTCAATAGATTTAATAATGTCAAAAATTAAATCTTGAAACTTGAAACAATTGAAATTAGTTTTAAAAGCTGATACAAATTGAAGTTTAGAAGCTATAAAATGAGCTTTATTAAAACTTTCAACTGATGAAACAAAAGTTACAATTATTCACTCTTGAGTTTGAAATATTACAGAATGAGATGTACTTATGTGTCAATGAAGTTCTGCTATACTTGTTGGTTTCAATGTTGAACTTTTAGGGCATACTAAAAATATTATTGAAGATACAAAAATAGAATATATTTCTTCAAAAGTTATTTACCATATAACAGAAAGAATAGAAAAAATAATTACTTGAATGCTTGATCCAAAGGAAGTTGAAGTTCCACTATGAGAAGCAGAAGTTTGAGGAATTTTTTATGAATGAGAATGATTTATGATTCTATGATTAAAGGTAAAAGTAGATAATAAAATAGAGAAAAATGCAAGTGTAAAAGTTATTAGAAAAGATAAATTTATGTGAAGTGGAAAAATAGAGAATTTGAAATCTTGAATAGTTGATGTAAATGATATAGAGTGACCTACAGAATGTTGAATAAAATTAAAAAGTGATGTTAAAGTTGAATTATGAGATATTTTAGAAATATATAAAATAGAAATACATAAATAAAAATAATTGTCATTACGAACGAAGTGAAGTAATCTAGGAAAAGATAAAATTGATTTAATAGATTGCTTCGCTAAAGCTAGCAATGACAAATTTCCATTATTTATTAATTAATTTTATTATGTTGGAATGATTAGAATTATTTTCATCTTTATCTAAAGAAGATATAAATACTTTAGAACTTTTTTGTCAGCAAAGAGTTATTTCAGCTTGAGAAGTGCTTTTTGAAAAATGAGATGAATCAACAAGTATGTATATAGTTGTATCTGGATTATTAGAAGTTTATGATGAAGAAAAAGTTTTATGAGTTATAAATCCTTGAGAAATAGTTTGAGAGATGTCACTTTTTTGAGAAGTAAAATCTAGAATGGCATCAGTAAAAGTTATAGAAGATGCTGAAATAATAGTTTTACTTGGGTTTTCAATAAATGAGTTAGGTAAAAAACATCCTGAAATTTTAGATAAAATCAAAGAAA
>CAYOIP010000049.1:0-7753 GCA_964404065.1 uncultured Candidatus Peribacteria bacterium
CTAAACAAATATTTGTCAGTCACATCAAAACTGGAACTATTCAAATAAAAGTCATAATGTATTTTGCAATATTTATTTGCTCAATACTTAGTTCAACACTTCAAAATAAATATAAATTATCAATTCATTTTCCTAAATAAATCAGATTATAATACATTATTCAAACATAAGATAATCAAAATAAAACTCTTCAAATAAGTATAGTTTTATCACTTGGTCTTTTTTGTAAAAATTGAACAAATCACAACATATAAAGAAAATTAAAAAATAAAGATATTTTTAATATATAAATAAACAAAAAAAAATCAAAAAATTTTGACAAATATGATTTTTTAATATAATTAGCTGGCAAAAAAATATTGGGATGTCGCCAAGTGGTAAGGCATCGGACTTTGACTCCGACATTCGTAGGTTCGATCCCTACCATCCCAGCCAAAATAAAGCTAAATTCTTTCGCAGAAAAAATATGAATTATAAATAATAGTTCAGGGGAGCGAAAGTGAGGGTTCTGCTTTAGCAGAATTTGAAAGCGATGAATAAGAGCTTTCAAAACGAGTGGCCGACCCGCAGGGCGCCGATCCCTACCATCCCAGCCAAAAATTCCTATATTCAGGAGTCAAAAAATGCAAAAATTAAGTAAAAAATAAGACATAAAAAATAAGAAAAATTTGGGTTTTTATTTTTTAAGTTTTATAAACTTAAACTTAATTTTAATTATTAATTTATATAAATATGTTAGCCGTAGTAGAACTAGGTTGAAATCAATTTATCGTTAGAAAATGAGATATAATTGATGTAAAAAAATTAGATAAAAATGTTTGAGAAAAAGTATCAGCAACAGCTATGCTTTTATCAGATGAAGAAGCAAAAGATGTAAAAGTTTGAACTCCTTTTGTAGAAGGTTCTAAAGTTGAATTTAAAGTTGTAGAACAATTTAAAGATGAAAAAGTTAGAGTTTTCAAAATGAAAGCTAAAAAAAGATATACTAGAAACTTGTGATTTAGAGCAAGTTTAACTAAGTTAGAAGTATTAAACATAGCATAAAAGGAGGGTAGTATCATACTACCTTCTTTTTGTTGTCTAGTAAAATTTAGTACTTCTTTTTATTATTTAACATTTTTTAATGGTTTCAAAAGTTAATTTAAAAGCTAGAATTGAAAGACACTCTAGAATTTTAAAAGATAATTTATGAAATATACATCCATTTAGATCGTTATATCACAGATTTAATTATAATATTGTTTTGTTTTTTGTAGTGTTTTTATTTCCTATTTATCCACTTTTTTCTTCATTTTTCTATGACAGTTCTTCATATGACTTTTATAGATGAGATATAGATGAAAGCTCAATTTTGGACTCATATAGCGAAATAGATGTTTGAGATGATATATCAATAATTTCAAATGATTCATTTTTATCTGTAAATACTTTGATGCAATGAGAAAGAGATGTAAGTTGATCAAATGAAGTAGTAAATTATGAAGTGAAATCTTGAGATTCGCTTTCTGTAATAGCGTCAAGATTTTGAGTATCATCAAATTCTATACTTTGGGCAAATAATTTTGATTCAAAAAAAGTTCTTCACCCTGGAGATAAAATAAAAATTCCACCAGTTTCATGACTTATTCATGAAGTAAAATCTTGAGATACTATTTCTACTTTGGCTCAAAAGTATAAAGTTTCAGAAGATAAAATTTTAGCTCAAAATGGTTTGTCAAAAAATCAAAGTATAAAATTATGACAAACTTTAGTTATTCCTTGAGCTATAAAAGAAGTTCCAGTTGTAGTTAAAACAACTACATCTAATCCAAAAACTAAAACAACAAAAACAAATTCAAAATATTATTCATTTACTCAATGATGAAACTCAGAATTTGTTGATGATGATTGAGTTTATGACTTAGTTAAAAGAAGTCCCAAATGGAGTTTTGCAAGATGAAATTGTACTTGGTTTGTTGCCCAATATAAAAATGTTGATTGGTCTTGAAATGCAAAAGATTGGCTAAGAAATGCTGCTGCAAAATGACATTCAACATGAAATTCTGCTTGAGTTTGAGCGATAGTAGTATTTAATTGAAAATGATATAATCCAAGATATTGACATGTTTGAATTGTAATTGATGTAAAAGCTGATAGTATTATAGTAAAAGATATGAATTATAGATGATTATATGAAGTTACAGTTAGAAAAGTTCCTATTAATGATAGAACTATTCAATGATATATATATGTTGATTAAAAAATATAACCCATCAGCCTTTCAGGCAGATGGGTTAATTATTTATTTAGTCATCGCATTTGATATCTTATAAACAACTTGATTTATAGGATTTAATACGCTATTTAGATTATTTCTTAAAATATTATAATCTTCTTTAATTAACATAAGTAGAAAATGAATAGGGAAATTATTTTCATATTCGCTATAAGCATGATAAGCAATAGGAAAAACTTTAAATACTTGAGAGACTTCACTATCAATAGAATTTGATAAATTAAATACTTTATTTTTTGCATCAATTGTTGAAAATTCACTTCATTCTCAAATAGAGTTTCATAAATCTTTGTAATATTCTTTTAAATATTCTGCATAAAAAGCAAAATCACAAGTTAGATAAGTTGTTTGTCTCAAAATACTTAATTTATTAAAAACAGTTTGCTTATCAATTGATAAACATTTTGTAGCTTTTGCGGTTATATCCAATCTATTTGTTAATTCTTCAATTTTAGGTTCAATACTTTTTTTGATATCTCAAGTTTTATCATATTTTAAAAGTTGTTGTTTTACTTTTCTTAAAGAATTTTTTTGTGCTTGAATAATAGCGCATTTATAGGTATTATTCATATTTTCTTTATATATTGCAACAGCTTTTTTGATAGACTTGTTGTCTGTTGAACTTATAAAAAAACCATCACTTTCTGCGTTTTTATACTCAGAAGCTTCTTTTAATTTTTCTGGATTATAAACTTTCTTATTATCATCATAACTTTTACAAACTTTTTGACTTCTGCATTGATATTTTTTAAATATATCAGTCATACTTTCACAATCCTCTGCGAAAGTTGTGTTTGATACAAAGAAAATAAAAATTAATATTAGAAAAAATTTTTTCATAAAAAATGGTAAAATAATATGAATTTAAATTACTCTTAAAACTTCTTCAATTGTTGTATATCATTTAATAGCTTTCAATATTCAATCTTCTTTCATAGTTATCATATCCATTTTTCTTGATTCTGCAATAATTTCTTGAGAAGTAGATCATTCTCTAATCATATTTCTTAGTTTTTCATTTAAAGAAATAATTTCATAAATTCACATTCTTCCTTTAAATCAACTATTTTTACAATGTTCGCAACCTTTACCACGATATAACTTTATATTATCTGGAGATACTTTATGCATTCAGATATCTTTCATCATTTCTTTTATTAGATGAGTTTCTTCTTGTGTTTTTGTAAGTTCTTCTTTACAGTGAGGACAAATTTTTCTAACAAGTCTTTGAGCAATAATTGTATCAAGACTTGAAGCTAAAACATAGGGTTTTAGTCACATATTTATTATACGATCAAGAGTTTCTGAAGCATTTTTTGTATGAAGAGTTGATAAAACTAAATGCCCAGTTAAACTTGCTTGAGTAGCAATATTTAGAGTTTCATAATCTCTAATTTCTCAAATCATTATTATGTCAGGATCTTGTCTTAAAAGCGCTTTTAATCACATTTCATAAGTATATCAATTTTTTTCACTGACTTCTGATTGAATAATTCAGTTAAGTTGGTATTCAATTGGATCTTCTAAAGTAATTATTTTTTTCTCTCTTGTATTTAGTTTTGATAATATTGTATAAAGAGTTGTAGTTTTTCAACTTCAAGTCGGTCCAGTAACCAAAATCATTCAGTTTCTTTTTCAAATTGCTTTTTCAAGTATTCTCTTTGTTGTCCAATAAAATCAAAGTTCTTCAAAATCTATGATTGCTTTTTTTACGTCAAGAATTCTACAAACCATATTTTCTCCAAAGGGAGTTGGAAGTGTAGAAACTCTTACATCGATTTTATCTTCTCAAACTTCTATAAAATATTTTCAATCTTGTGGAACATTTGTAATATTTAGTTTCAAATTTGAAGAATGTTTTATTCTTTCTAAAAATAACTTATATTCTTTTTTTTCTAAAGTAAAAATATCGACTAAAATTCCATCAATTCTAAATCTAACAATTATATCATTTTCTCTATTATCATAATGAATATCAGAACTTCATAAATTTAGCGCTCATAGTGTTAGACTTTTTAGGGTATTATCAGTATCTTGACGAGATAAAAAACTCTTACAAACCTTTTCTAATTCACTAAATTTTTCTGATTTATATTCATTTTTTTGTTCCTTAATTAATACTTTTTGAGTTAATTCTTCTAAAGTATTTGTATTTGTTGGCATTTTTTATATAATTATTTTTATAAAAATATATAGGTATTTTAACATAAATTATTAATTATTGCAAAAAATATGAGGAAAAATAACAATTGATCAATACTTTTGTGGAGTATTTTTTTACTTATGTTTATTTCGTTTTCATTTTTGTATATTTCAACTCAAATCAAACAAAAAATTAAATCAAATAACAATAACTTTTTTCAAAACACATCTGAAGAAATAACTAGAAAGTTTGAAAATAGTTTTACATGAACTGTTAAAAAAGGTGAAAAATTATATTTTAGCTTTGATGCTTATAATACCTGAACAATTTTACTTTTAGATTGATGACCAGTTTATTGTGAGATTTATAGTGGAAGTATTTTAAGTAGTTCAAAAGTAGTAACTTCTTTTAGTACAATAAATACTTTATCATGAGTTTATTTATCAACTTTATGATGATTTTCAAAGTTTAATATAACTTTTTCTTGATCAACGTGAATAAATTTTCCATATAATTTTTTAGAAACTACAAAAAATATTTGAGAAAATATAATAGTTAAAGAAATTAATTTAGAAAAATAAAAAAGATAACTTTAAATTATCTTTTAATTTTAGTAAAATGGTACCCCCAGCAGGATTCGAACCCACGGCTGACCCAGGTTCGCGGCCTGGCGCTCTTCCAACTGAGCTATGGGGGCTTATGATTATTTTAAATTCAGGTAATTGAGCTTAAAAGTGAAACTATTTTATAAAAAAAAATAAATTTAGCAATTTTATTTTTTTGCAATTTTATCATATTTTGTATAATCAAATTTATTAAAAATAATTTTTATAAATGGAAGAAAAAATAAGTATTAAATGAAATATTATTAAATTTGATATAAATACACTTTCTAAAGATATTGAAGATATATTAGAATCTAGATTTCAAAACAATGAATTAGAAAAATGATTGTCTGATTTATATGATCCATATTTATTAAAAGATATGGATAAAGCAGTTAAAAGGATAAAAAAAGCTTTTGAGAATAAGCAGAGAGTAATGATTTTTGGGGATTATGATGTTGATTGAGTTACATCAACATCAATTTTGATGCATTTTTTTAAGAAAATTTGAATGGATGTTAGTTATAGACTTCCAAATAGAATAAAAGATGGTTATGGATTAAAGCAATATTTTATAGATGAAATAGCTTCTTTATGAGTAAAATTAATAATTACTGTTGATTGTTGAACTAGAGATGTTGAGATAATAAAATATGCAAAAAAAATAGGAATCGATGTAATAGTTACTGATCATCATGCAGTTCCTGAAATTATTCCAGAAGAGGCTATTGCTATAATAAATCCAAAAAGATTAGATTGTGAATATCCATTTAAACATCTTTCTTGAGCATGAGTTGCATTTAAACTTATGAAAGCTCTAGCAAAAGACTTTTTCCCATCAAAAGATTATGAAAGATATTTAGTTGAAACTATAGATATAGCTGCTATTTGAACTGTTGCTGATTGTATGCCTTTAACATGAGAAAATAGAATAATAGTTTTAGAGTGACTTAAGCAAATCAAAAAAAGTCGTTCTGCCTGAATGAGGAAACTGATTGAAGATAAGATACATGATGATTTAGATGCAGATATATTTTCATTTATGATTTGACCAAGATTAAATGCTGCTTGAAGGCTTGATACTCCTTATAAAGCAGTAAATTTGATTTTGAATAATTCAGATTCTATTGATGAAATAATTGCAGATATTGAAAATATAAACAATAGAAGAAAAGATTTAACAAAGATATTTTATGAAGATGCTTTAGAAAAAATTGAATTAGAAAATAATGTTTTGTTTTATGATAGTGAAGAAATAGAGCACTGAATTATTTGAATAGTTGCCTGAAGATTAACAGAAAGTTTTCATAAACCATCAATAGTTTTAAAAGATGAATGAGAAAAATTGGTTGCAAGTTGTAGAAGTCCAGAATATTTTTCTATTGTAGAATATTTAGAAAAATTTAAAGATTATTTTGTTTATTTCGGGTGACATAAACAAGCTGCTTGATTTACTATTTTGAAAGATAAATTTTTTGAATTTAAAGCTAATTTTACTTCAGAATTAAATTCTCTAGATTTTTCAAAAGAAAAGAAAATATTAGATGTTGATAAAGTTTTAACTCCTGAAGAATTTTGATTTAAAATTATTTCAAAAACAAATAAATTTAAACCATTCTGAATCTGAAACCAAAAGCCATTTTTTATGTTTAAAGATTTTGAAATATTAAAAGTAGAATATCTTTGAAAAACTATGGAGCATATAACTATAAAAAATAAATTTTGAATAAGTATTTTATGATTTTGATTTTGAAAATATTTTGAAGATCTAAAAAATAAAAAGAAAATTGATATAGTTTTTGATATCATGGAAGATGTTTGGATGGGGAAAAAACAACTGAAAGCTAAGATTATTGATATAAGTTTGTAAATAAAAATTTGATTTATTTTAAAAAATGTTATTATAAAACAGATTATTTTTTTAAATTTTTTATATGAATATAATTTCTGAGTTTGAATCAAAATTAAAGAATGTTTGATGAGAAAAAGTTTATTCTGCAAGAGAAATAATGAAAGTATTTTGATATGACAAATGGGAAAGGTTTTATTGAGCAATATCTAGAGCTAAAGATGATCTAAATAATCAAAGCAAAATTAATCAAAATTTTTTCTTTGTAACAAATAAAGAAACTTGATGAAGACCAAAAGAAGATGTTTTGCTTACATTATGATGATGTTATTTAGTTTTGAAAAAATGTGATGAGAGAAAAGAAAATGTTAAATTGCTTATAGCTTATATAGATGGTATTATAAGAGAAAATAAACCAAAAAAGAATAAAATTAAAAAAGTTTCATTTGATAAAATATTTTTGTTTTTAGTTATAATTATTTCTATATCTACAGTTTGATATTATGTAAAAAGTTATATTTCTTTTACAAATTCACAGAATAAAAATATTTATGAAGATATAATGGTTGCAAATAATACAAATAATGAAAATCAAACAAATATTCAAACTTGAGAAATTATAGAAGAACAACAAAAAAATGAAGAAGTTAATTTAGAAGAGCCTAAAACTGAAGAAAATATAAATGAAGAAAAAATAATTGGTTTCCAAGATTTGTTTAATAATTATATAAAATCTTGATGAGAAAAAGTCTTTGATATTTGAAAAAATGTTAATTATAGAAATAATTTTACTAAAACTATAACTTGAGAAAATCTGGTTTATTCGTATTTTACTTTATGAAATAATGGATTTTTTAGGGATAGTTGTTCATTATTATCTA
>CAYOIP010000050.1:0-7712 GCA_964404065.1 uncultured Candidatus Peribacteria bacterium
TACTTTATATATTTTATTTTTATGTTTAAAAAATATTTTCTAAACAATATAAAAAATATTTCTATTCAAATAAAGCCTTGAGATATAGTTTTTTTATATTGAGATTTGGCTTCAGGAAAAACTACTCTTTCTAAACATATTATAAACAATATTTTGTGAGTAAAAAAAGAAATTATAAGTCCAACTTATACTTATTATAATAAATATGAAATACCTAACCCTAATCCTCTCCTGCCAGGAGAGGTAGCATATTGTTACCATTTTGATTTATATAGACTTTCTAATTATGATGAATTTTTTGCAATCGGTTGAGAAGAGATTTTAGAAAATCCAAATAATATTTCTATAATAGAATGGCCTGAAATACTAAAAAATTATTTTAAACCAACAGTAGAAATACATCTTAGAAAAACTGAAAATGAGCTAGAAAGAGAAATAGAAATAATTTACAATAAAAAAACTGACTAAGTCAGTTTTTTACCTATTAGGATTAGTTGAAACAATTTGTTCTTCATAAAAACTTGCAATTACTTGTATTCAAACATGCTCGCTTCAAGCAAAGAAAAGTCATTGCCCAACTGAAGAATTAAGTAAAATATATTTCTCTTGATCAGTTATTTTAAAAATATTTTGTAAAGCATCTAGCGAAGCTGGTGATTGTTTCAAAAGTAGTTGTATTGATGAGTTTGTAACAATTGGTTTTCAGTAAGAACTTCAAAGAAAATCTTCTACATCTTGTGTAATAGTCGTTACTCATAAATTATATTTTCTGGCTCTTTTAACAAGTCAAAACAAAAATTTTGCTGTATCTTCATATTGCATAGCATTCCAAGCTTCATCTATTACAAGAAGTCTTTTTTTATTTGAACTTCTAACTGTATTCCAAATATAATTCAAAATTATATACATCGCTGTTGGTCTCAAAATACCATCCAAATCTCTTATAGAAAATACTTGTAATCATTCTTTTAGTGAAATATTTGTAAGCTCAGAAAACACTCAAGAAAATATTCAAGTAGTAAATTTTTCAAGTCTTTGAGTTAAGTCACGAGCTCATTCCATAGTTTCTAAAACACTATACAAATCTTTCATTGTAGGAATTTCTTTTCCAGTTATATCATCATCTTCCAAAGTTATTCAGTTTAAGTTATAAGTTGTAATTATAGCTTTTTCCATAATAGAGCTTTCATTTGTTGTCAATTTTCCAAGCATCAAATTCATAAGTCAAAGTAGATTTACTATAGCATCACGAAGTAAATCTCCAGGTCTTATATCTTTATCTTTCATTCAAAGTGGTAAATCAAATGGATTTATTCTTTCTCTAGAATTCAATGAAACATCTAAATAAGTTCCTCCAACTGTATCAACTAAAGCTTTATATTCATTTTCTGGATCTAAAACTATTACATCTATTCCCATCATAAGACTTCTTAAAATCTCAAGTTTTACTGCAAAAGATTTTCAACCTCAAGACTTTGCAAAAACACACATATTAGCGTTTTCTGATCTGAATCTATCATAAAGTATAAGCGAATTATTATGTGTATTTACTCAATAAAGTATTCAATCATCATGACTTAAAGTTGAAGATGAAAAAGGAAAAGTAGTTGATAATCAACCTGTTGAAATATTTCTATAAACTCAAAGTTCATCTCTTGCAAAAGGTCCAGTTGAAATAAATCATTGTTCGCTTCTTAAAAATGATTGTTTTTGTAGGACATTTCTTCCGGCTAAAATTGTTTCAACATCTTTTGAGATTTTGTTTAGTTTTTCTTCATTTTCAGCATAAAGTGTGATATAAAGTCAAAAATGAAAATATTTTTCTTGTCCCCTAGTTAGTTTTTCTCTTAATTCTTCTACATCTTGAATTTGAGCATTAAGTCCAGGATCATTTATAAGTCATTTTTCTGCATTTATACTTCTTTCTGAGTTTAATTGAGTTAATCTTTTTCTTAAATATTTTTGAATATACGCTGAATCAATTGGATAAACATACAAACTCATATCAAATTTTGTATCCCAATTTATTATTGGAGAAAGCCAATTTCATTCTAAAAAATTTGGATATGCATAAATAAAAAATGTCTTTGCATAAGTATTATTTATCCTAATTTTATCTGGATAAATTTTCATATATGCTGGCGAAATCATATCTTTTATATACGCTAGCGCTTGCTTATACTCTTTTTCCGCTTCTAAAATAAGTTTATCTTCACTTTTTGAATTTATATTTGTATTTTGTTTTTGTAAATCTTGTTTTTCTGTAGCTATTTTGACTTCTTCAAATCAAACTACATCTCAAAAATATCTCTTTCAAACAAGTTCGCGTAATTTTTCATTTTGACTCATAATTTTTATATTTTTATTTAGTATTTTTGATATATTATACAAAAATTTTATTTTTAAAAGTTTTATTTTCTTTACAATAAGTTTTAAAAGTATTATAAAGTATAAAATTTAATAAGCTCCCTCCCAATTTTTAGACATTTTTTGAAGCTTTCAAATATTTCCAATCAAAGAAATATAAATACTTTCTTTTACAAAGAAACTTAAATCCTGAGCTAATTTTATATAAACAGATAATAAATTTAATTTTGTTAAAAGTTTAGAAAATAAAGCATTTCTTTCATTTATATTTGTAGAATTTATAATTAAAACTAATTCTAAAATATCTACACAAGTATTTAATATTTTATTTCATAATGTTATTCTATAATCTTTAGGAAACTTAGAAACAATTCAAAATAATATTTTAGATAAATTATATGTTTCTTTGTAAATATTTAAATGTTCATATCTAGACATTTTTATTTTTATTAAAAGTTAAATATTTTTTTAATTTGCTAGAAAACTACCTGACAACAAACCTCGCAGAATTATTGTTGTTGCGATTACCAGTATTGTTATTATTCTGACTTGCACATCCAGAATTACCTACTATACGGGCATTACGACCCCAATTAGTACCAGTAGTATTACCTATAGAAGCAATGTTTTATCTTTTAAACCTATTTTATTTGTTTAAAAAAAAGAAATAAAAAGTACAATTTTCACCAAAAATGGTAGATAAAACCCAAATTAATAAAAAATTTTTATCTATAAAGGTCGTTTATAAATATTAACCAAATTTAAAAAATTAAATTTTTTAATCTCTTTTTTTAGCTAGTATATTTTTCCAGTTATAAACAAAAGATAAAATCTCATAAGAATTCATTTTTAAAAAATCCATATTTTTAAAAACTTCTATAAATTCTTGTTCTTTGGATAAATCAAAATTATCTTGTTTTCATAAATAAATGATATCTTTTTTTATTTTTTTATCATAATAATTCTTTTTTATTTCATTTATTTTTTCCAATTTTGAAATAGGTATTGTAAATTTTTCATCAAACAACTTAATTTGTGAAACTTCTCTTGTTATATTTCAACTCTCATCACGCAATTGCTTTAATATAACATAATTTATTTTTAATGTGTTTAATTTCTCTAAATATTTATCCAAATATTTTTCATGAAAGCCACACATAATTGCTTCAGCTTTTGTTTTTGGGTTAAATAAAGTTAAATTCAAACCTAATTTTGGAGATACAAAAATAGCTTCATTATCAAAAGATTTATAAAAACATCATATCTGTATAAAAATAATATGGTGTTTAAATTGATTTTTAATTTCTTTGTATTTTTGCATAGTTTTTTTATCAGAATTTAAAATATTATAAATACTTTTATCTAAATTTATTTTCAAAAAATCATCATTTTTTTTCATAATACAACCATCTTGAACTTGAAAAGATAGCTTTTTTCTCAAATCAAAACTATTTGAATGTTTTAAAATACCAAAATAAGAATTTATAGAAGAAAAAGTTTTTGATATATTTTCTTCATTTTTATAATCTTTTTTATAAATAACCTGTTTAAAAGCATTTATATTTCTTTTTCTTGGTAATATAAAACTTTTATCTTTTATAACATATCAAATAAAATCTATATCATAATTTATTGGTAAAAATTTAGTTTTCCCATTTGCTATTTGAAGTTTTAAATTATTTTGTAAAAAATCTATAATTTTATCTTTTATATCTAATAACTCTTCTTTTTTTCAAATCAATATAAAATCATCCACATATCTAAAATAATATTTTACTTGTAATTTTCTTTTTATAAACTGGTCAAATTCATTTAAGTATATATTTGCAAAAAATTGACTTGTTAGATTTCAAATAGGAAGTCAGCAATTTTTTGGTATTTTAAAAAGAGTTTTTTGCTCAGGAATAGAGGAAAAAATATCTTCTTTTCAAACTTTTTTTGCTTTTATAGTTGGGTCATTGAATATAATAACTTCCAAAAGATATAAAATTAAATCTTGATTTTTATGATTAATCTTTGGTAAAGTTTTTTTAAAAATATTAAAAAGTATATTTTTATCAATACTCATAAAAAAACTTTTTATATCCATTTGAAGATAATAAAAATTTTCTTTATTTGAAAGTCATTTTACAATTCAAAAAAGTTTTTTAACTCAAGCTATATTTCATTTCCCTACTCTACAAGAATAAACTCAAGAAATAAATCTTTTTTCAAAATATGGTTCTATAGCATTTACTACAAGATGATGGACTATTCTATCTCTAAAATTTGCAGCAAATATTTCTCTAAGTTTTGGGTAAGTTGCTACAAAACAAGTAGAGGGTTTGATTGTATAAGTTTTTGTATTTATTTCCAGAAGTAAATCAAATAAATCACTTTCTCCATAATCTAAAATATATTCCAAATAATCTTTAGAAGATCTTTTATGTTTTATACAATCATTGTAAGCTAAATATAATTCTTCTATACTAAACATATTTAGAAAATTATTTCTTTAAGGTTTTTCTTATGGTTTCTTATGCTTTTTACTGTTCTTAAAATTTTTTCTTATACTTCATTATGCTCATGGCATAAGAAGTTTTTTTATATTTTTAAAAAATGTAGAGATAAAAAAATTTTTATCTCTACTAAAATTTTAGTTATTTTATAGTTTTTTCTTTTACTTTTATATTTCTTGTATATAATATTTTAGCTTTCTTTTTTGGAAGCTATACTATTTTATTTTTTTAATAATATTGTATGAAAATACATATTAAACTTCCAATACGGAAGTGATATTGGCTTGAGATTAAAATCAAAAAGTCAAAATAACGAAAAAGAGGTGTTAGAGCACCTCTTTTTCTATACTATTTTACTTCAGCCCTCCATATACTGGAAGACACAAATATTTTATACAAAAAGAGTAAAAAAGCAAATTTTTTTATAAACAATTTTCCAAGATTTAAAAAATCTTGGAAAATTAGATAATCAGATAATAATTTGCTAGAAAACTACCTGACAACAAACCTCGCAGAATTAGTGTAGCTGCGATTACCAGTATCGTGATTATACTGACTTGCACAGCCAGAATAACCTACTATACGGGCACTACGACCCCAATTAGTACCAGTAGTACCACCTACAGAAGCAAGCCAGATCCGTTCTTGAGCTTCTTGGTCATTTTGTGATGATTGGTTTATTGTAGTATATGTTCAAAATTTTCAAGCACTACATGCTATTTCATATTCTCAAACTCAACTTCATGCATCACCTCATGATAACACATCATAAGCACTCGGTAAATGTGATCATTTCTTTTTTGTCCAAGCTAGTAGATATGCTTGTCTTTTTTGATAGGTAGTATTAGTTTTTCAATCTGCATCTGTACTTACTGTAACATCTGTACTATAATCACTATATGGTACTCAAGGCATATCTGTTCATAAATCTTTTACTCCATCTATACAATCAGCTATGAATAAAGCTGGTATAGCATGTCAGCCAGCTGTTGATAATGGTGTGTTTGTTCATGTTTCTACTATCCAAGATATACTTGTTGCTTGATCATAAAAATTTCAAGTTGTTGCTATCCATTTCATTCTTCAAACATATGTATCTCAATATGTAGTATCAATATCACTGCTCACAGTTCATATAGCTTTACAATCATAAGAAACTAAACTATCTAATGTCCTTGTTTGTCAATATTGTCAAGTATATGGTTCTCAAGAGTCTCTTATAGTTAATGGTAGATTATTAGTTCCATTCCATCAGTTATATGTTGCAGAAGCTGAGTTATATCACCACCCATTCCAGCTTATTCATCAATTTCAAGTTGCTGAATCAGAGTTCCAATCTCAAAACCTAGGTGATATACAGTATCAATCACTTTCAGTTCATGTTGTTGTATCAGTTGTAGCATCCACCCATATCCATCAAGCTAGAGTTTGACAAGTATTTTCATTCATCACATTGAGATTTGTTTGACAGTTTCATTCTCAATATCAAGTTTTACAAGTATAATAACAAGAATTAGATGAGTTTGAAGTTTGATATGGTGTATCGGCTGTTAATCAAGTTGTGTTTGTTATATTTGCATTTGCAGTTACTAAAGCTCAAGTACAAGAGTAAGTTGGTGTGATTGGTGTTGTTTCACCATCTCAGCTAGTTTTTATTTCTGTTATATATTTATTTACTCAATAATATGATATTCATACTTTATCTATATTTTCTACAGAATTTGTTCCAAAAAAAGTTTGTGCTAAACTTCAAGAGTTTGTATCCCAGTTTGTTAGAGTTATTCATGTAAGAGTTCTTCATCAAGTTCAAGTTATGATTTTTAGAACATCTTCTATAGTTTGTGTATTTTCTGTTTGATTTGTGTTTAGTTTATATGGAGTATTAGTTCATTTATTTACTACAAATCATGTAGAGTTTAGTTCTAGGGTTCATGTTCAAGTAAATATTAAACTTGGTAGTGAGTATAGTTTTGTTCATTTTTTTAGTGGGTAGGTATAGTTTCATATTACGTGTGCTTGATATGATGGATTGTCTGCGTATGTTGTTGGGATTATTTCTATACCTCACCCCAACCCTCTCCCTCCAGGAGAGGGAGCATATGAAACTCAGTTTTCTAGAACTGTTGCTATTTGGTAATAACTATAATTTGTATCTGTTCCATATACATAATTATTGTTTGATAGTGGGTCTTTTGGTGTTTTACTCATATTTATGTTTCTTGAGATATTGTCTCCTATTTCTCAGACATATACTAGGGTTTCTGTTCATATAACTCATGTTCAAGTTATATTTTCTGGAGTTGGATATTTTGAAGTTTTTAGTGAGTATAGTTCTAATCCGCTTTCTAGGTTTTTTAGGGTTGCTAGTCTGTTTCCATCTCTTGAATTACTTGTATATCATCTGAAAGATATAAATGCTATTGTAGCTAGGATTGCTAGTATAGTTATTACTATTATTAGTTCTACTAGTGTAAAACCTTTTTTGTTTTTGGTAGAGGTGTTGCATTGCAACATCTCTACATTTTTATTTGTTGTTTTCATGTTTTTAAAATTAAAAATTAAATTATTATTTGGACTTTTTTAACCCATCCCCTGACCCCTTCCCTTATATAAAGGAAGGGGAATAGAATATCTTCCTTTTATCCCCTCCCTAATTTAGGGAGGGTTAGGGAGGGTTAGGGTGGGTTAAATTTTATTCTCGTTTCATGTTAAAGAACATTAAAAAGCAGAGCACTTCCTGTTTGAGTTTTATCAAACAAAAAATACTCTGCTTTTTAGCAAACACACTATTTCATTTACGCTCGTTGTAGCTTGTTGTAGCTTGTTGTAGCTTGTTGTAGCTTGTTG
>CAYOIP010000051.1:0-7502 GCA_964404065.1 uncultured Candidatus Peribacteria bacterium
ATTCGCTCCAGATTCTTGCATATCTGCAATAATTTCTTCAAGTTTTCCAGCTCAAATATAGTTTTTATAGTCAGGAGTTCATCTTTTTTGGATGTGTTTTAGAATTACTACTCATCCATAAGTATTTACTAGATTTTCAACCTCTTCCAAACGAGCTTGCATATCTATCTCATTTCTATTTTCCAGTGGTAGAATATCAGCAATAAATACTTTTAAAGTTTCATTTTGGTATTCTAGCTTTTGTTGAATTTGTTCTAATTCTCTTAGGTTTTTGGACATATTTTTATAATTAAGGAATATTAAAAATATAAATCTTTTTAGATTTATTTTGATTATTTTATTTTTTTGAAAGTTATGATATTTGGGATTACCAAATTCTTGCTATACATTTCAAGTTTAAAAATATTGTTCTCATGATGTGATTATAAATGATAAAGTAGGATTTGGGAATATTTTAATTTTTTTATATAAAAATACAAATTTAAATGACTTTTCTAAGTCATTCACCAATAAAAAGTCCTCAATTTTTCTTTATAATATCTAAAAAAACTTGATAAAGTTTTTCATCTAAATTTTTAGAAATCTCTTTTAAGCGATTAAAAGCCATTATGTATTTTAGCTCTCAAATAGTGTAAAAATGCTCTAACATAAAAAATTTTGCATATTTTTTTATAGCTTTTGAAATAAGTTCTATATCAATTCATTCAATATTATCAGAAATTACAGAAGTTTCTACAAGTGCAAGTTCAAGATTTGAAATCTTAAAATTAACTCACTCAATTTCTACAGATTTTGTTAATTTTGAAAGTTTTTGAAATAAATTCACTTTTCAAGCAGTTATAGTTTTAAAAATTATACAGTAATTTCATATAAACACTTTTTTATTTATTTTTCTATTAATTATTACAAGTTTTTCAGGAATAGAATAATTTTTTAAGTGAATTTCAAGAGATTTTTTTCCTGAAATAAAATATTCACTTCGCACATTTTCTCAAATAAACTTTTTCACAAAAGCAAAATAATACTTTTCTATCAAATCAATTTCATTTAATTTCTCGTCCTGCTTATCAGGAATTATATAAACTCCATTTCTAATAGTTTTTATAATATTTTCACTTTTTAAACGATAAATGGTTTTATTTACCAAAGTAGCATATTCTGGCTTTTTTTCAGGATCAATTATTTCATAAATATCAGAGGAAAATATTACTTTTCATCATTTTTTTAACAGTTTATTAACAATTTTGTCAAAAGTTATCATATTTATATTTTGTTTTATATAAGATAAAATTAAACTATAACAATTATATATTTTTTACTATAAAAATCAAATATTTTTTACTATAAAAATTATTTAGTTTTATAAAAGTGATTTTAATACCAAAATATTTTTACCCCCTATTAAGTGCTTTTACTTATTTTTTCATAAAAAATAATATAAATAATAAAATTACTTGACAAATCTCTTTTCTATATATAATCGCATTATCTAAATCCACGATTATCAGCATTGGGTTGGTAATTGTTAGTGATTCAGATAAAAAAAATTAGGAGACGAGAGATGAGTGAGCGTAAAACCAGTAAATGGCGTCTGTTCAAGAAATGGCTTAAGGATTTCAAGAAGAGAAATCCTTGGGTTCGTGAATTATCTCCGCAGCAAAGGTTGGCTGTCTATGAAGAAAACCTGAGGATGTATCTGGCTCCGGCCAGCTAACTTTCCACCCATAAGAGGAGGCAATTACCTCCTCCAAACCAAATTATCAAACAAAAAAATACAATTTTAAAATTGTATTTTTTAATTCTATAAATCACCTTTTTCTACCATAGCCAAAGCTATCTTTATATCAAAATAATTTATATCATTACTTAACATTTCTTTTATAGGTTTAAGTTTATCAGTAGGTACACTTTCTTTTTTTATTACTTCTTTAACTTTTTTTAGTTTATCCAAAGAAGAATATTTTAAAATCTCGCTTAATGTAAGTTTATTAAAGCTATAAAGTTTTATAATATGTTCTTCTATAGTTTGAAGAGTCATTTCCCTTTTTTTAGCAATTTCTGAAAGCTCTAATTTTTCTTCTAAAAGAGTTAAAGTCTGAGTATAAGTATCTGCTTTCTGTCCCCCTCTACCTCAAGGGAGAGGGGCTAGGGGTGAGGGCCTTTTTGAGTTCTGTTTTGAGGTTTTAAAATTTCTTGATTTAAAATACAAACTTGATTGCAATTCTTTTTCCTCATCAAAAAGTATTGAGTTATTATAAATTGTTGCAATTCCACTTTCTGTTATTCAAATTTTTGGATATTGTCACGCGCTTTTATAAAGATATCAAAAGTCAATAAGTACCTCAAAAATAGCTACTACAAGATCACGAGAATAAATTCATAAAATATTATAATCTTTATCTAAATCTAGATTCCACTCCATTATTTTTGCTTCTTTACTTCAAGTTAAAACAGAGGCGAGAATTTGTAATCAAAATTTATTATCAAATCTTTTTAAGAACTCTAAAATAAGTAAAAATACATTTGTAGGAATAAGATGTTCCATTTCTTGTCACTCATATTTCTTTTTATCAATACAATAATCACAAACTCCACAACTATCTTTCATATTTTTCAAATCTTCCTCATCTCAAAAATACTCTAAAATAAATCTTTTTCTACAACCAGGTCTAAAAAGCAACTTTTTAACTTGTTCTAGTTTAAAATAAGATTCTTGTTTTAATAAATCTTGATGATTCCATAAAATTGGTAATTTGTCATGTGACATTTTAGGAAGTAACAAAGTTATTCATCTTCATCTGAAATCAACTTCTCATCCATTAGCATCAAATCATCTTTTTACAATTGCGTACTTTTCAAATATTTTGATAATACTTCAAACTTTCATATCTGATTTTAAGTCTGACTCTATCGCAATAGAATTATAAGTTTTTAATATCTGAGTTCCAGATCATTCTCACAAGCTAAAATCCTTATATAAATAATCATACAAAGCAATAATATCATGTTTTGGAGGATATGTATTTTCTATAAAAAATTCTTGAATAATTGTATCTTGATAAGAAGCTATTATTACTCAATAACTATTTTTATCATCTCTTCAGGCTCTACCAACTTCTTGATAATAATTTTCAATACTTCAAGGTAAATTAAAGTGAATTACATAACGAATATCACGTTTATCAATTCACATACCAAAAGCATTTGTGGCAACGATTACATCATATGTTCAGTCCATAAAGTTATTTTGTTCTTTTTCTCTTAAATCAGACGACATCTCTCAAGTATAGATTCATACTCTAACTCAATTTTGAAGCAAATATTGATAAACCTTTGAAACTGCTTTTACACTTGAACAATATACTATTCAAAATGGTGGAGTTTTTGAAATAATTTCAGCTACTTTCTCTAGTTTTTCTTGTTCACGCGATATTTCTCTAACTATAAAAGCCAGATTTTTTCTATCAAAACCTTTGGTAAATATTTGGTAGTTTGTAAGTCCAAGTCTTTCTACAATATCAGCTCTTACTTTTTTTGTAGCTGTGGCTGTTAGTGCTACTATTGGGAAAATATTCCCCTCACCCCCTAACCCCCTCTCCTTTGGAGTAGAGGGGGAATTTATAATTTCTTTAGAAATTATATTTGTTATTTTTTCAGCAGAATTGTCTAAAATATCTTCATTTCTAAATCTTATAATATTAAATCAATAATTTCTGAGTAAATTATCTCTTTCTTCATCATATGCTTTTTGATATTCTTCGTTATGTATTTTTCAATCTAATTCTAAAACTAAATTTAATTCTTCACAGTAAAAATCAGCTATATATCTTCAAATAGGATGTTGTCTTCTAAACTTTAAATTATTAAATTGATTATTTTTTAAAATATCCCACAATTTTTCTTCACTTTTTGTTGGATTTTTTCTAAAATCTTTCGCTAATTCAAAAACATAAGCTGGAGATATAAGTTCATATTTTCTAATACTTATACCTTTTATCTCCCTCTCCTCCAAAGGAGAGGGGTGGGGTGAGGGTAAAAAAGAAGAATCTTGTGGTGAGAGCTTTGGAAAGGCTGGGATAGGGGTTCTTAATTTCTCTATAAAATCTTTAATTTTTAAATAACTTGGTCTGAAATCATGTCACCATTGGCTTATACAATGAGCTTCATCAATTGCTATTAAAGATATATCTACATTTTTTATAATGCTTAAGAAGTAATCATCATTTAGTCTTTCTGGAGCAATATATAAAAATTTTATACTACCTTTTTCATTTGATGTATTTAAACTAATTTCATCAAGTAACATCTTTTTTTCAAAGTTTGAAATTGTTGAATTTATTACTTCTGCTCTTAGTCAAAGTTCATTTAATTTATCCACCTGATCTTTCATAAGTGAAATAAGAGGTGAAATAATTAAAACTAGCCCATCTCTAACTACTCAAGAAAATTGATAAATAAGTGATTTTCAACCTCAAGTTGGCATAAAAACAAGAGTGTCAGTTCAATTTACAACACTCTTTATTATTTCCTCTTGTCATTCACGAAAAGACTCAAGGTTAAATTTTTCTTTTAATATTTCTCTATAATTATTCATGTATGTATTTACTTATATTCTTTATTAAATTATTATTTATGATAATACTTTCCTTTATTATTTCAAAGTTATTTTTATAATTTAAAAAATCTTTAAATCACTTTTTTACATCTCAAATATTAAATTCTTTAAATATAGCATTATACTCTAGAAAATCATTTCAAAAATTAGAAATTAAATAATTTGAAAAATCCTCAATTTTTTCTTTGTGAGCTTTGTTATGTTCTTTATATATATCCCATAGAAAAGGCATTTTTGACATAAGCGCTCAAACTAAACTATTTTCTCATCTCACAATATTTTTATCACACAAGTATAATATTTTCCCATAATCTAAAATATTTAAAAATGGCATATTTATAACATTGTCTCAATAAAGAGTGTTGTCAAAAAGTAAATACATATTTTCTTTATCTTGCGAAATACTATTTTTAATTTTTTCAAACGTTTCTTTATAACAAAAAACTGAAATCCAATTTCTTTGATATAAACTTTCTTCTAAATTTGGAATTAATTTCTTTTTGTAATAGAAAATTCAGTTTTTTGAAATTTCTTTCTCAAAATCGTCAAAATATGGATTTATAATAACTCATCATCATTCGTTCAACAAAGATGGAATATAGTGAATTACAGAAACATTTTTTGAAGTATAAGATGTATTATGAAGACTTTTTACTCCTGAATGCATAAGAAAATATGAAAAATTTATAAGTTTTATTTCATATTCAAAATTATGCAGATATTCAAAATCTATTTTTCTATCAAAAAAGTTAAATATTATTTTTGAAGGATTTAAATTTTTTATTTCTTTTAAATCATAATAAACTATATTTTTTATTTCCAAATTTCATTTGAGTTTTAAAAAAAGTTTTTCATCATCCAAAAAAAACCTAACATGTAAATTAGGCTCTTTTTTTAATAAAGAAATAGCTAGATTAAAAGCAAATCCAGCATCTCAATAATTATCAATAACTGTAGTAATAAAATCTATTGTTTTCATATTAGTATTTTTCAATTACAAACCAAATATTTCAAGTTGTTCATCAAAGCCATCTATGAAATGGATATTTTGGATTTCAATTACTTTCTTTTTCTCATTCTATATTAAACTTTCTATGTGAGTTTCAAGGTAATAATCAGACTGTTTCAATAAGTCAATTATCTGTTCAATCTAATGATTTTTGCATATATCAATCTCAAGCAACATTAGTATGAGTTTCTATAAAATCATGCTGATTATGCCATAAACAATCAACTTCTTTTCAACAAAACCAAAGATTAAATTTATATTTTTCTCCACTAAATTCATAATCCATTTGTTCTCATCTGTATAAATCAACTTTTTCAAATCATTCTACATCATGTATTTCCCTGAGTTGTTTCCAATTTTTTCTACAAAATCATCAAAACTCTCAATCAACATCTATTTTATTTAAAACAATATCTTTGTTTTCCAGAGTAAATACTGTTAATAGAGAATCTTCTTGAGCTTCTAATATTCAAGAATAGTAAACAGAACTTTCAAAAGTATTTAATAATCATTTAACCCTATCTTTTACTTTTCAACTTACAACAGTAATAATTTCGGTTCAAGAAATATTATATTTTTCTCAAGTTTTTAATTCAATAGTTTTAAAAACTATCTTAGAACCAATAGTTAGTGAATTCATATTTTATATTATTTATATTTTAAAATTTCTCCATTAACATCTTTCTAAACCATAATTTATCTCAAAATAAATAAGTTAAATCATAGTGTGCTCTTTCTAAACTAATACTTCTATCAATATATTCATTTTTTACCTCCTTAGAATTAACAGTGTCTTCTATTATCTTAATTTTTTCGTTATAATTTCTTCATCTTGTAGGAAATTTAACTGTTTCTATGTTTGGAAACTTTGAGAAAAATAAATAACTATAAAGATTTAAATTATCTCATTTTGCATAAAAAAGACCTGTTTCAAGTGCTTTTAATTTTGGTTCTCAACCTATTACTTTAATTTTATTAAAGAAATATTCCATTCAAGTTTTTATAGATTTTTCTAATTCTTCCCTAAGTTCTAGTAAATCAATTTTATCTTGTCACTGCTCAATTTCATAATTTTTTAAAATATAATTTAATCATTTAAAATAAGTTAAAATCTTTTTATTTTTTTCACTATTAGCCCCTGAAATTGCATCAAAAAATAAATCTACTCTATTTTTTGAAATTTTATATATTTTAAATAATTCTTCTTCAAGAAATTTTTTATCTTCAAGTTGAAGGTCAATTTTACTTAAAATATCAGCAATTTTTTCAAATATATCTTGAAATTTATCATCAAACATTCAAATTTTATCAAGTTCAGTTAGTGAACTATCTAAAACTATTTTTTTGAAATCAGCTCTAAATTTCTTTTTAAATATCAAGTCATTTACTACAACAGTACAGATATCTCTACTTCAATATTTATGCTCAGCAAAACAAAGTCAATTATTGTATCTACAAAAATCTCATTCTCAAAATACTTCAAATTTTGTTTGCGGAAAAGTTGTCACGATATTTTCTATTTCTCTTAAAGTTATTTCTCTACTTAAAATAACTTTATTAATTTTATAATTTTCTAGAAAAAATCTAATTGCCTCAGTGTTATAAACAGCCATAATTGTAGAAATATTTATCTTACCTTTATAATCAATAGATTTTAAATATTCTAAAATTCAAATATTTCAACAAATTATTCCATCAACTCAAATTTCTTTAAATTCCTCTACCATTTGTTTTATATATGGCATTGTAACTTCTGTGTAATACCAAGCATTTAGATTTATAAATACTTCAAGATTGTGTTTGTGAACTTCTTGTACTATTAGTTTTAAAGATTCAAAATCTGTTATCTGTTCATGTTCAGCAAATCTACCATTTGGA
>CAYOIP010000052.1:0-7486 GCA_964404065.1 uncultured Candidatus Peribacteria bacterium
AAAATTTTTAAGAGCATTAGCAGATGGAAGAAAACCAAAATTTGCTACTAAAGTTTTCAATATGTGTTGAGTTTGTTGAAGAACTAGATGATATATGTGAAAATTTGATATGTGTAGAATCTGTATAAGAGAAAAAGCAAATGCTTGAGAATTACCAGGAGTAAGAAAATCAAGCTGGTAGTAAAAATTTTAAATTTAGTTTATTAAGTTTTATAATTATGATAATAGATCCAATCGGAGATTTATTGACAAGACTAAGAAATGCTTACTTAGCAAGAATTTTAGAAGTCAAATCCCCTTATTCTAAATTAAAATCAGATTTATTAAAAATTCTTAAAAAGAATAAGTATATTGTTGATTTTGAAGAAGTAGATGAAGGAAATAACAAAAAATCTTTGCTTATAAAATTAAATAATGTTAGAGAAACTTTGTATGTTCCAACATTTAAAAGAATTTCTAAACCTGGGCAAAGAATTTATGTTTGAACAAAAGATATTAAAAAATCAAGAAATTGAAAATGAATATATATTCTTTCTACTCCAAAATGAGTAATTACTTGATATGAAGCAAGAACTCTTAATGTTTGAGGAGAGCTTATTTGTGAAATTTATTAATAAATTGATTTTATATACTAATAAATAAAAAAATATGTCTAGAATTGGTAAATTGCCAGTAGAGTTATCAGATAAAGTACAAGCAAAAATTCAAGATAATGTAATAGAAGTAACTTGACCACTTTGAACTCTAAAAGCTGAAATTCATGAACTTGTTTCAGTTTCAGTTGAAGAAGGAAAAGTAGTTGTTACTCCTAAAGATTTAGAAAATCCATTATCAAAAGCTTTATGGGGAACTACTAGAGCAAATATAAATAACATGGTTGAGTGAGTTTCTAAAGGTTATACTAAATCATTAGAAATTAACTGAGTATGATACAAAATGGAAGTTCAAGGAACAAAATTAGTTTTATCAATTGGGTTTTCTCATAAAGTTGATGTTGAATCTCCAAAAAATATTACTATGAAAGCTGATGAAAAAATGAAAAATATTATTCATTTTACTTCTATAGATAAACAATTACTTTGAGAATTTGTTGCTAAAATAAGAGCAATGAAAAAACCAGAACCATATAAAGGAAAATGAATAAAATACGTAGAAGAAGTAATTAGAAGAAAAGCTTGAAAATCAGGTAAATAATAAAAATAGTTAGAAGTTAAAAGTTAGAAATTAGAAGTTTTATCTAATTAATTACTTATAACTTGTAACTTATAACTTATAATTTTTAACTTAAATTAACGTTATGTTAGCAAAAGTTGCAAAAAGATTACAAAGAAAAGAAAGAATTAGAGCTAAAATTTCTTGAACTAGTTCTAAACCTCGTTTAAGTGTATATAGAAGTAATTCTAATATTTATGCACAATTAATAGACGATGTTTCTTGAAAAACTTTAGCTTCAGCTTCTGATTTAAAAATTGAAAAATGAACTAAATCTGAAACTGCTGCAAAAGTTGGTGAAGAATTAGCTACGAAAGCTAAATCTTTAAATATTACTGAAATAGTATTTGATAGAGGTTGATTTGCTTATCATGGTAGAGTAAAAGCTTTAGCTGATGCAGCAAGATCTGCTTGATTAAAATTTTAATACTTAAGTTTATATTTATGACTAATAAAGAAGAGTCTAAAAAAAATTTTAAAAAACAAGGAAACAATGCCTTCAAACAAGAAAAAGAATATAAAGAAGAATTACTTGCAATCGATAGAGTAACAAGAGTTACTTCTGGTTGAAGACAATTAAGATTTAGAGCTGTTATTGTTTTATGAGATGGAAAAGGAAAAGTTTGACTTGGAACTTGAAAATCTTGGGAAGTTGTTGATGCTATAGCAAAAGCTGTATCAGATGCTAAAAAAAATATGATTAGAGTAAAAATTGAAAATGGAACTGTTCCATACAATGTTGAATCTAAATATAAATCAGCAAAAGTTATGGTTCATCCAGCATCTGACTGAACATGAATAATTGCAGGTTGAGCGATGAGAAAAGTTTTATCTGTTGCATGATTTAAAGATGTTTTAGGTAAAAGATATGGTTCTACAAATTTGATAAATAATGCTAGAGCTACTTTAAAAGCACTTACATCTTTTAAATAAAAATTTATAAATTAATTTAAATATTATGTTTAATTTAAATAATATTGCATCTGAAGCTGGATCAAGAAATAAATCAAAAAGACTTTGAAGATGAAATGGTTCAGGAAAATGAACATACTGTGGAAGATGATTAAACTGACAAAATTGTAGAGCTTGAGGATGAGTTGGACCTTGGTTTGAATGAGGACAAACTCCACTTTTCAGAAGAATGCCAAAACTTAAAGGTTTTTCTAATGCTATATGGACAACTAGATATTCAGTTGTAAATGTTGCTCAATTAGAAGAATTAGCATCTTCAGGGATAACTGAAATAACAAAAGAAGTTTTAGTTGCAAATTTACTTGTTAGAGATAAAAATTCTTTAATTAAAGTTTTAGGTGATGGTGAAATATCTACAAAAATTACTTTAAAAGTAAATAAAGTTTCTGCTAGTGCTTTAGAAAAAATTCAAAAAGCTTGAGGAACAGTTGAATTAGTATAATAAAGACTCTTGAAAAATTTTCAGGAGTTTTTTATTGTTTTATACTAAAAAATAATTTTATAATAGTCAATTAAAAAATTTGCAAAAAAATTAGGTTTTATGTTATAATGATAGCGATTATTTAAATATTTAATAAAATTCTATGCAAGAAAATAATGAAAATGAAAATTTAGATGTTTTATGATGAGATGAAACAAACAAAAATTCACAAATTGATGAAACAAATTTAGATATAAATGATATTTCAAATATTTTGACTGAGGAAACTGTGGAATCACAAGAAACTATTCAAACTTCAACTTCAGAAAATTCAACAATTTTTGATATAAATATAAAATCTTTAGACGATTTGATAGATATTTTATTTAAAAATGAATATGATTTTTTAGCAGTTGAACCAAATGCAGATTTAGTAAAAATTTCTTTCAAAAAAGATAGTATTTTAAAAGAAACAAGAAATATAAAATTTCATATTTATTCAAATATTTTATTACAAGCAAAAAAAGTTTCTAAACTGAATTTAGAAGAAAATTCTTTAGAACAAAAATGAAGTGGAGAATATGTTTTTAATTGAAAAGCATTAGAAATTTTGACAAAAGTTGTTCCAAGTGAGATGTGAGAAGTACTTTTCTTAAAAGCAAAATTAGCAGAAAAAAAGGTAGAGAAAAAAGTAGAGAAAAAGTCAATTTCCCCTCAAGTAGCTTTTTGATTTTTAGGAGCAATATTACTGGTTGCACTTATTTTGTGAGCAATGTTTTTAACGTTTGTTGTATTTAACGCACAAACACCAGAAGATGTAGCATTTTTCACAAATTTATGAATCAATCTAAATGATATAAATAGTTTTTTACTAAAACTTACAACAATTTTATTTTCAATTTTTATAATTGTTGAATCAATTGTTTTTATAATTTTTCTATTTAAAGCAATTCTTACAAAAAAAGAATTTAAAAGAAAGAAAACTATTTATATAGTTGTTTCTGTTATATTAGCAATTTTATTATTTGGAACTTGAACTTTATGGATGACTTTAGATAAAATTATTAAATCGTTACCAAATTGGCAAGAAATGTCATTTTGAAATATTCAATTATATGATAATAGTTTATTAACTAGTTCAAAATTTACTAAAGAGAACTCTATTATAAGGGATTTCTCAAATATAATTTGACCAATTGATATAAAATTTGATTTAAAATATTTAGTAAAAGATGAACAAAGAAAATGATTTAATATAACAAAATATTCTTGGGATTTTGGTGATGGAAATGTAGCTGAAACTCAATCTCCTGAGATAATTCATACTTATGATAAAAAATGACTTTTTCAAGTGAAACTTACTTTGGAATGAATTGATTTAAGATTTCCAGATAAAAAAACCACAAAAGATGCTTGAGAAATGCCAACAATTTGAATAAATTACTTAATAAATATTTCCCAAAAAGAACTTCCAAATTGATGAAAAACAATAAGTTTTGATGCAAGAGATTTGAAATCTTTATGAGAAATAGAGTGGTATTTAGAGTCTGATACTTCAAAACCAGTTTATGAATGATATTTATTTCAACCAAGCAAGATATATTTTGATAAAGAAGCTATTTGAATGAAAATAAAAAAAGATGAAGCTTGAAATGGTATGGATAGAATATTTGTAGTTTCTTGAGATAATTCTGAAATAAATTGAAAGATAAATTATGAAGCGTCTATTGATAATGATTTAGAATATACTTTTAAAGTTTCTGATATAGAAAATAATTTTTGAGATTGATTTATAGAGAGTTTTAAATGGATAATTGATTGAAAAGAAATTGTAAATAATGCAGATGTAGCTGATTTAGAAAAATCATCAGAAATAAATTATACTTTTGATACTTATTGAAAATATGATGTAAAAGTTATTATTACAAATTCTGTTTGAAAATTGGTTGAATTATCAAAAGAAATTACAACAATAAAGAAAATGAATTTAATAAATAATATTGATATTTTTGAGAACAATGAAAAATTAGATAATGTGAAATATGATCAAAAAACTAGGGAATATTATGTTTATGGTTTATGATCACCGACAACTTTGACTTTTGATGCAAAAAATATTAGATCAGATAATCCACTTTATTTTTTAGATGAAGTAAAATGGAATATTTGAAATGCTCTAGAAACTTGAAAATATTTAACACAAGATTTTAACTTTGAATGATTTAAAGAAGTTTGAGTAAAATATAAATTTGTTCATAGAAAAAATAAAGATGAAATAATTGAGATAAATGAAAAAATTAACTTAGAATTTGTACAAAGAGATGCTGTTTTGAATTTAGATTTAAAATCAAGTAGTGAATATGCTCCAGCAATAGTTTCATTTGATGCTTCACTTAGTGAGGTAAAGAATGATAATATAATAAAATTTGTTTATGATTATTGAGATTGAGTTGTTGAAGAAAGAGATGCTGTAAATCCTGGTCATAAATATCTTCGTGAATGAAATTATATTGTTAAATTAACAGTTGTGACTGAAAAATGAAAAGAATATTCTATTACTAAAAGTTTAGTTTTAAAGCCACAAGATTTTAAAGCACAAATAAGTGTTAGTATGAAAAAAGCTCCTATAAACCAAGAAATAGATTTTTTATCAACTTGATCTATATGACAAATTACTTGATATCGTTGGGATTTTGGTGATGGAAGTTTTTCAAATGATGCAAATCCAAGCCATGCTTATAAAATAGCTTGAAAATATAAAGTTAAACTAACTCTAGATTTTGCAAATAATAATGTGTTGTCCGATGAGATGGAAATTGAAATTGAGTAATAACCCATCCTAACCTTCCCTTAAGCCTAAGGGAAGGAATAAAAGGTTTAATAAAAATGCTTCCCTTAAGTTTAAGGGAAGCTGTCTGAAGGACTGATGGGTTATTAATTTATTTTTTTTGGTAAAAGTAGCATAATTCATTTCAGTTATATAACTTCCTTTTTTTATAGTGATTTAGATTTATCAAATTATCAAAATCAGTGTAAGCCGTGATAATTCAACCAGATAATTCTTTATTTTTATCAAGTATCATATTTATATCTTTATACATTCATTTTATATCATCATCTTTTAGTCTCAATCAATAAGGTGGATTTGAAATAATAGTTCAAGTCATTTTTTCATATTTGTATTCTTTAAAATCTTTTTTAAAAAAAGTTATGCTATCATCTACTTTTGCATTTTTTGCATTTATTTTAGCTTTTTCTAAAACTTCCTCATCAATATCTGAAGCTATTACATTATATTTTTTATTAAAAATCTTTTCTTTTGCCTCTTTTCTTAAATCATCAAAATATCATTTTGGAAGTAAATCCCAATTTTCAAAAGAAAAGTATCTATAAAGCCCAGGAGCTATGTTTCTTGCAAACATAACTGCTTCAATCGCAATAGTTCAACTTCAACAAAATATATCGTAAAAATTCTCGCTATATTTCCAATTTGAAAGGATTATGAGAGCTGCAGCAAGAGATTCTTTAATAGGAGCTTCTCACGTGTCATCTTTGTATCATCTTTTGTAAAGAGTTTCTCCAGAAGTATTTAGAAGAATATAAGCGCTATCATCCATAAAAAATGAAAATACTTCAAAAATAGGTTTATCTGATTCTTCTGGCATATTTTTCCCAGATTTGTTTGTCATTTTATCTACAATTGCTTTTTTTGTAATTTTTTGAATTGCTGGAGTGCTTGATAATGCTGATTTTATAGAAGTAGCTTTTACGATAACTGGATAATATCTATTTATATATTTTTTCCAATTTATATCATAAACTAGGTCATATAATTTATCAAAATTATCAACTTTTTTTGCTTCATTTAAAACCAAATAAACTTTATTTCAAACTCTAGACCAAAGATTTATTTTTGCCATCAATTCTATTTCTCACTCAAAAAAAACCAGTCTATCTTTCACTTCAACTATAGTTCAACCTTGTTTTATAATTTCATTTTTTGCAATTGCTTCAAGTCAAGCTGCACATGTAAGTAGGAATTTCATTTTTTCTTGTTTAATAATTAATTTTTATTATATTACTTAAAAAATACTTTTTTACAAAGGCTTTATGAAAATTGCTATAATGATGTCAGTTTGATGTCAAAATCTGTGAGATGAACTAATACTTAAAAATGAAATAAAATTACTCAAAGAAAAATACTGAAATGATACAAAATTTAAAGTATTTACTTATGATTTAAATGATATTTTTTATTCTGATGCAAATATAGAGTATGTAGAATATTTTCCTATTTGAATAAGAAATCCAAAGAATTTATTTAGAAATTTAAAAAATTATTACAATTTTATAAAAACTGTTAAATGGGCAGATAAAGTAGTAATTTGATGATGAGGAATAATGTTTGATAATGAAACAGGGAATTATTCAAATCCACTTAATCAGTGGCTTTTTAGGACTGAAATTATAAAAATGCTGAAAAAAGAAATCATAATTTTTTGAGTCAGTATTGATATAAAATTTGAAAAAAATTTAGAAAAAATAAAAAGAATATTTGCAAATGCAAAAGAAGTTTTTGTGAGAGATAATGTAAGTTTTGAATTACTTAAAAATTTATGAATTAAATCAGAAATTATTTTAGATCCAGTTTTTTCTGATAATTGAGAAGCTTGACTAGAAAACTATAAAAAAAATCACTTAGTAAAGAAAGTTGAAGCAAAAAGTTTCTTTTTAGATGATATAAAAGATATAGAATTTTCGGGAAAAATAGTTTGATTGGCTTTCAGAAGTTGATATTTAGGTCCCTCACCCCTAGCCCCTCTCCCCGAGGGCGAGGGGAAACCTGAAGTAAATTTAATTAATGAAATAATTGATTTTATA
>CAYOIP010000053.1:0-7306 GCA_964404065.1 uncultured Candidatus Peribacteria bacterium
ATGATAATAGAAGAAAAGAGGCTGAAAGAAGATTATGAGAAAAAGAAAAACATTGAACTAATATGTATCAAAATTATATGAGAGTTTATCAAGAGAAACAATGAATAATTCAAGAAATTGAAAAGTTAATTTTTGATATAAATAAATTATTATGAGAAAAAGATAAAATTAAAATATTTTGAAAAAAACCTGAAGATATTTTAAAATCATTATTAATTTTAGTACAAAGCTTAAAGGCTCAAGAAAAAACTTGGCAAAGATGATATGCTAGACATAATAATTCTGATTTATCTGTTTTAGAACTTGAAAGACAAATTAAAGAACTTGAAAGACAATTGCAAGAATCTATGGAATATTGAGTTCAATTAGAAAAAGATTTAGCAAATAGAGAAACGGAATTAGCGAATAATAAAAGTTTTTTAGATGCTTTAGCTTGAGATAATATTGATGAATTAAGAGATATTATATGTAAGTGATTTGAATTTTATTTTACTTTTTTATTATCAACTTATTGAAATAATTTAATAAATCAGACTCAAAAAGATGATATAGAATGAAAATTAAGAATGATTTTTTATAGAGCATTATCTTTAAATAAAACCTTATATGATGATATTTTAAAATACTTAGATATGGTAAGAGATAATTGTTTACAAAATAATCATCAAGATGAAGAAAAAATTAATTGGGCTTATAATGAATGTTCTAATTTTTTAATAAGATTAAATTTTTGAAATTGAGTTAATAAAAGAGTTAATGAGGCTTATAGATAATAAAAGAAGATTTTAATAATCTTCTTTTAAATTTGTTTCAATTTCAAGGAATCTTTGGTTTGTTCTATCAAACATCAGTTCCATACTTCAAACTGGCCCGTTTCTATTTTTTCTTATTGAAACATCAGTAACTCATTTTCTATCAGTAAATTCATCATAATACTCTTCCCTATACAGCATCATAACTATATCAGCATCTTGTTCTATAGATCATGATTCTCTCAAATCTGAAAGTATTGGCTTTTTATCCATTCTTGATTCAACGGCACGAGATAATTGTGAAAGTGCTATAATCGGCACATTTAATTCTCTTGCAAGAGATTTTATTCATCTTGAAATTTCAGATATTTCTTGAACTCTATTTAAAGAGTTTCCGTTTGTCATAAGTTGTAAATAGTCAATTACTATCAAATCAAGTCAAGCTTCCATTTTCAGTCTTCTAGCTTTTGATTTCAAGTCTAGTAAATTTCATCAAGCTGAATCATCTATATAAATATTTGCTGCACTTAATTTCTCCATTGCTTCCCCGAGTTTTGCAAATTCTTCATCTTCTAATTCTCATTTAGCTAATTTCCAAGAATTTATTCAAATACTTGACGCAATCATACGATCTGTTAGTTGTTCTTTACTCATTTCTAGAGAAAATATTGCAACATTTTTTCAGTTAAATCATATGTTTTGTGCTAAATTAAGCGAAAAAGCAGTTTTTCACATACTTGGTCTTGCAGCTAAAATAACCATATCTCATCATTTTAAACCTCATAAAGTATTATCTAAAGACTTAAATCAAGTATAAAGTCTATGTTCTTTTACACTATCAGGATTTTCATGAATTTCTGCAAATTCTTCAAATCTTGACTCTAATATATCAGAAATATGAACAAGTTTATTTTTTATAAATACTTGGGTAACTTGAAAAAGTGACTTTTCAGATTTTTCAAGAAGTTCATTTATATTTTTTTCCTCATCATATCAATTTAAAATTATCTCATTTCAAGCTTTTATAAGCTTTCTATTTACTGATTTATTTTTTACTATGCTAGCATATTCAAAAATATTTGAACTAGTTGGAACTATTTCAGTTAATTCTATTATATATGGAAGTCATCCAACTTCATCAAGTAATTTTTTATCATCAAGTCTTTCTTTTACGGTAATAATATCTATAGGCTTATTTTTTGTATAAAGCTCAAGCATTACTTCATATATTTTTGCATTTTTATCATCATAAAAATCTTCTTTTACTAGTAAATCAGAAATAAGTAAAAAACCATCTTTATCAATTAAAAGACTTCATAAAACAGATTGTTCAGCTTCTATACTATGTGGTGGAATTTTTAGCATAAATTTTAGTTAAAATAATAGATTAAATTCAATAACTTTATACTTAATTTAAGTAAAAATAAAAACAAATTTTAAATTATTCGTTTAAAATTTGTTAATAAAAATTGTTAAAAAATATTATATTTTAAATATTTTCTTCTTCTCAATAATTTAAAGATTCTAATTCTATAATTTCTTTTTTTACCTCTTCATTATAAGGTTGGATTTCTAAAACTCTTTTATAAGTATTTATTGAATCATTTATTTTTCAAATATTTCTGTAACTTGCTGCAAGTAATATAAGATTATCAGCGTCTCTTGGTGTTTCACGAAGAAATATTTTTAGGTTTGAAATACAGTCAATATATAATCATTTATGATAATAAAGATGAGCTAACATATTTATTATTTCCATATCATCAGATTTTATTTCTAATGCTTTTTTATACATTTCAATCGCTAAATCATATTTTTCTTGCATTGTTAAAACATAAGAAAGTTTCTTTAGTATTTCAAAATCTTCTTCATGTACTAAAAGTAAATCTTTATAAATGTATTCAGCTTTGTGATATTCGCGTTCTAAAATATAAATTCAAGCTAATTCTGTATTTAATTCTATATTAAATTTATCAATTGTTAATCATTCAACAATCAAATTTTTTGCAACATCATATTCTCTTTTTGAAATATTTACTTTGATTTTCTTTAAAAGCTCATTTATTTTTACTTTTTCTTCGTCAGTAATTTCTGATTTTATAGAAAAATAATTATTTGCATGTAAATTTTTATCTTCTGTTATTTGAACTGTTGTTATGACTTTTTCCTCTTCTTTTTTTCTGATTCAAAGTATATTTTTAAGTCTCATAACTACTCTAAAAAATTTTCATGATAAATAGTAAAATATATATCATAAAAATATTAAAAACAATATTACTTCAACTTTAAATAAAATTAAATTATAATCCATAAATTTGGGTTAATTATTATTACTTTTAAGCATTATATATATAAAAAAAATATTTCAAATAAAATTTTTTAATGATGTCAATGAGTATGTAAATCATGTTCATCAAAATGCTCATATCCTTCATGATGTTCTTTATTAGAATGTTCATTATGTCAAGAAGATTGTTTTTCATCAAAGAAATTGATTAATAATTTTAATAATTTACTCATTAGATAATCAACAATTCATCCAATAGTCATTTTGTAAAAAATAAACAAAATAACTATCAAGTTTATTACATAATCATATTTTATTAGAAAATTAAAAATACTTGAAACTGAAAAATATTCATAAGTCCATTTTATTACGCTACTTTCTCTTACTTGAGTGATAATTGAATTATCCATACTAAACAAAAATCTATTATTTATAATGGATAAGAAAATAGTTAATAAAAATGAAAAAAAGAAAATTCAAAATAAAAAAATAACTATATAATTTAAAACCTTATTTTTTGAAACCCTAAAAGCAATATTTTTGTTTATAGGAATCAAAATTGCTAAAAATGGAATAAATAAAATTGTGTAAAATCATATCCCCTCTCTGTGATTAACAAAAAAATCTCTAAGTCAATTTACTCAAATATCATTATCATTTAGAGATTTTAGAGTTAGATTTACCATTGTAAAAATAAAAAGTCCAAGAATTATTCATAAATATGCTTTATAAATTTTTTCTATTCAAGCAAAAATAAATCAAACAAAAAATCATACAGAAATTCAAAAGATTATATAATCCTGCTCGCAGATACTTGTAAAAAAAATTATTATTTGTTGTTGCATAAGTTGGAACTTATTTATCTATATTCCCCTCTCCCTCGAGGGAGAGGGGTTAGGGGTGAGGTCTATTCATAAACTTCTCTAGGTTTTGATCCATTAGCTGGCCCAACTACTCAAAGTTCTTCTAAAATATCTAAAACTTTAGCAGCTCTAGCATATCCTAAACCTAATTTTCTTTGAATTAATGAAGTTGATCATTTTTTTGATTCTCTAACTATTTGTATAGCCTTTTCTATGATTTCAGGTTCTTCTTCTTGATCTCAATTATAATTTTCTAAAATACTTCCAGCAACACTTGATTTTCCATTTACTATACTATCATCATACATATTATTTATCATATCTGGATCAACAGTTAATTTTATATGATTAACAACATCTTCAACTTCTTCAGTTTCAACTAAAACTCATTGAACTCTAGCTGGTTCTAAAACTCAAGTTGGTGCATATAACATATCTCATCTTCAAAGTAAATCTTCAGCTCAAGCCTTATCTATAACAGTTCTAGAATCAATTTGAGATGCAACTGTAAAAGCAATTCTTGAAGGAATATTTGCTTTGATTAATCAAGTAATTACATCAACAGAAGGTCTTTGTGTTGCAACAATTAAATGCATTCAAGCAGCTCTTCACATCTGAGCTATACGAGCAATAGAATTTTCAACTTCTTTTTTATTTCCACTCATCATCAGATCTGCAAGTTCATCAATTACAACAACTATATAAGGCCATTTTTCATCTTTTTTAACTTTTTCGTTATATTCTTTAATATTTTTTGCATTTACACTTGTAGCTAAATCATATCTTCTAATCATTTCAGCAACTGACCATTTTAATGCATTTAATGCTTTATCTGGATTTGAAATAACTGGAGTTAATAAATGAGGAATTCAGTTATAAACTGACAACTCTACCCTTTTTGGATCTACCATAATTATTTTTAAATCTGATGGAGAAAATTTGTATAACATACTTAATAAAAATCAATTCATTCAAACAGATTTTCAGCTTCAAGTTTGTCCTGCTATTAATAAATGAGGCATTTTTGTTAGATCTCAAACTATTACATCTCAATTTACATCTTTTCAAACTGCAACTGGAATCTCAATTTTTGGACTATTAAATTCACGAGAATCAATAACTTCTCTGAGTCAAACTGGTTGTCTTTCTGGATTTGGAACTTCTATTCACACAACTCATTCTCATGGAATTGGAGCTTGAATTCTTATCGATTTAGCGTGAAGTGCTAAAGTTAAATCTTTTTTTAGATTTTCAATTTTATTTAGTTTTACTCATTCTTCAGGTTTAAGTCTAAATTGAATTACAGTTGGTCATACTCTATAACCAGTCATATTTACATCAATTTTAAATTGTCTTAATTTATCAACTATTTCTTCTTGTTTATTAAAAATATCATTTTCATTTACTTTTAAATTTCAGCTTATATCAGAAAGTAATTCTATACTGGGTAAAACCCATTTATCATATTTTGGAGAAATAAAAGATTTTTTTTCTTTATTTTCTTCCTCATCTCATGATAAAGAATTTTTGATTTTTGAAAGAATTGAATCTTTTTTAATAATAGTTATTTTTCTTGGAGCATCTTCTAGATCTAATTGACGCGGTTCTTTTGATAATCTTTTTGCTTTTGAAAGTTCTGCTTCTAAATCTTGTTTCATTTTTTCAATTTTTTCTAGTTCTTTTTTTGCTTTTTTAGATTTAGGTTCATCTTCATCATTATTATTATTTGATTTTGGTAGGGAAATATTTTCTTTTATAGTTTCTAGATCTGGGGTTAATCAAATTACTTTTTTAAATATTTGTTTATAACTAATTCTAAACATTAAAAATAAACTAAAAAGAAGCATCATTATCATAAAAACAAGTGACGCATTTGATCAGAAAAATTTTGAAAACGAAATATGAAAGTTAAAAAAAGAAAAATAATCATTTTGAAAATATCAAATTAAAGTATTTGTAGAAACAAAATACAATAAAAGTCATAGCATTCTTGAATTATTAAATCAAAATCATTCTTTTACGAAAACAAAAACTCATAAAATCAAAATAATTGGAGAAAAAATATATTGATAATAATCTCAAAATAAAAATTTTAATACTTGCCAAGTCCAGTATCATGCAGTAGAATCAAGTTCTGAGAAAATTGAAATTGCTCAAAGGATGATAAAAATACAGGCTATAAAAATATTTTTTGTATCTGGTCTGATAATATTACTTGAATTTTTTGTTTTTTTCTTAGCCACTTTTTTTATAGTTTAATATCTAAATTTACCTTTATTATACAAAAAAAAATAATTTTTCAAGGTGGAAAATTATTTTTTTTTAAAATATTTCACTATGACTTCAAAGTCTAAGTAAAAGTAAAATAAGTTTATTGTTGTCAATTTTATAAACCAAAAGTAAATCAGGTTTTATATGACACTCTCTAGCTCATTCAAAATCTCAAGTTAATTTATGATCTTTGTATTTTTCTGGTAACTTTTCTCAATTTGCTAATTTCTTAGCAACTTCTTCAAATTTAAAAACGATATCTAAATCGTTTCTATATTTTTTAAAATCTTTTTTGAATTGAGTTGTTATTTTTCTTTCTAATTTCATGTTTTCTTTTAAGACATTAAATCAGCCATAAGTTCTTCATGAGTGTGATAAGTTTTTGGGCTATTCATAGCTTCATCTATAAGCTCTTTTATAGTAGGCTTTTTTTCTATTTCAGAAAATGTCTGTATATCCATTTTTACAATTACATATTTTCTAGTTTTATCTAATACTTTTAACATATTCTTTTATTAATTCTAAGTAATTTAATTATACAAAAAAAAATAATTTTTCAAGGGTGAAAAATTATTTTTTAATAAATTTAATTGATAAAATTTCATTAATTCAAATCTGTAAAAATTTGAATGTATATTTTCATAATAAAAAAACTATTAATCAGGAAAATATAACTGATAAAATAACTCAAGTTCATTCATAACATTTTCAGGCTTCTATATTATTACAAGCAAAAAAATTTCATGTATAAAGGAAAAATCAAAGACTTAGTGTGAAAAATAAATATCATAAAATATAAATAATTACTAAGTACAAAATAAGGATTGCGCTTAGTGTAAAAAATCTAGTTAATTTTTGTGATTTATTTACTTTCATATTTTTTTATTACTCAAATCATTCCATATCTATACATGGTCTAAAAATTGTTCAAAAATATCAATCATAATTATAGTCGGCATCACAAGTAAGTCAATCACACCGTTGTATATATGGTAAATCATAATCGGGATATGCGTAATTTTTTTTTCAATACTTTTTTATATATTTTTCTGATTCAAGTCTGAATCAAAATATATACGGATATTTTCAATTTGAATTACTTACATAATAACAATTTTTTATTGGTTCTATTC
>CAYOIP010000054.1:0-7217 GCA_964404065.1 uncultured Candidatus Peribacteria bacterium
AATAATTTAATAAAATAAATCAAACTTATTTTACTTACTTTCAAAAATTTGCAAATAAAAAAAAGTAGAGACAAAATATTTTTTATCTCTACAAATATAATTCAAATATTTTCTATATCTTAAGTGGCATGATAATATGTCTAAATCAATCTTTTTTATTATCATCACTTACTCAAGTAATTAAAATAGGAGAAAGAGGAGATTCAAAACTTATAGAAATATGAGTTGTATCAATTACATTTAATGCTTGAAGTAAATATTCACTATTTAGTCAAATGATTGCTTCTTCACCTTCGACAGCTCATACAAGATTTATACGAGCTTCTCAAATTTGAGTTTGTGAAGTTTCAATTAATATTCCAGTTTCATTTGAAATACTCATTTTTATAGAATAATTAGTTTCTCTTGATAATAAATTTATTTTTTTAAGTCCAGAAATCAAATCAAATCTATTGATAACAGCTTTTGTGTTATAAGAAGTAGGAAAAAATCATTCATAATCTGGAAATTTTCAGTTTAATAATCTAGAATAAAATTTTGTATTTCCAAAAATAAATCAAATTTGATTTTCTCAAACAATTACTTTTATATCAGTTTTTTCTCAGAGCATACTTCTTAATTCAAAAGCAGTTTTACTTGGAATAATTTGAGAAAAATTACCAGATATATTTTCTGCAATATCAACTTTGTATTCACTCATTCTGAAGCTATCTGTTGTTGCAAATTTTGCTGTATTTCATTCAATTTGAACAAAAATTCAAGCTAAAGTTGGTCTGATATTTCATTCTGCTGAAGAGAAAAGAGTTTTTTCAATTGATTTTTTTATTATATCTGACTTTAGAGTAAAACTAGAATTTTCTTTTATGGCTGGAATTAAAGGGAAATCTGAATAAGGATTTCATTTAATTTTGATTTTTGAAGATTCGGTTTTTATTTCAATAGAGTTATCTCCTAAAAGTTCTATGCTAACATTATCATCTTCAAGTAGGGAAATATAGTTTGTAAAAATTTTTGAAGGAACACAAAAAGCTCACTCACTTTCAATTTTTATATTATCATTAACTATATGTTCTATAGCCATTTCTAAATTATTTGCTGTAAAAACAATATTTTTGAAATTTACTTTTATTAAAATATTTTCTAAAATCGGAGTTGTAGATACATTTGCTGTTGCGTGATTTACGATATCTAAAGCTGTTTTTAATGTCAAAGTTTCGATTTGAAATTTCATAAAAGTGTTAGTTAAAATATATTTTAATAAAGTATATAAAAATAAAAAAATTCTGCAAAATTTTTTACTTAAATAGTGTTAAAAAGTTTTACTCAAAAATTACAACCAAATCTTTATTTTTTAAAATCTCTCATTTTATATTTTGTAAGAATTTTCTTATTTGATTTCATTTTATAATTATCTTTGTAAAAAATTGATTATCTCTTTTGGTTGGTGTATCAATTTTTATAATCTCAAATTTTCAAGTATTAACCTCGTCTAAAATATTTTTTAAATTATTAATATATTCAATTGACGAAATTTTATTTTTATCTTTGTATCTGAGAGTTGCCATTTCTACAAAAGGAGGATAATTGAAAATCTTTCTTTCTTCTAAAGTTTTCTTAAAAAAATCTTTATAATTTAGTTCTACAATATTTTTTATCATCTCATTATTTGGAATCATAGTTTGGATTATGATGTCTGTTTCTTCTCAAACTCTTCATCATCTTCAGATAAGTTGTTTTATATTTTGGTAAATTTTTTCTTCTGTGTCATATTTTGGTATTTGTAGTTCTTGTTCTAGTAAAATGATTCCAATAACTCAAATATCTCTAAAATCAAATCAAGTTGTAATCATTTTTGTTCAGATAATAATCTCTGAGTTTTTCATATTTTCTAGCGCATTTCTTTTTTCTCAAATATTTGTTACATTGTCACTATCCATTCTGAAAATAGAAGTATTTTTAAAGTAGTTATGTAAATTTTCTTCAATTTGCTCAGTTCAAACTCAAACTTTTTTTAGATTTGCACTTCCACATTTTTCACAGTTTAAAGTTATATCTTCATTATAAGAACAATGATGACAAACAAGTTTTAGAGGATTTTTATGAACTGATAAAGCTATATCACATCTTGGACATTTTTTTAGATAAGAACAATCACTACATATATATAAATCATAAGCTCATCTTTTGTTTATGTATAAAATAGATTTTTTTTTATTTTTTAAATTTTGCTCTATTTTTGTTAAAAGTGTGTTTGAAATATAGGGGAATTTAGCATGTTTATCGGATCATAAATCAACTACAAAAAGATTTTTCATTTGTTATTTTTACTATTAATTTTCCTTATTATACGAATTTTTAATAAAAAAAATATTTTTTACTTGACAAAAAATAAAAAATAATTATAAAGCTATCTTATTTTTTTAACTTTTTTAAATATGTGAATTTTAAATGTTTGAGTTACATCTTGAAAATATGATTTAAGATGAGTTCCTTGAGTTATTGATTTAGAAAAAGCTAGATTTTTTAAAGGTATTGATTGAGTTGTAAATACTAGATTACAAACTTTTTTAGATAGGTGATTTGAATTTTTAGAAGTTTGAAATGAATTAACAGACAGCGATATTTTACAATCAATAGATATTTTACAAAGTTTATATTGAGAAAAAGTAGAAATTTATTTTTTAAATGATTTTGATCAACCAGAAGTTGTTTTTTATGAATGAAAAATAAATGGAAGAGTTGTTTGAAAAAGAAAATTTATATTTAAAACTTCTTGATTATCAAATAAATTATAAAATATGAAATCAAATGTTATACCAATCTCAATAGCAAAACAAAAAAGATGATTATCTTGAAAAACTTGAATAGATACTCTTTGAAGAAAGTGATTATGAGATAAATATTTAGATATAGTTTGCGTTGATGATTGAATAGTTACTTATAATAGAAAAATATTTTCTATATTAGAGTCTGAAGAAATATTATATGATTGAGCAGAAGAAGATGAATTTGCAATTCCATTAAATCAAGTAATTGTATGAAAAAACCAAGTACCAGTTGAAAAACTTAGTGAAATAGCTTTAAAATCTGTTATTGAATTTCAAGAAAGAGCTTTTAGAGCACAACAGCAAACAGCATAAAACTCCAATTTTGGAGTTTTATTTTTGCAAAAAATCTAAAAAAAAATATAAATGTAGGGAATGGTTTTAAACCATTCCCTACGAAATTATTAATTCCATTTTTATGAAACAAAAAGTATTAAATTTATATTTTAGATTTTTTTGAATACTAGCAAAAATCTATATTTTTAGACAAAAACCATTTATTATCTGAATAACTTGAAGCATTTGAAAAACAAGTTGTAGGATGATAATAAGTCAAATTTTAGAAAAAAATTTAAAAGATAAAAAAATCTATACATCATCAAAAAATTTTAACTGAGAACTTTGACTAAGTTTATCAGTTTTATGAATTTCTGATTATGAACCAGAATTTTCTTCAGTTTTAAAAACTATTTTTAAGTCATTATTTGTGAGTTTATTTTGAAAAAAACTTTATGACATAATAGTTTTAGAGTATTGAATTGATCACAAATGAGAAATGGACTTTCTTTTATCTATAGTGAAACCAGATGTATGAATAGTTACAAAAATAGATAAAGTTCATTCAAGTCAATTTGAATCTAAAGAAATTATTGCAAGTGAAAAATATAAACTTTTAAAAAATTCTAAGAATTTTTGTTTTTTAAATGTAGAAGATGAATTTGCAAAAATTTATGAAAAAGAAATTGTTGTGCAAAAATATTTTTATACAACAAATTCTACAGAAACCTCAAAAGAAATTGATTTAGTCTGAAAAAAATATACTTTAAAATTTGATAAAAATACTATAAAGTCAAATTTTGATTTTTACTTTAAAAATGAGAAAAAAATAAATATTTCTTCAAATCTTATTGGAGAAGAAAATATCTGATACATAAATATTTGAATTTTTATTTTAGATTTTTTATTTGAAAAATATTATAAAAAAACATTTTTTGTGTTAAAAGATTTGAAACTTGATTTAAAATTTGAATTACAATATTCGCGTTTTTCTATATTTAACTGAAAAAATAACTCAGTTTTGGTTGATAGTTCTTACAATGCTGCTCCAGAAAGTATGAAGAAAGTGATAGAAAATTTTTTGAAATTGCATAAAACAGTTTTCTCAGATTATGAAATCATTTTATGTCTTTGAGAAATGAGAGAACTTTGAGAATATGTAAAAGTTGAACATGAGAAACTGGCTTTATTTACCCGTGATATTACAAAAAATATTTTTGTGGTTTGAGAAAGTATGAAAAACTATTTTCTTAAAAAATCACCAAATGCAAAACATTTTAAAAACTCAAAATTACTTTGAGAATTCTTAAAAGACTTTTTAAAATCTCAAGAAAAGAAATATTTAATTTTATTCAAATGAAGTCAAAATACTATTTTTATGGAAGAAGCAATTTCTCAAATTTTGGAAAATAAAAAAGATATTAAAAAACTATGCAGACAAGAGGATTTTTGGCTAGAGAAAAAGGAAAAATACTTTTTAACATAATTTTTTTGACAAATAAAAAAAATATAAATATAATCTGCCAGCAAAAATAATTTAAAAAATAAAAATAAAACTATGTGAATTTTATGAATTTGAGGAAGTACTTCTATACAGACACTTCCAACGACTTATGAAGTAATGCAAAGAAATTTTAATAGTAATGTTAGAGAACCTTTAGCATGAACTCCTGTTGCTCCAGCAGTTTCAAATCTTGTTAATGATACTGCAGCTAATACTGCTACTACACTTTACTGACCAAATTGAAAATTACCTACAGTTGAACAAGTTACAGCACCACCTAAAGGTAGTATAATTAGTATAAAAGTATAAAAATAATTTTTAAATTAAAATTGATATTTAAAAAACTTCTGTTAGAATTCCATAAAAAGTAATTCTAACATTTTTTTATGGAAAAACTAGTATCTGAAATATTTGAAAAATTAAATGAAGAAATAGTGAAATATAATCCTTATTATGATAAAAAACTTATTAATAAGGCTTTTTTATATGCTTATGATGCCCATAAAAATCAATATAGAAAATCAAAAGAATTGTATATAACTCATCCATTAAAGGTTGCTTTAAGTCTTGCGAAGCTTGAAGCAGATGATATTTCAATTATCTGTGCGCTACTTCATGATGTTTTGGATAACAAAGATTTTTCACTTAATGATATAGAAAAAATTTTTTGAAAAGAAGTTGCTTTTATTATAAACTGAGTAAATAAACTTTGAGATTTGTATTATACTATTGATATGAATAAAAAAGATATAGAAAATCTTAAACAATCTCTAGTTTCAGTCTGAGAAGATATAAGAATATTTTTAGTAAAAATTGCTGATAGATTTCATAATTTACAAACTCTAGAGTTTTTACCAAAACAAAAAAGATATAGAATAGCAAGAGAAACTGAGGAAATTTATCTACCAATTGTAAATTTTTTATCTATTTGAGAATTTTTAACTCAAATGCAAGATTTGTGTTTCAAATATACTTGTGAAAAAGAATACAAAGAACTTGATAAAATATTTTGAAAAAAATACGATTATTATAAACAAAAAATTATTAAAGCTCATAATGAAATAGAAAAAGAATTCAACAAAGCTTGAGTAAAAGTAGTTGCAATTGAATGAAGAGTAAAGAGCCTTTATTCAATTTATAAAAAAATGAAACTTAAAAATATTGATATAAATGATATTTATGATGTTTTAGCTTTAAGAATTATTACAAAAAATGTTAAAGATGCTTATTTAGCTTTATGAATTATTCATAGTTTATTTAATGTAAAAAATGATAGATTTAAAGATTATATCTCGTCTCCTAAAGAAAATGGTTACCAATCAATTCATACTACAGTTTTTGATGAAAATTGAGAGTTTTTAGAATTTCAAATCCAAACTGCAGATATGATGAAATTAAACCGTTCAGGTTTAGCAGCACATTTTATCTACAAATGATTTTGAGTAGAATATAAAAGTTTGCCACAGTGGATGAAATGAATTTTAAATGTTCAAAAGAAAACTATAGATTCAAAATGATTTTTTGAGAAATTAAAACAAGAAGTAATAATAAGTGAAATAAAATGTTTTGATTCAAATGGAAATTTTATTTTGTTGCCAAAAGAATCAGTTTTGATAGATTATGCCTTTAATTATAATTACGAGTATTGAAAATATTTTTCTGGGGCTTTTGTAAATTGAATTTGGACTTCAGATCCTTTTTTTGCTTTAAAAAATGGAGATTTTATTAGACTTCAAAAATCAAATGATGTTTATATGAATTATAAAATTGAGAATTTCTTTTTTATAAAAACAAAAATTGCAAGAGATGCTTTAAAAGAATTATTTAAAAAATATTCCACTATTAAACTATATGAATTATGAAAATATATGCTTGATAATGCACTAGAAACTTATTGATATAGACATTTTAAAACTCACTCTTGAAAAATAAAAAAATCAGTTATAAAAAATTTTTGATTAATAGATGAAAATCAATTTTATTTATTTATCGCTATTTGAAGCATAGAAATAGATAATGTCATTCAAAAGATAACTTGATTTTATAATAAAACAGAATTTAATAAAGCAGTTTCTCTAAAAATTAAAACAAAAACTAGAGATTTTGTTACTATAAATAATATTACAAAAGTTTTTTATGATTTAGATATTGATATAAAAAAATTATCATATAAAGAATCAAAAAATTGTATGATGTTAAGTTTTGATATTGATTCAAATCAAAGTTTAAATGAACTTTTAAAAGAACTTCAGAGAGTTCCAAATGTTGCAAATATTTTTAGAGTTTTTCCTTTAAGATTAAAAATTTATTATACAATTTATTTTTTGAGTGTTTTTTTAATATCTGGAATAATCTTTATAATAAATTTACTTGATTTATCAAAATACCAAAAAAATATTTTTTTAGAAATTGTTTTGTTTTGAAGTAGTTTTTTGATGTTATTTATAGTTTTTTTCTTGAAATATGTAGTAAAAACTATTTTACCAGATGTTTTAAAATATAAAAGATTTTGGTTATCACTTTTCTTTTTAAATACATTTATATTTTTTATAATTTTTTGGGAAATACTTTATTTATGATTTAGTATAAATTTTGTTTTATATTTCTTATTT
>CAYOIP010000055.1:0-6588 GCA_964404065.1 uncultured Candidatus Peribacteria bacterium
AGTATAGTAATATCATAAGTATTAGTCTTTATCATTTTAACTGTATTTAATAGGTAAAATTTTGTCATTCATTTTAATCTTAAAGTTCTCGTATATTTTTTCTTTTTTCCTATAGTTTTTTCATCTGTTTTTATTTCTTTTTCTTCAATTATTTCTTGATTTTCATATTTACCCATTTTACTTTCGAAAGAAGTATTGAGTATATCATAATTATCTTCATATTTCTCTTCAATTTCTTCATTATCTTTAATAGTATCATCATTATTATTATCAAATAATAAGTCATTATCTATGTATCATTTATACTCATTTGGGTCTATATATTCGTTTTTAACAGTTTCGATATATAAATACTTCATTATTTCCATATACTCTAAAAATAATTTCTTTTGAGAATTTATGTTGTCATAATTCATATATGACTCATCAAATATGCTGTGAAAATTTACATTTTTTAATTCTCAATTTTTATTTTTACCTAAAATATTTAAAAGTATAAAAACAATCGTATTACTTAACATTCATTCATCATTGATGATATCTTTCTTATCTAAGATTTTTTCATAATTACTTGAATGGTCTTTTTTAAAAGTTTCAATATCAAAAATAAATTTTCATCTTAAAATATGGTTAAAAATAAATTTTGTAATGATAATATAATTTAGACTATCAACTCTTTTTATTCAAAAATCAGCATTAAAAAACTGTAAAGTCTTTTTATATGCATCTTTTTCTCATAAATTTCTATAATATCTCAAAACAAAGTTAAAATTTCAAAATACTTTATCACTAAAATCGTGTAGAGAGTATTTTTTAGTAATTCTATTTTTAAATAATGATAATGAATTATCAGATAATATTTTTCAATTTATTATTGCTACTCATAATTTATCTAATACTTCTTTTGCACATTTATCATTTGCTTCTTTTACTAATTCTTTGTGTATTTTATATAGTTTTTCTTGTTTTTTCTCATCTAATTGTATCAATTCAGTAGTAGTATTATCAGTAATATCTTTTATTTTAGTATATAACTCATAAACTTTTTGAACATCATATTTTTTATGGTCGTTAACTTTTTCACAATAAATAGTAAAAGGAGTATCATAATCTATTTCTCCAGTCTTTAATTTTTCACTATAATCTTTATCATCAATGCTAAAATCTAGAGTTTCTGGAATTTTTCACAATCAAGTCTTCCATTTATATTGTTTATCTCAATATAAATAATCTCTAACATATTCATATACTGCTTCTATCTTTTTTCAGTATTTTTTGTAATTTAATTTTTTAAATAAGAAATGAATATGGTATCAATGTTTTGTTTTAATAATATAATGGGGAACTAAATTGTATTCAATTTTTAATAATTCTAATTTTTCAAAAAGTTGGCTACTTGTCTTACATTCTTTATTTTCTCAGATATCTATATCTATCATTAAAGTATGAATATATTTTAATTTATCCTCGCATCTATCGTTATTCCAATATTCTTGCAATTCAAGATAAATATTTTCTCCATTGATTAAACAATATTCTTTATTTAGAAAAAATCACTTTGTATCGACATCATATCTGTAAATATTATTTTTTGGAGGGAGAGTTACTACTATAACTTTTGTTCTTCCACATATATTTTTTAAGGGTTTTAAATTAAGCATAATTTATAAAATTATCAAGTAATAATATAAATCACACTTTTTTGACCCCTTTTTTTGGGATTTTCAGAAATTTTAAATAGACGATTAAAATATATTATGTATAATTAATTTAAAAATACACAAAAAAGCCCTCTAAATAGAGGACTTTCAAGGTTTTTTGAAAAAAAGGTATTTTTTGTACCTGTTTTTATGTAATTTAATCTTTTAGAATACTATTATTTAGAATATTTTTATTTACAATAAATATTTCAAAATCATCTCTTCATTCTCTTTTTCAAGAATAAATAAGTTTTTGAATAGGTTTAGAAAGTCAAAATATACTCATATCTATTCAATTTGTATTAGCATATTCAAATAAATAAAAATTATTTTGGTTATCTACAAGTAAAACATTTCCAATAGTTGAATTAAATTCAGATACTATTATTTCTTTTCACAAATTATCTAGAAATTCCATTTTTTTAAATTTTACTATTCAATTTTCTTTTACTAATTCTCAAAAGTCTCAGTTATATCAAATTCATTCTAATATGTATCATTCTTTATATCAAAGTATTTCTTTTTTTGAACAATAATACTCTTCAATTTTTCAATTATTTTCTTTATATAAACAACTTTTATTATCGGTTGTTTTTATAGAAAATATATTTTCATTTTTATAAAAGTTTTTAATTTCACTAAAGGTATTAGAAACTTCACCAGTATTTTTATTTTTCAAATATACTCAGTTTGGAGTTTCTATAATATTGAAATCAATTCAACCTAAAGAGTATGTTTTATCAAAATCAATATATGTTAAATTATTTTTATCATATAAATTTATATAATTAGTTCATCTTCAAAAATTATTACTTTTATTCAAAACATTAATATTATCTGGGTCATATCTATCAATATTATTTTTTTGTATTGATAGATTTATATCTCTAACACTAAAAAAGGATTTATAATTATAACCATCATATAGATATTTTTCTAAATCTTGTTTAATTTCTTCTCAATTATAATTTAAAAATTTAACATCTCTTTTAGTGTCGTTGTTACATCACAAAATAGAACAATTTTTTGATGTATACGAAAACCAATACTTATAAATTTTTTTTCAATTATACTCTCATAATCATTGTAATGTTTTTGAAGTATATTGTATTCAATTTCAATCTAAATTTATTGAATTTATATCAAATCAAATTTTTATTATTTCTTGATTTCATATCTGAATTTTATTCTTCTCATCAATTTTTAAATCATAATTGTAATATTTATCAATATCATCTTTATTGAGAATATATAACTTATTCTCAATAAGATATATATCTGTATTTTTTCAAATTCATTCATTAAATCCATTTATATTCTCAAAAACTCAATTATTATCATAGTATAGATAATATTGGTCATTTAATTCTATTTTATAAAGTTGAATTTTTTGTCATTTATAAGTATGACTATATTCGTATATATTATCAAAACTACTTTTAAGTAATGGTTTTAAATCATTTGTTAATATCATCTGTTTTACTCAATCTTTTGTTTTAACAAGAAGATATCAATTTCATAAAAAAGTAATAAATTCTGAAAAATTTGTATCAAATAGATTTCATTTACTATCTTGTAACAGATTATAATCATTATAATCCTTAGTTTTAGTTTGAAAATATATATTATTATCTATTTTATTTCAAAATATTTGTCTTACTGATTTTTCTCAATAATCTTTAAGTTTTATTTTTCATAAAAATTTAAAAGTATTATCAAAAATAAAACTATTCTCACTATCATTGATAATAACATTTTTTACACTTTCATAGCCACCTTTATCAGTTGTAGTAAGTGAATATACTTCTTTTAAATCTTTTATTTTCTCTCAATTTAATGTAAAAATTCAATATCAAACTTCTCCAGTTTGTTCGTTTATTCCAGTTGTATGAATTACATATTGAGTATTTTCATTATCATCCTTTTTAGTTTCTTTTTTTACTTCTTTTTCATTTTTAATTTCTTCTTTGATGGGATTTCCGTCAATATCAACTCTAGTTGTTTTTATTTCTACAGTAGAATTAGATATTATATAATATATTCATCACAATAAGAATATACATAATAACACTATTCAAGATATAATAATATTTTTTTTCATTTTTAATTTTTATTAGGTTGTAATATAACGAAAAACTCCATATTATTGGAGTTTTTAAAAGGTAACTATTTTATATCTTTTAGTTTTTTAGCATCATCCTGTCATAATCCACATCCTCAAATCTTATCACAAAGACCATTAATCATTTCGTTTATAGTTGTTTGAACCGTATATAATTTTCTTAATTTATTTTCATTTGTAATTTTTCCACTTGCTAATACTTCATCAATTTTGTATCTAAACTTAATCCATTCACTGTAAAATTCTCAGAAAGTTTTATCAGTTTTTTGAGATTTAACTAAAACCTTTTTAAAGTACTTATCGTATAATAAATATTCTCTGTAATTATCATATCACTTTACCTTTTTAACAATTTCAGCACTTATTCAGTCTAATTTTTTCCAATCTACATCAGTGGTTTTACTTTTTTCGGTATTATATTTTTGATTTAATTCTAAGTAACTTTTTTCTTCAGGAATTGAGTTGTAGGCTTCTTGTATTGTTCATTTTTCAAGTAATAATCCTGTTTTTACCTCTGTTTCATCAAGAATAATTTTTGATATCTTTTTATTTAAAATAGACTCAAAATTATCTCATTGGTATCCTAAATTTAATTTTGTTCCATCTTCAAAAAATATGTCTAAAGGAGAAAAAGATGAAAAATATCAACTTTCTTTTCATAATTTTTCAATAGATTTATCGAAAAAAGCAATATTATTGATTTCTTTTAGTGAAGGTGAAACTTTTAAATATTGGTCGTATCATTTACTTTGTCAGATTAAAATCATTTTCATTTTTTGATTTATTTTTGTATCTGTATTTGTATTATCAGCATTAACTAGACTGAATAATGAAAATAACATAATAGTTATTGGTAATAGTATTTTTTTCATAGTTTTATGGTTAAATTATAAGATTATTTTACAATAAGAGTTTGATTTATAAAACTACTAATAACTTTACTTAAATATGATTTTCAATATTTATCGTTAAAAGCCTTTTTGTTAGTATTAATATAATTTATGATTTGAATAAGATTTTTTAAAGTATTATTGTAATTATCACTACAAAAAGACTCTCTATTTTTTAGATACTTATCATATTTTTGTAAATTATCTTTAAAAGCATTAAGAGTATCAATATCTTTAAATCATAATTTAGAAAATTTTATTTCATTAAATTTCACTTGTACTGCAAAAATTTTTTTATCCATAATGAGTTTATCTGCATCAATAATATTTTCACAAGTTTTTTTATGAAAATTTAAAATAGCATCTTTATTCCCAATAATAATATTTTTATTGAATGCTCCAATATATGTATTTTTTAAAGTTTCCATTCATAAATTTAGGCTTTTATTCTGTTTATTTAACAAATCATTAAAAATATATCAAAAGTCTTTATTAAATTCTTTGCTTGTGTAATTTGAATTTGACTTATCAATAAGATTTTCAAATAAATCGGCTAATCCTTTTTCTCATTCAGATATATTATAATCTATAAGAGATGTAACTTTTGTTTCTAAAACACTTTCTAGAAAACCTCAAAAGGTTTCAGATATTCATTCAGAAATTCCACTTTTTACTTCATCCAAAAATGAAATATTAGCATTTACATAACTAAAATTTAAGAAACTCATACTTATTAAAATAGTAAGAGATAGTAGTATTTTTTTCTTTTCCATATAAAAAAGGTAAAAATATAAGATATTTTTACCAAAATAAAACAACGATTTTTCTATTGCTCTGGCAAACAAAATAGGACAACTTATGATGTCTAAAATGTTCGCCAAAACAATATATATTAGTTCTACATAAAAATAGGACTAGCGACAACATAAGTTGCCCTACATAGTTTTTATGCAAAACTAAAAAAATATATATTATTTTGGCAGATAAATACTATCACTTTTTTGAAAAAAATCAATTATTTATAAAAAAAGTAATATTAATGTAATATTACACTTATGGTGAATTCAGTATAAGTGCCAAAATAACTATTTTTTTAATATCTTAAATATCTATTCAATTTAATCCATAATTAACAACTTTTAAAAAAGTAGTATTACAATTGTAGTCATATAAATATTCATTTAAAAACTATAAAATCTAAAATCTATATAAACGTCCAAAAATATTTAAAAGAGAACCAAAAGTGAAAGTGTGTTACTATAATGTGACAAATACTTTTATTTTTTAATTTTTTATATTATGGGAAATTTGAATAATGTTAGTAGAACTAACAGAGTTATTAGTAAAGAAGAAGTAAATAAAATTCTTATTGATATAAGTAAATATTTATATCTGGGGAATTTTAGTATTTCTTTAATGAATAAAATAAATTCTAATTGAAAGATTGTGATATCTTACAAGGTGACCTGAACTAAGAATTGAGAAAAAATCTCAATAAATGACAATATTACTTTATAATTTAACTTTACAATTATGTTACCAGGAAAGAAGAAAAAAATCAGTCTAAATATAGATTGAAATGTACTAATTAAACTCGATGAAGAAATAAAAAAATATTTTAAGGATGAGTATAACAGACTACAGAGAAGTAAGATGATTGAATATATTTTGATTAAGTTTTTAGAAAGAATTCAACAAAAAAACAAACCTTAGATTTTCTAAGGTTTGTTTTAAAATAATTGACTAAATGTATAAAAAAATATATACTTACTACAATTTAATTTTTAACACATAACTTATGAACAAATTAAAATATATTTTATGAATTATTTTTATATTTTTTATTTTTACAGAAACTGGCATTTGATATGATTTA
>CAYOIP010000056.1:0-6430 GCA_964404065.1 uncultured Candidatus Peribacteria bacterium
TTAGTATTAACTTTAGCAACTAAAGTAACAGTTTCACCAGCTTTAACAACTAAAGCAGGAGATAAAGCTACATCAGCAGTATCATCAGAAGAATTAAAAGTTCTAGCTTTAGAAACTCTAGTTCCTTCAGCGAATAATGCAACGTTAGAAACAGCATCATCAGCACCTAAACCTTTTCTAGTTAATTTAACAGAAGTAACAGCGATATCTTCATCACCAGCAGTTAAATCAAATGAAGCAACAGCTACTCATTCAGCAGAATCTGGAAGAGAATCAGCAGAAGGAGAATCAGCAGATAAGCTAACTTCTAAATCACCAGCTTTAACAGAAGTATCAACTGTAGTATCAGTAGTTTCTTCATCAGTAGTTCCAGTAGAAGTCATATCAGTTCCTTCATCACCAAATAAATCACCAAATAGGTCATCTAAATTAGTATCATCACCTGTAGCAGTAGAATCAGTAGTAGAACTAACTGCAGAATCAGCAGAAACTATAACCATTGATCTTTTAGCAGCTCCAGTAGAAGAAATTTTTGCGTCAGCAGATAGGATACCAGCAGTAACTGCAGCTTGTCTATAAGCTTCAGCCCAATCAGCAACACCTTCAGCTTTAGCAACACCTCTAGCTTGCATTACCATTTTTAATGCTTCAGCTTCAGTAACTAAATCGTTTGGTCTGAATTTTGGATTAGCAGCAATGAAACCAGCTTTTAAAGCAGCTTCAGCATATTTACATCCCCAATCAGTTTTTGGAAGATCAGAAAATTTACCTTCACAAGTATCAGTAACTTCTACTGAAGATAAATTCATCATAACTTTTAACATTTCTCTTCTTGTAATGTTTGAACCTAAGTTATAAGCACTTGGGTTTGAAGAGTTATCAACGATAACACCTAAAGAAGCTAATCTATTAGCAGCTTCAGTTGCATCGTCTGCAGCTTTTACTCCAGTAACTGGTGCAACTATAGATAAAACTATAGATAACGCAGCAACTGTAGCAGTAACTTTTTTAAATAAAGTATTACTCATATATAAATATAAGTTAATAAATAAAGTAATATGTCTTTCTTGAGACCGGTCTCTTTGAGACCGGTCTCTTTTTCAACATATCGTTTGTGAAATAAATAATCATTTTGTTCCTTCCCTTAGATTTAAGGGAAGGTTAGGATGGGTTAATTATTTCGTTTGTTGAAAAAGGGTTATAAAGCCTTTTTCGTGCCAATTATTACTATAAAATAGTAATTTTTGGATTATTAAAGAGTATCCAAAAAACTCTTTTTAGAAGATTGCTCTCCTAAAGGTTAAAGCCTTAACCTGAAGTTTGCATATGCATAACTCAGGAAGGAAATGAGAATCCCCCTACATCCACTCCGTTACTGTTGTCCCCCTTAATAAGGGGGATGTCCGATAGGACTGGGGGATTACTTTCTTCCTTCCTGCTTTATACAATATACAAAAACAGACTAAAAACTTAAGTGGTGCGATTTTATCATATAATGAGGAAAATTGCAAAAAGTTTAAATTTTTTGTTTTTTATATTTCGAGATATGTTAAGGAACATTAAAACTCAGTTTAGATTATAAAGTTTTTAAAGAAAAGTCAAACTTTATATATAGTTTTCACAATTTCTTCACATAACCCCCCACCTAACCTCCCCCTGGCAGGGGAGGAACTAAAAAACCCCTCCCAGCTTGCGAGAGGGAGTAGGGGTGAGGAATTAAGGGAGGGGGAAATTTATGTATTACTAATTGTATCAGCTAAATTCATAATTGGTTGCATTATAGCAATCGCTATAAATCATACAACTACAGCCATAAATACTATGATAAGTGGTTCTAACAGTTTATTTATTACTCAAATTGTATTATCAACTTCTTCATCATAAAAATCTGCAACTTTTAAAATGATTTCATCAACTTTAGCAGTTTGTTCTCATATCTGAATCATAGAAACCATCATTTCAGGAAAAAGTGCATCTCACTCTAGTGATTCATATATTTTTAATCATTTTTTTATATCATCTCTTAGAAAAAGTATTCTTTGTCTATAAACTTCACTTCAAACTGCGTCAGAAGTAATTCTTAATGATTCAACAATTGAAACTCAAGACTTAAGCATACCTGACAAAACTCTAGCAAATTTTGATAATATGATTTTTTGACTTACCATTCAAAATATAGGAATAGACAAAATAATCTTATCAAAATGATATTTTCAAGATGGAGTTTTTTTCCATACAGAAACTCAAATAACTGATCATACAATTATTAGGATAAATAACCACCAATAATAAACAAAAAAATCAGAAATTATTATAAGTATTTGTGTTGATAATGGTAAAGCTGCTCATCAATCAAATATTTCTAAAAGTTTTGGAACTACCATTATCATCATAACCATTACTACTCATATAACTACCACAACTATCATAGCAGGATACATCATAGCTGATTTAAGTTTTCCGTTAATTGAAGCTATTTTTTCTACTTGATCTGCTAAATCTTTAAGTGATGTATTTAGTTTTCAGGTTTTTTCTCATGATTCTATCATACCTGTTTCAGCTGGAGAAAAACTTGCTGGAAACAAAGCCAAACATTCTGATAATCATTTTCATTCTTTTAACTGCTTTTCAAAAACTTGTAAAATATGTTTTAATACTGTTTGTTTTTTTTCTTGTTTTTCTAGAATAGAAATAGCTTTTGTAAGAGTAATTCATGCATTTATCATCGTAGATAAAAGACGATAAAAAATAACTTTATCTTTTGTTTGTAAAGATTGTTTTGATAATAAATATTTATTTATCCTGTCCATAAGAGGTTCATCGTGTTTTACAGAAGTCTCTTTAGTGGTTGTTTCTTTTTTATCATCATCTAGTATAAATATATCTGACATAAATTAATAGTTATAAAATTATTTTATTCCTGAGACCGGTCTTAAAAAAGACCGGTCTCTCTAAGCATGTTACCCATTTTGTGTTTTAGCTACTGAATAAACTTCAGCTAAAGAAGTAAGTCCATTTAAAGCTTTTATAATTCCATCTTGTTCTAGAGATATCATTCAGTCTTTTATTGCTTGTTTATTTATGTTAAATGCACTATCTCAATTTAAAACCATTTCTTTTACTCAATCTGACATTTCTAAAACTTCATAAAGTCAAACTCTTCATTTATATCAAGTATTATCACAATGCTCACATCAAACTGGAGCGTAAAATTTTGGTTGTTTAAGTATTTCTTCTGGAACCCTTAATTTCAATTCATTTTTATCAGTCATTTTTATAGCATTTTGTATATCAGCTAAAGTTTCTTTATCTACTTCATTTAGTCCGATTTGCTTTTTACAATGAGGACAAAGTCTTCTGATAAGTCTTTGAGCAATTACAGCGTTGAAAGATGCAGGTATCAAAAATGGTTGTATTCACATTTGAATTACTCTTGTTAAAGTTTCAGCTGAAGAATTTGTATGTATTGTAGATAGAACAAGATGTCATGTCAAAGATGCTTCAATAGCAATTTCTATAGTTTCATGATCTCTTATTTCTCACACCATTATTATGTCTGGATCTTGTCTAAGAGCAGTTCTCAGTCAATAAGCAAATGTATAACCGATTTGTGGTTTAACTTGACTTTGGTTTATACCATCAACTTGATTTTCAACTGGATCTTCAAGTGTCATGATATTTACATTTTCTTTATTTAGCATACTTAAAGCTGCATACAAAGTAGTTGATTTTCAGCTTCAAGTTGGCCCAGAAGTCAAAACTATTCCATTTGGAAGTAAAATTGATTTTTTAATTAATTCAAGATTTCTTCACTCAATTCAAAGATCTTCTAGTTTTGGAACCTTTTTTGATTTATCAACGATTCTCATAACTATCTTTTCTCCATGAACTGTTGGAAGAGTAGAAACTCTCAGATCTAGTGGTTTTTCTTCAATAGTTTTAGAAATTCTTCAGTCTTGTGGAATACGAGATTCATCAATTTTTAAATCAGATAATATTTTAAATCTAGCTACGATTCAAGCATGCAGAAAGTTTTGATATTCTAAAACTTCTTTCAATTCTCCATCAACTCTATATCTAAGTCTGACAAAAGATGAAAGTGGTTCTATATGAATATCTGAAGCTCAAGACAAAACAGCTCATAATATGATATAATCACATATTAATTGAACATTTTCTCAAGAATAAACTAATTCTTTCAGATTATCTATTGTCTCTTTATAATTCATAATTCTTTTTTTAAGTAAATAATCTTATTTTAAATTGTCATCAATATTTAGAGATTTAATATAATTTTCTAAATTTTGTAAATCGTATTTTAACTCAGAAGTATCAGAATAAATATTATTTAAATTTGTTTTTTGTTTAACTGCTTGTTCAAGTTTTTTTACTTTTTGATCCATTTCAGATAAATAAGTATCAACAGTTCTTAATCATCAAATAATTTCAACAATATTTTTATTTAATAAAACTCATTTTCTATTTTGTGCTTTTTGTAATAATGATTTAACTTTTGAAGTAAGATCTTTATAACTTTTAATTACTTCTCAAGCAAAAATTTCAATTTTATACGTTGGTAATCATCTAACATAAAATCTTAAATTTAATGTAGCTCTATAAACTTGGTCTTTTTCAGCTCAATTTTTTAAAAATGAAATAAATCAAGATAGAGTTTTCCCATTTCAAACTCTCATAATAGTTGATGTATCTATATAATCTGGTAATTCTATGCTTTCAATATCTACTATTTTATTTTCATATATATTATAATTTGGTAGTCTTTTTTGTCATGAAATAGTTTTATTTATAACATTATCTTTATAAAAAGTTAATGACTCTTTATTTACATCTGATACAACTCAAACATTTTGCAAAAAATAAATAAAATCAACTATATCAGCTTTTCTTCACTCAACTTCAAGTTTCAAAGGAATATAAAAAATTTGAGTTTTTACATTATCTGTTTTTTTATTTCATTTTTCATCTTCAACAACAACTAAATCTTGAATTCAGATTTGAGAAGTTGATCTTAACCCAAAAGTTCTAAGCAAAGATTCAACATAATTTATAAATGCTAAGTCTGTCATGTTTCACTCAACAGAATATCATTCTGTATAAGATGGTAAAACTTTTGATAATTTTTCATCTCTTGTTTTTATAATATTTGATTTATTAACTTCATCAATGTAAATTATTTTTTCTTGTAAAAAATCTAAATATTTTGGTTTTTTAGTATTTTTTAGATTTCCATCAAAAAATTGACTTCATTCTTGTCAAAGCATTTTCTTAAGTGATTCATCTTTATTCAAAGACATAAAATCACCATATGAAATTCAATTTTTTTCTATATTTTCATAAGTAGAAATTTTTGTTTCTAAATCTGATTTTAAACTACTTACAACTTGATAATTTGGATAAATATAAAATATTAATAATCCTAAGAAAACCAATGTAATTACTGCTGAAATAGCAACTTTATTGTATAAAGTAGAGATTTTTATATCTTTTGTTTCTCTTTTTTCCATAATTTTTTTATTATAAAGATAAGTTATTTTTTAAATTATTATATTTTAGTTTCAATTCAACTTGAGTTTTTTTAACATATTGTCCATCTCAAATAACTTGTGAATCAAAAGTTTTTTGTTTATCTAATAATTGAAAATTATATTCTGGATTTTTTTCTATAAAGTTTAAAAAACTTGCTGAAGTTGATATAGAAGTTCATTCTATTAAAGATGTATTTCTATCTCAAGAATCTCAAACTATTCATCATCAAGTAGTTGGATCTACTCTATCCCAGCTTGAAGAGAAAATTTCACATGACATTTCTACATTTCCATCATCGCTAATTTTCATATCTTCACATTGAACTAATTTTTTATCTCATGCAGAAAAATCATTTTTTAATTTATCAAAATCATTTAATATATCTAATACTTTTAATCTATCAACTTTATTATTCATCAAAAAAGCTACTTCTTTTGTTTGCATAAAGTTTTCTATCGAATAAAGATCAAAAACTACTGAAGCTAACTTTTCTCAAATATCATCTTTAAGTTTAGTTGTTTTTGTATCATAATCTACTATCAATGAAGAAATTGAAGAACAGTAATCTCAAGTATTTTTTTCACTTAAATCTCATAAAATAATGAAACAAAATGGATCTAAAAATGTCTTTGAATAATATGAATTATTAGTTTGAATTTTTACATATCAAAAAGATAAAATGAAAAATAAAAACAAAACTATATTTACAATTCATAAAATTGAAACTCAAAGTTTTAAATAATACTCTTTATCTTTTACTTTCTGTGTTGGAACTTCTACTTCTTCTTTTCAAAAATCAAGTTCTCAAGAAAGTTCTTTAAAAATATTTGCATCATTTACCTTGTTTTCTTCTTGATTTTCAGGAATTATGATGTCTGAATTT
>CAYOIP010000057.1:0-6286 GCA_964404065.1 uncultured Candidatus Peribacteria bacterium
TACTCATCCGTTTATATACCAACCATATGCTGTTACATTTCAATCAGCCGTAGCTGTTGGTATATTAACTTTTGTATTAGCAGAAAATACTCATGAACTTGGAGTAGATGATGATGTACTAAAATACCATCCATCAGCTCACACTCAATTATCATTTACAGTAAGATCAACTTCATAATTAGCTCAAACAGTAGCTACTGTTGCTTCAGCAGCATTAAGATAATCTCATGTAGTTATACTGAAACTTGCAATCGGTGGATCAATAGTAACTTCTTTAAGAGATGCTTGCCAATTTCAATCAGAATCTTTAGAAACAACATACATTTTATAATGTTCCCCTGGAGTTAATCATGATAAATTTATATCATTATTTCAAACTACCATAACTTTAGAAGTTCAAGTTGTTTTTACAGCATCCAAAGTTGGTGCTCAAGCACTTGCTAGTTGAATAATATATCTAATTTCTCAAGCTTCATTTGAATTTACTCTAACTGTTGCTGTTGTATCACTTAAACTAGGAACAGATTCCGTAGTTGTTGGTGGAGTAATATCAGGATTATAAGTTACACTATTACTTTCCAATGACCGAGTAGATCAGTTATTATAACTTGATTGAACTGTTAAAGTTTTTCATATATGTCATGCTAATAACCCATAAGTAGTAGTTCATCAAGCAACTTCTTGACAAGTAGTTCAAGCATCCCGACATACTTGATATTTATTTGCTCATGATACACTATTCCATGAAAGTGTACTTCAAGAAATAATTACTCAATTTGGTGCTGGTATATCTAATGTTGTAACACTGAAATTATCTGTATTTGTAGCTCATGTTCAGATTGTTAATGTTCCATTTACTGCCGTAGAATAACTTCAGCTTGTTGTTAATTTTACTGCTACTGTATCTCACGAAACTACTGTTGTACTTGCACTTCCAGTATCTGTTCAATTTTTAACTATTGTTCATACTGTTGTTGATGCCGTTACACTTTGATTTATTCATGCAACTGTTACTGCATTTGTTGTTACTGCTGTACTTAATGCTTGATTTGTCATATTTGGTACATCAAATGCTGTTGGTTCAGTATCTGGTGTTGGTGGTGGTGGAGTATCAGGAGTTGTTGATTGTGCTTTCGTAGTAGCTGTAAAAGTTACAGTTGATTTATCTCATTCTCAAATAAGAACTAAGAAAGTTTTTGATGTAGAATAACTACTTGATGTAGTTCATTGTATTTTCCATTTATCTCATAGATTTAGAGTAGTTGTTCATCATCTATTTTCTCAATTTACTATCAATACTGCTCCATTACTTACAGATGCAGTAACTGATGTATTTACTCATGCTAAAGTATTTTCTGCAGTTGTAAATGTTGCTCAGAGTTCTAATCAAGTTAAATTAGCTAAATTATATGCATCTGGGTTTTTATCTGCTTCTATTTTTACTTCTCACGCATTTACCACAGTTCATTTATTTCATTTAGGATCAACTCATACTATATATAATTTTTGTCAAACTCAAACTGGAAGATCTGTTAATAATAGAGAATTAGTTCATTGTCTTAAAGTTTGAGAATTTCAATTTAATACTTGATCTCTAGTTGGAATATTATTAGAAATAAGATAATAATAGTATCCCCCTTCTGTAGAATTAAATCTAATAGTTGCTGTTTTATTTACATTATCAACAACTATATTTACTCATGAAATAGTCGGAGATTTTAAATCTATACTGTCAGTATAAGATTTTATTTGATTATCTGTTATTCATTTATATATTTCTACTGTTCTAATAGCTTTTCAAATCTCTGTATAATCAAATCATTTATTTGTATATTCTCTAATAATATTTTCTAAAACTGTTGTATTACTTAAATCTCAAAGTTTTTCTGCAATTTCAGATCATAAATCTCAAATAAAATATCTTTTACCAGTTTCATCAGTAACAAAATTTTGAGAAATATCTTTCTCAAATCAAGCAAAAGATGATAAATTATAGAATTTATCTAAATCAAATCCTGCATCTTTTACCATTTTAATTAAATCAAAAAAATTTGATGGTGGAGTTTTTGATTGTTCATAATCTAACCAAACCATAACATCATTAATTTTTATAGTAATTGGTGGAGTAGTATTTGACTCTATAGTTTGTTCTCAAATTACTTGAATAAGTTTTTCAACTTTATATCATGATTTATATGCATTTAATAATACTTGAGTATAATTGTAGTCATTTCAAGTAGTTTGACTATCTAAAAATTCTTGTAATTTTGCATTACTCATTTCATTTCAAGCAGTACTTCATTTAACAAAATCCATTAACATTTTTTCTGTTACTGTAGTCAATCACGCTCAAACTGCTGATTGTGAAGCCTCATCTAAAGTATATCCAGCATTTAATAAACTAAGAATTATATCATCAACTGTTTTTGTTCAAGCTGTAAATTCCGAAAGCCATTCTTGTATCATTGTAGTTCAAGCTTGAATTTTTTGTTCTTGAGTCATTTCTCTTAAAGCTTGACGTGTTCATCTGTTAATTTTTTGAACATATTTTGGTGTATCAATATTATTTTGTGCAGCATAAGCAGTATTTGTATCAAAAGCTCAAGCTCAAGTTAAAACTGTTGCTGTAGCAACAGAAGTAAGTAATCAAGTTTTATTAATTCTGTTATTTGCTCAACTATTTGGAGTTTCAAATATATGTTGTGGTGAATTAGATAGTCCTCACATAAAAAATAAATTAAAAAATAAATTCCCTTTTATTTTACATTAGTTTTTATAAAAAGTCAATAATTTTTACAAAAATCAAATTAATTTTATAAAATCATCTATATTTATTGCTTCGGCTCTAGTGTTTTCATCATATCAAAGTCAAATCATTTTTTCCAAAATTGTTTGTTTATCATATCAAAAGTTTGATAAATTGTTTATCATTTTTTTTCTAGGATTAGAAAATGCTGCTTTTATAAAAGATAAAAATTTTTCATCATCTATATAATCATAATCCCCTTTTAACTCAAAATACAAAACTGAAGAATCAATTTTTGGAGCTGGAGAAAAAAAATGTTTTGGAACAAAGATTTTTTTAGTTGTTGTACATTTTTTTTGAACAAAAAGTGATAATACAGAAGATTTCTCAGAAACTATTCTTTCTCAAACTTCTTTTTGCATCAATATTATCATAACTTTTGGTTTATTTTTTAGTTCATAGAGAAATCTAAAAAGTATTGGAGATGTGATGTAATACGGAATATTTGCTATCACTTTATAATTACTTTGCGTTGGAGTGTATTTCAAAATATCATCAGAAATTATTTCAAAATCTATATTAGTTATATCTAGTTCTCACCTATCAAGTCTATCTTTTAATATATCAACCATAGAATTATCAAGTTCTACTAGTTTGAGTGATTTTGGTTTTTTTGATAAGATTTTTGTAGTCAAGGCTCAAAATCACGGTCAAACTTCTATAATATTTTCTCAAGTAATTTGTGTGATCTCTACTATTTCATCAAGGACTTTTTCTTCCATCAAGAAATTTTGCCCTAGTGATTTTTTGGCTTTTATATTGTATCTTTTTATTATTTCTTGCATATATATTGTAGATTAACCCATCCGGTCTTCGACCACCTTCCCTTAAAAGTCTAAGGTAAGGCAAATAATGTAGTAAGTAAGTTTTCATTTTATAAAATTTCTAAAAAAAGTCCAATTTTATATTTTTTAAAAAATTGATTTCTCGTTAGGTAACAAATTTGTTTTAATTTTTTAACAATTTTTAATAAAAAATGTTTAGATTTTTCTTGACTTTTAAAAAAAATACTGATAATAAAACTCGTCTTTATTGAAAAAATAAAGGCTCGCGAGTTTTACTTTTTTAATTATTTTTATTTTTTAACTATTTTTTCATATGAAAACGAGTTTTAAAAAATTAGTTGCTGGAGCTTCTTTAGTTGCTTTAGTTGCTATGAATGTTGCTCTTACTAACGCTGCTGCTGTAACAATAACTTGATTTACTAGAGATAGTGCTACAGCTTATACAGTAACTAGCGCTGCCTGATTTAACGCTTGAGCTGGTGCTGTTTGTACTGTTGTTGTAACGGATTCTGAAAATCCAGCTACTACTGAAACTTTTACTTGAGCAGATTGTACTGTTACTGATGTAAATACTTTAACTTTAGCTAATTCAGCTGTAGATTTTAATAATAGTTATGTTACTGTTACTTTTTCTAATAGTGATGATACTTTAGCTACAGCTTATTGAGCTGGTGCCTTTGTTGTTTGAACTGTTGCAAACGGAACTCAAAATAAAGTAAATGTTTCTGCTGTAGTATTACCTATACTTACAATGAGTCTTAATAGTACTGCTTTAGAACTTTGAGTATTACCAACTGCTGTTAATACTTATGCAACTCAATCTGTTTGAGTTACAACTGCAACTAATGCTCAATGAGGTTTAGTTGTTGCTATGGCTTCTGAATGATTAAAAGATACTGCCATCAATAGAGAAATCTGAGTAACAGATATTGCTGCTAATGCACAAACTGCTGCTACTGATTATTATAAAGTTTCTACTAATGCTGCTGCTAGTATAGTTGATGCTAATGGTGCAGACCTTACTACTACTGCTGGTACTGATATGTTAGCAACTCAAAATGTAGTTTCTTGAGGTGCTTTTGCTGCTCCTCATAATGCTACAACTACAACTGTAACTATTTGAGCTAGAGCTGACACAACTACTGAAGCTTGAAATTATTCTGATGTTTTAACTTTTACAGTTACTGGAACATTCTAATTTCTAGAAAACTAATTTCAAAAAAACTTACTTTTTAGGAGTAAGTTTTTTTGTTGCTTTAGTTCTAGAGACCGGTCTTTTCATAAATCAACTAATAATTAGTTTTCATTTTTACTCAGCTAAATCAACTAAAGACCGGTCTCTATATTTTTTGTTGATTTTTTTTGAAATAATTTGCATTCCATTTAAATTTCTATATAGTAATATGTAGCTACAATTTAAATGCGATAAAATGACTACAAAAGAAAAATTATTTGATAAATTCCTGAAAAATCCAACAAGCATAAAATATAATGACATTGAAAAAATACTTTTACTAAATTGATTTGAGAAAATATATGCAAAAGGAAGTCATATAAAAATGAAACATAAAAATTTAGAAAATGATTTAATTATTCCCTTACACAATTGAGATTGTAAAGACTTTTACAAAAAAGAAGCTTATGAAAAAATTTTATTTATTAAAAATCATAAATTATGAAACACTATATAGATATAAAATGAGTTAAATATACTTATACCATAACTCAAAATAATGACTGAGAAACATCAAAAGTAGAATGTATTTGAGCTAACATATCCCAAAATTTTTTAAATGAAGATATTCCAGCTTTACTTAATAATTTAAAAAATCTTATTTTAGCAGAAGAAAAATATAAAAGCTCTAACAACTACCATTAGGTTTAGAGCTTCACAACAAGATAAAAAACATATATTAGAAAATGTAAAAAAATATTGATATAAAAATATAAGTGATTTTTTAAAAAATATTGCAATATCTCCAGAAAAAATATTAAAGTAAAACTTACTTTTATTAGAGTAAGTTTTTTTGTTGCTTTAGTTCTAGAGACCGGTCTTTTCATAAATCAACTAATAATTAGTTTTCATTTTTACTCAGCCAAATCAACTAAAGACCGGTCTCAATATTTTTTGTTGATTTTTTTGGTATTTTTCTTATATTTATTTTATTAAAATTAATTTTTATATTATGACTACAGCTATTTTAGAAAAAGAAAATAATATATTACAAAATATAAATCTTATAAAAGAACAAACAGTATTTGAATATGATGAAGAAGTTTGAGAATTTTGTTCTTATTTTAAAAATATTCCTGGGTATTTTTGACAATGAAAAACAAAAACTGAAAGTCTTTTAGAACTACTTTCAAGTTATTTAGATACTAAAGATTTATAAGATGTGAGATTTAAAACATTTAAAAAGAAATAGTTTTATAAAGAAACTTTTAAAACTCTGATTTGATTGACCTTATATTTGATGAAAACATGAATATTTTAAAAAATGAAATTACAAAATAACTATTCCTAATATTCATTCTTGAAAAGATTTATGAAAACCTATAATATCAAAAATATGTAAAGAAATTTGAATTTGAGTAAATGATTTTATGGATTTATAAACAAACTTACATTTACCGTGTAAGTTTTTTTGTTGATTTTTTTGGGGTTTTTATTATAGTAAATTTGTTAATAATAAAT
>CAYOIP010000058.1:0-6159 GCA_964404065.1 uncultured Candidatus Peribacteria bacterium
TATAATGAAGATGAGTTTAGTTTTTAATTATAAGAGTATGAAAAAATTATATACACTATCAGAAGCTCAAAAACTTGGTACAAAGATAATAGAAAATCAAGCAAAAGAATTAAAAAAAGATTTGGTTGATTCTAAAAATAAATCATCTAATTTTAGTTCTAAAGAAAAGTTAGCTTATGTATAAAGTATATTTTGAAGAAAGTTTTTTTGATTGATTAATGGATTTTGTTTTTTCTATGAAAAAATACTATTTCAATTTTTATAGTAATACTTGAATTTATGATGTAGATAAAATAGTAGAATGATACTTTGACAAATATGAAAAAATGAAAACAGATATATTTAATGAGATATACTTTATTTGTAAAAATTGAATTATTTGAAGAAAAGTTTTATATTCTTTTGAAAAAATAGAAAATTGTAGTTATATTTTTAGATACTGAAATTATAAAATAACTTTTTTAGCTATCAAAAATGATTCAAATAATGAAATAGTTGTTAGTAGTTTAAAAATAGAGAATTAAAAAAATATTAAATTATTTTTACCCCCGCAATATTGCGGGGTTTTTTGTGTGAAGATTTTGAGACCGGTAGGAAACCCCGGGGTTATGACTAGAAGGACTTTTGAAGTTGCAAATTTTGGGAAAAGATTATAATGAAGATGTAAAATATTTAATAATTATAATATTATGGAAAAATATACTAGAGAACAACTTGAAAAAAAATTAAAAGTTGTTAATGAAAAAAATAAAAAAGAATTGTCTGAAAAAATACAAAAATTTAATTTGAATAAAGTAAAAAAGGAAGCTTATGTATAAAATTTCTTATGATAAGGAGTTTTATAATAATATGATAAACTTTTCAAATTTTTTGAAAGAGTATTATTTTAAACTTTATACTGATACTGGTATCATTGATGAAAGTATTATTTTAGATAGTTATGGTAATTCTATAAATTTATTACAAAAGCAAATATTAGATAATATAGAAGAATTTTGTAAAAAATGATTACTTTGAAGAAGAGTTTTAACAGATTTAGATAAAATGGAAGAATGATATTTTTATATAAGAATAAGCTCATATCAAATTAAAACAAACTATATTTTAGATAAAACTTTAAAAGAAATTTTGATAAAAAATGTAAAAATAGAAACATAATCTATACTGAAAACTATTACGGACTAATTAGTTTCTACTAATTAATTCAAAAAATATTAAATTAAATTTATGCGAACTCTCGGAAAAGAGGGTTCTTTTGTTGTTGTTAAAGCAATTAAACTTGAATAATTTATATTATGTATATAATAGGGATATTAAAAAGTAATTTTATAAAAATATGGAAAAAACAACAGAACTATTTGATTTATGGAATAAAGAAAAAGTATTATTAGATAACACAAATTCATTAACTTTAAAAGTAAAAAAAAGACAATTTTGGTTATGTAAAATTTGAGTAAATATTTGAAGTGAAATATCAAAAGAAGCCCCTTTTATAAGACCTGTATTAGTTTTGAATGATAGATATAGGGGAGATTTGATATTAGTTTTACCATTAACAACAAAAATAAATAAAAAATTTAGTGAATTTTATATAAAAATAGATGGAGAAAAATATTGATTAGATAGAGATAGTTATATTTTATTAAATCAACTAAAAGTTATATCAAAAAAAAGATTAGTAAGAAAATTAAATGATAAAAAAGACGAAAATAATAATCCTATACATCTTTTAGATAATGTTAAATTTATGGAAATTATTACTAAAATTAAAGAAAACATATAAAAAAATTGGTTAGTTTCAAAAAGAAACTAACCTCAGGTGGATACTTGATATCCAAAATGTATATACATTATAATAAAAAACTATAGAAAATCAATTTTTTTTCAAAAAATATTAAATTATTTTTAAACCCCGCAATATTGCGGGGTTTTTTTTGTTGTTAAAGTTTGATTTTTTTTTAATATAAATATAATAATAAAAGTTTAACTTTCTAACTATTAAACTATGGAACAAACACTTTTAAGACCTATTTGAAAAGGTCAAATAACTATACCTTGAAATTGGAGAAAAGCTTTGTGAATTACAAAAGAAACTTTTGTAAAAGCTACTCTAACTCCAAATTGAGTATTAATTCAAAATGCTAATATAAATTTATCAGAAGAAGATAATGAAAAAGTATTTGATGAAGCTATAAAAAATGTATTTATAGATTTATGAAAATCTTGAGAATTGAAAAAATTATCAAAAATACTTTCTGAAAAATACTAAAATATGAAAATACTTATAACAAAAACTTTTAATTATTATCTTAATAAATTTAGAATAGATAAAGAAATAATAGTTAAAGAATATGTAAAAATAAAAAATTCTAAAGAATGTATAAAAATAGGGACTTATGATGATTTTATTATTTGTAAATGATACTTACTGTGAAAAGAAAAAAGACTTATAACTTTGATAGAAAAAGATAATTATATTATTCCAGTTATAATTATCAAAAAAGAATCCAAACAATGATGGAATATAAGAAAAGAAACTGTTATGGATGAATTTAAAACATATTTTATAAAAGTAATAAATGATTTAGAGAATTGAAAAGTTTTGGAGATTTGGGAAATATAAAAAAGGGATTTATATAATTAGTCCTACAAAAATTGATGGTACTCAAATTAATGAATAATTAGTTTCATACTATTAATCTCAAAAAATATTAAATTAAATTTATGCGAACTCATCGGTAGAGGGTTCTTTTTTTGTGTGAAGATTTTGAGACCGGTAGGAAACCCTAACCCCGGGGTTAATTATTGAAGTTGCAAATTTTGGGAAAAGATTATAATGAAGATAGTTTAGTTTTTAGTTATAAAAGTATGGAAATAATTAATGTAGAAGCTTTTAAAAATGCTTGATTAAATTTTGAAGATATAGAATGAATAAAAAGATGATTAAATGATTTGGAAAATTGAAATATCTATGAAGAAAATGAGTTTTATTCAAATTTAGAAAAGAAAATATTTTCTAAAAAAAAGTCTTATGTATAAGATAATATATACTAAAGAGTCTGAAGATAATATGTCAGATATATTTGATTATATTTCAGATGATAATGATTTTTATGCTGCAAAAGTTTTACAAAATATAAAAATAACTATAGATATATTAAAACTATTTCCATTATCTTGAGCTATAATAGATGAAAATATTAGAATTATAGTTGATACTAAATATAGATATTCTATATATTATACTTTTAATTGAAAAGAAGTTGTTATTTTATACATATGAAAATATAGAAAATTTATTTAAAATATTAAATTAAATTTATGCGAACTCATCGGTAGAGGCTTTTTTTGTTTGCATTTTTTGGGAAAAGTTTATAATAAAAGTGAGTTTTAATTTTTAATTTATGAGAATATGGCACAAATATTAGATAAAACAAATAAAATAGTTTTATTAAAACTTTCAATTCAAGAGTATAAAAAAATAAATGAATCTTGAATATTTGAAGATGAAAAAATGGAGGATTATGAGTTTGTTTTTGATAAACCTATCAAAGCTTCTGAATTATTAAAAACATTCTAATTATGACTAAATCTTGGGAAAAATATATAAATAAAAATATTTATAAAAAAGAATTGAAATCAATAATAGAAGATATATTGAAAAATAATTTATCTTCTTATATTGTTGTTAAATTAAAATGATATGAGAATTATTTTAGAATTAGAAAATGAAAAATTAGAGTAGTTTTTATTAAAAAAGAAGATGAAAATGAAATAGTTGCAGTTGATACTAGATGAGATGTGTATAAATGAATCTAAAAAATATTAAATTATTTTTACCCCCGCAATATTGCGGGGTTTTTTGTGGTTAAAATTTGGAGACCGGAGAAACCCTAACCCCGGGGAATTTAATCCCCGGGGTTAAGTATTGAAGTTGCAAATTTTAAGAAAAGATTATAATGAAGATGAGTTTAGTTTTTAGTTATAAAAGTATGGAAATGATAAATGGAAAAAAGTATTATGATATTGATGAAGCTTCAGAGCTTTTAGATGAGGTTATTTTAAAACAATCTGAAGTTCTAAGAAAAAATTTACAAGAAAAAAGAAATATTAGCTTTGTTAAAAAATAGTTTATGAGAAGAAAAAGTATTATGAAAGACTCAGTATAGTACTATTGTTTTAAAATGGAGAACTAAATATTTAATCATTGAATGGAGTGAAGATAATACATCTAAAAAAAGAATTGTAAATAATATTGAAATTAGATAAAAAATATTAAATTATTTTTATGCGAACCCATCGGTAGATGGTTCTTTTTTTGTTTGCATTTTTTGGGAAAAGTTTATAATAAAAGTGAGTTTTAATTTTTAATTTATGAGAATATGGTACTATCTAATTATAAAAATAATACTTCTTTTGATATAGAAGAAATATCTATTAAAGAATTAAATGAACTTCGTGCTCGTGAAGTAGAAGAGGATTTTGATTTTGAAGAAATAAAAAAGTATTTAAAACTTAATAAAAAGCTGACAAATGTATAAAATAGTATTTAAGAAATCAGCAGCAAAAGAGTTTTTAGCTATTCCTTTAAAAATTCAAGAAGAAATTGAAGAAAGTTTAACTATTTTATCTGTTTGAAGGACAGATTTACTAGATATAAAAATATTGCAACCAAAAGAAGAAAAAAGATATAGGTTAAGAGTTTGAAAATATCGTGTGATTTATAAAATAGAAAAAGAAGAGTTGATAATATCTGTTATAAAAATATGAGCTAGATGAGATGTGTATAAATAAAAATTATTCAATTAATTTTAAAATCCTTTCTCGAAAGAGAGAGGATTTTTTTTGTGGTTAAATGAGACCGGTAGGAAACCCCGGGGTTATAACTAGAAGAACTTTTGAAAATTGATATTATCATGATTATGTATATAATAGGGATATTAAAAAGTAATTTTATAAAAATGAAAATAAATTTTGATATAATAGTTTCAACTATAAATGAAACAATATTTAAAAAGATAAATACTTTAAAATTAAGGGAATCATTTATAAAAAATGGTAAAGAAAAATCATCATGACTTGAAAATAATATAAATTGGTTTTTTAAAAAATTAAAATTAAGTGATAATGAAAAATCACAAGATTTTTATAAATCAACTTTCCATAAATGGTCTATATATTATGTAAATTATGGAATAAATATTTGAAGTGAAATAAATGGTAATAGACCCTCTATAATGATAAAAGATACTTTCAATACTTATTGAAAAGACTTAATAGTAATTCCTTTGACAAGTTTTAGTGATGATAAAAGCAGAGATAAGTTTGATATTTTTATAAAATCTTGAAATGATAACAATTTAGATAATGATTCTATAATAAAAGTTAGATATATGAAAAATATATCAAAAAATAGAATCTGAAGTTTTGTTTGATTTGTAAATGATGAAGAAATTAGAAATAAAATAAATAAAAATATAATAAAAATGTTTTCTTTGAAATAAAAAAATCCCCCTTTCAGTTAAGAAAAGGGTATAAAGACAAGTTTAATAACTTGCAAATAAGTATTAGTATTATAATAAAAAACTTTGGAAAATCAAATTTTTTTCAAAAAATATTAAATTATTTTAAAAGAACTCATCGGTAGAGGGTTCTTTTTTTGTGGTTAAAGTTTGAGACCGGTCTCAGGTTTATTTGACTAAATAGGGATTTTGAATAAAGTATTACTACTGGAGACCGGTCTCAGAACTCCAGTATTTGAATGAAGATTTAAGGCTAAACTTATTAATGATTAAGAATATTTAGCGAAATGGTTTAGCTTATGTAAGTTTTAATCCTTTGAAACATGAAATAGTAGATAAAATTGAAGATTATAAATGGACATCATATCATCAGATAGAGAAATCAAAAATTCAGAAATATAAAGATTTAGTCTTGGATGAGCTGGAGTTTTAGTTGCAAAATTTTACAAAAGATTATAATGAAGGTGAGTTTAGTTTTTAATTATAAAAGTATGGAAATAGTTAATGGAAAAAAATATTATACTAGAGAAGAATTAGATAAGATAATTTATTCAGCAATAAGAAAAAATGCAAAAGATATGGCTGAAGAAATTAAAAGAGAATCTAAATTTAGAAACATTAATGAAGTAGTATATGA
>CAYOIP010000059.1:0-5943 GCA_964404065.1 uncultured Candidatus Peribacteria bacterium
TAAAATATTTTTAAAAATTCTTCTTTAGTTAAATATTTTTTTGTATTTATATTTCAATTTGTATCTTTTTTTACTAAAGTATAATTTTTTTGTTCTCAATATAAATCGTATTCAGTATAATTTATATCTAGTGCTTTTTTTATAAATCCATAATAATAATTTACACTTCAATCAGTATTTTTCACTCAAACATCGTTTGATAATTTTTCAGTTATGTTTCAAAGAGTAATTTGAGAAATTACTTCATTATTTTGTAAATTTGTAAAAATTCAAGAATTTATAAATAATACTTCCAATGCTTTTTGTAATGAAATTCATCATTCTTCCAAGCAAGTTGTTTCAGAATTTTCACAAAAATATTTATTTACTGAATTATATTTTGAAATAATATTTATAAAATCTTCTTTTCTCAAAAGTTGAGTTTTATTAAATTTTCAAGCATTATCTTGTGTAAAAAATCAATTATTATAAAGAGTTTGAAGTTCATTATGATATATATAATTACTTTCTACATCAGAAAAAACATCTTCAACTTTATCGTAAGCAAAAGCTTGACTTATAAAAAATAGATTCAAAATTAAAAATAAAAATTTATATATATTACTCATAATTATTATTATTTATTAATTAATTCAGTTTAATTAATTCAGTGCGTACATAACTATTCATGCAGCGACCGAAACATTAAGCGAGACCTTTTTCCCAACCATTGGGATAATTACATGTTTATCACAAAAATTTAAAACTTCTCTAGAAACTCAAGAAACTTCATTTCACATAATTAAACATATTTTATCAAATTTTTCTCCAAAAAGAGTTTTATAATCAACTGCTGTTTTAGTTAATTCAACTGCATAAATTTTATATCAATCATTTCTTAGTTTTTCAAGAATTTCCATTATATCTTCACCATATTCCCAATCAATAAAGTCTTGTGCTCAAAGTGCTGTTTTTGATATATCAGATCTTGGTGGAGTTGGAGTATGTCAGGTTAAAATAACCTTAGAAAAACCCGATCAATCTGCATTTCTAAAAATTGCTCAAACATTTTGCATCGAACGAATACTATCAAGAACTATAACTTTTTCCATTTTAATTTGTAATTACATCATAAGCTAAACGGTAATCATAACCTCAATTTTTATTATTCCATTTAAACAAAATCATATTTTCAAGTGACACTTTAGAATTCAGTGCAACATCTTCAATATTATTTTCATTTATTTGATAATAATTTAGAGATTTTATTTGTTTTTTTATTCAATTTTGTAAAAATGTATAATTTGTATCAACTTCAAAATAAGGAATTTTATTTGAAAGTTTTTCAATTGTTAAATCTTCATCATATCAAAGTCATAAAAATATTCTGTTTTTAATTTTACTCATTAATGAATAATTTTCATATTTTTCATAGATATTATATAAATTTTTAAGCGCTAAATTTTTTCTTTGCTCAAATGATAAATCAGATAATTCTTTTGGAATTTCTATTCCATTAAATCTGTTTGTATAAATTAATTCTTTTGGTAAATCATAATAAAAAAAATCTAAAGCTGAATCTCATCAAACTGGATCATCAAAAGTTGGATCATAATATAAATTTCAAATTCTTACCCAAGCATGTCAATAATCAGGGAAATCTTCACTATCAAAAGCATATCATCTTTTTATTTCTATATCATCTACTCAAGCAAAAGATAACATATAAAAAAACAATTTTGTATATCAATCACAAACTCAAAGTTTATTTTTAAATGTTAAAATTCAAGAATAAATTTGTTCATCAGAATTTTTATAATTTTCATAATATGAAATATTCAAAATAATCCAAGTATAAATTGTCTTAATTTTATCTTCTTTTGTAGTTAATCAACTTGTTATCTCTTGAGTTTTTGATTTAATTTGTTTTAAAATATCATCATAATTAGCTGGGAAATACCTATTATCATCAGCTACATAATACAAAAAATCATTTGTATTTAAAATATTTTTTATAATTTCCCCTGAAACAAGTCTATTTTTTTTATAATCATTTACAAAATAATATTTATCTTTATTTTTTACAAAAAGAGTTGTTTTAAAATCAATTTTATTACTTGATAAATCTGATAAATAAAGTCAATTTATATTTTCAAAAAACAAATAATTTGAATAACTATAAGTATAATAAACTCAAGCATTTAAAGAATAAGGCTTATCACTATCTTGAAAATTACTAAATTTTCCACTTAATTCGCTAAATAAATACTTTTTCTCAATACTATAATCTGAAACTAAAAGATATTCATTTTTATATTTAACTAAATATCAATTATTTATTTTATTTTTGATAAAATACTCAAAATTTTTATCTGTAACTTGATAATATTTTGTGAAATTAAATCTATATTGAACATTATTTTGAGTATATTCTAAGGTATTTGATAATTCTAGATATTTATATCAATTATTTTTTAGTTGTTCAATATAACTTATTGATTTTAACTCTTTTTCTAAAGAAGAAATTTTTGTTTTATTTAGTTTTGATAATTCAGCTAAAATCTCAATTTTTTGTTTTGAGCTAGTTTTTGGCACTAAAATTCGTATTTTAGAATCTAGTAAATTTAACTTATCTAAAACCTTTTGTTTTGATAAAGTTTTTTCCAGTTTTAAATACATCTTATCATAATACAACTTTATTTCTAAAGTATTGTATGAAAAAGATAGATTATAAAAAGAAACAAACAATATTGTAAAAAATGTAAAAAATATTTTTTTCATAATTTCTTAATAATTTTGTAAGATATAGTTCAACTGATTATCCTCTCAATTTTTAAATTTTTCAGTATCTAAAACAACTTCAATATCTGGAGAAATTCAAACTTTATCAATTCAAATTTCATTTTTCCCACTAAACCATTTTGCAATTGTATATTTGAAACTACTTCAATCATAATAAGTTTTTATAGTCTGAACTGATCATTTTCAATAAGTTTTTTCTCAAATTACTTTTATGTTGGGGAAATAATCTTTTAATGTTGCTATCATTATTTCAGAAGCTGAAGCAGTTCCAGAATTTGCTAGAATATAAACTTGATACCCACCTAAATCAACTTTATCATATCAATATGAAATATATTTTTCATTTGAATCCTTATATTTTACAACTGCAGTTGATTCTCATTTTTTAACAAAAAGACTTAATATCTCAGCAACTTGATCTAAATATCATCATGGATTATTTCTCAAATCAATAATTATTTTTTTCAATCAACTTTTTTTAAGCTCATCTAAAGAGTTATTAAATTCTTTGAAAACATTATCTCAAAACATTCTCATCTGAATATAAAAGAAGTTATTATTTAGATTTTTATATTCAACATCTTTTATTATAATTTTAGCTCTAATAATTTCTAACTCAATTTCTTGTCAATCTCTTAAAATATTCAATTTTACTTTTGTTCAAGTTGGTCATTTAATTTTAGCAACTGCTTCATTTACAGTCATAGTTTTAGTTATTTCAAATCAATCAATTTTTGTAATTATATCTCATCATTTTAGTCATGCTTTTTCAGCAGGAGAACCTGAAAGAGGGGAAATAATTCTTAATTCTCAAGGTTTTTCCATATCAACATAAGCTCAAATTCATTCAAATTCTCAACTTAAACTCTCTTCAAAATCTTTTGCTTCAGTTGGTGGGAAAAAGGTTGTAAATTTATCATCAGATCATTCAGCAAGTCATTCAATACTCGAATAAATAAGTTTATTTTTATCAACTGAATAACTATTATAATAATCTTTTAACAAAGTATTATAAACATCCATATATATTTGAAATTTCTTTTTCTCTTCAGGAGTTTGAAATAAAGTTGAATAATATTCTTGCTCTTTTATTTGATTTTCAGTCATTTGCTCATCTTGTAACAAAACTTCATTTATCATAAGCAAATCTGAATATTTAACATTTCTTGATTTTAAAATACTAATATTTTTTTCAGTTATAAAATCAAATCAAGTTATATAAGACACGATTTTGAAAAAATAATATGAATTAACTTTTGAAGAAAAATTTATTTTTACTTTTTTATTTGGTAACACATTTGCATAAACAAGCTTTTGAACATTTTTATAACTTTCTAAACCTTCTTTTAAGTCTAAATAATCAAGTTTTATATATTTATAACTTTCTGGAATATCCTTTAATAAAACATCTCAAATATATTTAAAAACTATTCCTCAATCAAGTTCAATATCATACTTTGAAGAAACAACTTGATTTTCCACTCAATTGCTATCTCAAGCCAAAGATACATTTGAAAATAAAATACTATTTAATAAAAAAACAGCTAAAATAAGTGAAAGGGTTTTTTTAAACATTTTCCTAAAATTAAAAAATAATTAGTTAGAAATTGGTGATTTTGGACTAACTCAGAAGATAACCTCAAGTCACCCGAATGGATATAAAAATCACCAAAATATCAAAAACAGTCAAAGTAATATCAAAACTAAATAAGTTCATCAACTTCAAAGGTATCTTTCTGCCCATACAAAATTTCAAGTCCAAGATTTTACGATTTTTCTGTATTTTAAAATAAAATATCATATTGAAATCAAAAGTAAAGCATAAAATATTTTAATAAATATCATAAATTACTTTTTATCAAATAAAGAAACTACTTCACATAAATATTGTTTAAACTCATCTTTTATTTCATCATTTTTTAAAGCATAATTTACAGTTGCTTTTAAAAATCAAATTTTTGATCAAGTATCATATCTAGTTCATTTTATATCTAACCCATAAATATCTTTTTCCCTTCTCATTAATTCAAAAGCGTCAGCTAATCTTAATTCTCAATCTTTTCACTGAGGAGCTTTTTCAAGATAATCAAATATATCTGGAGTTAAAACATATTTTCATATAACTCAAGATCTTGATTTAGTTTCACTTGATTTTGGTTTTTCTAAAAATTTTCCAACAGAAAAAGTATCTCATTCATGTTCCTTAGCTTCAATTATTCAATAGCTACTTACTTCTTTATCACTAACTGGAATAGTTGCAATAACTGGGTTTGATTTTCTATAAAACGTTTCAACTAACTGCTTTGCAGCACTAACTTCATTATCTATAATATCATCTCAAAATAATACTAAAAATGGCTCATCTCAAACAAGATTTTTAGTTCTTAAAATTGCTTCCCCATCTCATTTTGGATAAGGTTGTCTTACATAAACTATATTTGCAATATTATTTAATCATTTTACTGTTTGTAAATAATCAAACTTTCCTGATTTATCAAGCCTTTCTTCAAGCTCAAAGTTTGAATCAAAATGATCTTCAATTGCTCTTTTGCTTCTTCAAGTAACAATTATTATATCTGTACATCAAGCAGAGATTGCCTCTTCAACAAGCATCTGCATCACAGGTTTATCAATTATAGGAAACATTTCCTTAGGTAGAGCTTTTGTTGCTGGTAAAAACCTAGTTCCCATTCAAGCTGCTGGGATAACACATTTTCTAATTTTTTTCATAAAAAAAGACATAAAATAAATTATGTCTAAAGTTTATTAATTTTTGTGTTTTAAGCAAGTTTAATTGCAATAATAATTATCTAATTCAAATGGGCATTTTACTTTTTTTCATCCTTTTTCAATTTTTTCACAAAACCTTCAATTTATTTCCTCAACTCAATCAATTATATCAGTTGTATAATTAAATGTTTCAGTTATAAAATTATCACTTGTATCATACCTTAATTTATATTTATACTTAACACAATAAACATTTTTATTATCAAAGTTTCAATTTACTTTATATAAGTCAAGTATTTCATAACCATATTTTGTTTTATCCCAAAAATTTGCAAAACTACTTAAATCAGATTTACTTGCTGATAAACAATCTTTTTTAGATAATAATGAACAACTATCCCTAAAAAATCCATTATTTCATAAAGTAAAATA
>CAYOIP010000060.1:0-5895 GCA_964404065.1 uncultured Candidatus Peribacteria bacterium
TTTAAAACTTAAAGAGTATTAAATAGTTTTTTCATTCATTACTGTTTTTAAGGCAGCTATATATCTTCTTAATGGTCTAATTAAATGAGTTTGTTTTAATTCATTTAATTCTAACTTCATTGTTAGTTCAAACAATGATTTTTTAGAAGAAACTAATTCTTTTTGTAAATCAGCTAATTCTAATTTTCTTAAATCTTTTATTTGTTTCATTTTAAATTTATTAATCAACTAATATTTTAGTCTTAATAGGTAATTTGTAAGAAGCAAGTCTAAAAGCTTCCCTTGCATCTTCTGGTGTAACTCATGTTACTTCAAATAACACTCTACCAGGTTTTACAGGAGCTCTAAACATTTCCAAAGATCATTTACCTCAACCCATTGGAACTTCCAAAGGTTTTGTAGTATAAGGTTTGTCTGGGAAAATTCTAATCCAGATTTTACCTCATCTTTTTATTTGACGAACCATAGCTCTTCTAGCAGCTTCAATTTGTCTAGAAGTTATAAATCATCTTGTAACAGCTTTTAAAGCATATTCTCAAAAACTTATAGTAGAACCTCTGACAGCAAGTCATTTAAGTCTTCATCTATGAGTTTTTCTATATCTAGCTTTTCTAGGTTGTAACATAAAAACTTAATTAAGTATATAAAAATTTTTTAAAAGTCAAATTTATTATTATTTTCTTTTGAAAATATCTCATTTATAAATCCATACTTTTATTCAGATTGTACCATAAACTGTTTCTGCTCTTGATGTTGTATAATCAATATCAGCTCTAACTGTTTGAGTTGGAATATTTCCTTCTTTAAAAGTTTCTTTTCTGGCAATTTCAGCACCATTAAGTCTTCATCAAACTTTAACTTTTATTCATTTTGCTCATTTTTCAATAGCTTTTGACATAGCTTGTTTGATTGCTCTTTTATAAGGCATTCTTTTTTCAATTTGATTTGAAATCATAAATCAAACGATTTTTGCATTTAAGTCTGGATTTTTAACTTCTTTTACTGATAATTTAACTTTTGATCCAGTTTTTTTAGAAAGTGTATCTTCTATTGAAGTTACATTTTCTCCTTCTTTTCCAAGAATTAATGCTGTTTTAGCAGTATAAACTGTAACCAAAACCTCTTTATCATTTCTAGAAATTATAACATCTCCAGTTGGAATGTCCTTAAATTGAACTTTTAAGATTGCTCTAATTTTATTATCAACTAATAAAGATTTAGCGTATTCTTTTTTATCTGCAAACCAAGTTGCTGACCAATTTTTAATATAAGGTATTCTAAATGCTTGTGGACTAACTTTGTGTCACATAGACTAAAAAAATTAAAATTTAAATTATTTTACTTGTAACTCTAATCTAATATTAGATGTTCTTTTAAGAATTGGATGCATTCTTCATCTTGAGATTGGTTGTCATCTTTTATATACAATTCATTTAGTTATAACTAGTTGATCTATATATAAATTACTTACATCTTGAGAGTTATTTTTCTCTGCGTTACTAACTGCAGAGTGTAAAACTTTGTAAAGAATATCTGCTCATTTTTTTGGAGCGAACTTTAAAAAGTTTAAAGCCCAAGTAGCTGGTCTGTTTCTAACAATCTCAGCTACAACTCTTAATTTTTTAGGAGAAATTCTTATATTTTTTCAATAAGCTTTCATAAATTTAAAATAATTATTAAGTTAAGTATTTTAGAATTTAGTTTTATCTAAAATTCCAAATATTATTTATTTCAAGAGTGACCTCTGAAAGTTCTTGTGAATGAAAATTCTCATAATTTATGTCCAACCATATCTTCAGTAACGAAAACTGGAGTATGAACTTTACCATTATGAACTCAAAAAGTATGTCCAACAAATTCTGGAATAATTGTTGCAGCTCTAGACCAAGTCTTTATAACTGTTTTTTTACCATCAGAATTTAATTTTTCTACTTTTTTTACAAGTCTTTCATCTATATAAGGTCATTTTTTTAAACTTCTTGCCATAGTAGTTTTTATTTAAAAATTTAAATTATATAAATTACACCATTAATTTACCTTTTTTTGTTCTTAAAATCCATCTATTAGTGAATTTTTTCTTGCTTCTAGTTTTTTTACCAAGAGCTATTTTTCACCATGGAGTTTTAGGAGCTTTTAATCAGATTGGATTATGCCCTTCTCAACCTCAGTGTGGATGATCAACAGGATTCATTTGTTTTCATAGAACTGTTGGTCTTACTCACATGTGTCTATTTCTTCCGGCTTTACCAATAACAATTTGATTATTATCCGGATTTGAAACTTGACCTAAAGTTGCATAACATTTTTTATGAACAAGTCTTATTTCTCCTGAAGGCATTTTAACTTGAGTATATTCTCATTCTTGTGAAACAATTGTTGCCATACTTCAAGCAGATCTAACAGATGCAGCTCATTGTCCAACAATTAATTCTAGATTAAAAATTGATAATCAAACTGGTATATTTCCTATTTCAAGTCTGTTTCCAGAAACAAGTGGAGCTTTTTCGTCAGTTACAATTTTGTCCCCAACTTTCATATCTTTATGAGCTAAAACATATCTTCTTTCACCATCTTTATAACAAATAAGTGAAATCCAAGCTGTTCTATATGGATCATATTCTATAGTTTCAACTTTAGCTTCAATAGATTTTTTATCATGGAAGTAAAAATCCACTAATCTATATTTTTTTGCATGTCCTCATCCTTGATGTCTAACTGTAATTGTTCATGAGTTATTTCTACCTGCATGTTTTTTCAATGTTACAGTAAGAGATTTGTAAGGAGTCATTGTAGTAATTTCTTCAAAAGTATTACCTGTCATGGCTCTTCTTCAAGGAGTTGTTGGTTTAAATTTTTTAATTCACATTTTTTAAAAATTAATTTTTAAATTAAATTTTAATATTAGAAAAATCTATTTTTGCATTTGCATCTTTTAAAGTTACATATGCTTTTCTAGAAGATCTTTTTCTAACTACCATTCCTTTTTTACCTTGTTTAAATTTTTCTCTAGTGTTTGAAACTCTAACAGAAGAAACTGAAACTCAGTATATATCTAAAATAGCTTTTTTAATATCTATTTTAGTTGCATCATCTGAAACTTCTAAAACATAAGTTCAATTTTTTAATTCTTGAGCTGATGATTTTTCAGTAACAATAGATTTTTTAATTATATCAAATAATCTCATAGTATAAATTAATTATATTTTAATTATCTTAAATTATTTAATTTTTCCACAGAATCTTTTAATAATACTAAAGTTGTATATTTTAAAAGATCTTTTATGTTTAAATAATCAACTGTTAATGCTTTAACTTGTGGAATATTTCTTGCTGATTTTTCAACAACTTCATTTCTTCAAGCTAATGCAAGTAAAACATTTTTTGTATATGGAATTGCATTTAATACAGCTTCCATATTTTTTGTTTTAATTTCTTTAAATTTAATTGTATCTAATACTAAAACATTATTAGATTTTACTTTAGAAGATAAAACTGAACATAAAGCTAATCTTCTTTCTTTTTTATTCATTGCTTTTGTGAAATTTACAGTATTTCTTGGACCAAAAGCTACTCAACCTCAGATTCTTATAGGAGATCTATTTCCTCAAGCTCTGGCTTGTCATGTTCATTTTTGTTTAAATATTTTTCTTGTTGATCATCTTACGTCAGCTCTTGTTTTAGTATGAGCAACAACTTGTCTAGCATTTGATAATTGATACACTAAAGCTCTATGTATTAAACCTTCGTTTATATCAACACCAAATACTCATTCGTTTAATTCAACAGTTCCAATTTCTTTTCCCTCTTGATTTAATAATTTAGTTTCCATTTAGTATAAATTAAAGATTTAAAATTTTATAGATATTAAAGCGTTTCTAGCTCCTGGAACTGGTCATTTTACACCAAATACTTGTAAATCTTTATTCAAGATTTCAACAGGAACTTTTTTTAGAGTAACTTGAACATCTCACATATGTCAGTGCATTTTTTTACCTTTATGAGTTCTTCTTGGTTTTCTGTTACCGATAGATCAAAGTGCTCTATGGAATTTTGAACCGTGAGTTGCCAATCATCCATGAAAATTATGTCTTTTCATAGCTCAGGTAAATCATTTTCATTTTGAGAATCAAGTAATTTCAACTTGTTCTACTCAATCTAATACATCTAATGTGATTGTATCACCTGTATTAAATTTTGAAATTTCCTCATCATTTAGAGGAAGTTCTTTTATTTTAGAAAAGTCTGCAAAATTTAATGATTTTTTTCCTTCAACTAACTTTCCTTCTTTTCCTTCTTTTAAAACTCAGATTACAAGTGAATTATAACCACTTGTTTCTTTTGTTTTAACTGCAACTACTTTTAGAGTAGGAACTTGAAGTAATGTTACAGGAACAAAATCATTTGCTTTAACTATTCTTGTCATTTCTAGCTTTGTAGCTAATAATCAAGCCATGTTAAAATAAATTAAAATATAAAAAGTTAGAGGTTAAACTAGTACTCGACAAATACCGTTTAACTTAACCTCTTCAAAAAACTTATCATTAGTCTTATATAAGACAAATAAATAGCCCGAACATTTTATAAAAAAAGTTTCAATTGTCAAAAGAAAATATTTTTTTTGATTTCTCTTGATTTTTGCGTATATTATGCAAAATTATTTTTAACGATTATTTTATGAAAAACAAAATTAATGAATTAAAACAATATTTTTTAAATGCATTACAAAATATAAACTCTTTAGAAGATTTAAAAGCTCTAAATGATGATTTACTTTGAAAAAAATGACAATTAAATGAAATACTTAAATGACTAAAAGATCTATCAGAATCTGATAGAAAAGATGTTTGAATGCTAGCAAACGAACTAAAAGAGTTTATTAAATCTGAAAACGAAAAAAAAGAAATTGAGATTGAAAATGCAAATTATTCAAAAATCGCAGAATCTGAAAAGATAGATGTAACACTGGAATTTCCTTCAAAAAATAAAGGACATCTTCATCCAATTTCTCTAACTAGTAAAATTTTAGAAGATATTTTTATTTCTCTATGATTTAAAGTTGAAGATTGACCACAAATAGAAACTGAAGAATTTAACTTTGATAAACTAAATATTCCAGATAATCATCCAGCAAGAGATGTTTGGGATACATTTTGGATAAGCGATGAAATAAATAAAGACAAAAAAGTTTGAGATAAACATCTTTTAAGAACTCACACTTCTCCAGTTCAAATAAGAACTATGGTGAAATGAGAACTTCCTGTAAAAATAATTGTTCCATGAAGAGTATTTAGATATGAACAAGAAGATGCAAGACACACTTGTAATTTTTATCAATTAGAATGACTTGTTGTTTGAAAGTGAGTAACTTTTTGAGATCTAAAATGGACTTTAGATACAGTTATGAAAAAGCTTTTATGAGAAACAACTGAACTTAGATTTAGACCAAGTATATTTCCATTTACTGAGCCTAGTGCTGAAATAGATGTAAGTTGTCAAATATGTGCTTGAAAATGATGTTCTATGTGTTCAGGAACTGGATGGGTAGAATTACTTTGAGCTTGAATGGTTCATCCAAAAGTATTAGAATTTTGCTGAGTTGATCCAAAAGTTTATTCAGGATTTGCATTCGGTATGTGAATCGATAGAATTGCAGCTCAAAGATACTGAGTTTCAAGTAGCAGAATGTTTTATCAAAATAAATTAAAATTAAATGAACAGTTTTAAAGAAAAAATCTCTAAGCAAAAGCTTAGAGATTTTTTTAGTTTAGAATTTCACAATCATTAATTAAAATATTCATCATTTTTCAAGAAACTTTTCATTTTATATTTACTATTTCTCATTTTGTAGCACTAGCTCATTGATTTTTATCTTTTAACATACATTGGACTGAGTTA
>CAYOIP010000061.1:0-5665 GCA_964404065.1 uncultured Candidatus Peribacteria bacterium
TCATGTAAGTATTTTTTTTATAATATACTTTTATTTTTTTTGTCAAATTTTGTTTTGACATTTAATAAAAAATAAATAGATTGTCGTCTTAATTTATAAACTAAAAATTAATTATGAATACACCTATCGAAAATCATTTATCAAATTGATGAAATACTGCTCCTTGAGCGTTAATACAAACAACTGAACAAGTTAAAAGCTTATTATTAGAAATTACTGGTTATTCTGAAAAATTAGATAAAATAAGAGGAATAATATTAAGCTCTTTAGAAGAATGAAAAGAAATTAATATAAATTACTCTGTTTGATTTTCAAATGAAACAAAAATATCTATAAAAAATATTAAACAATTTGATAATTTAAGAAATTATGCAAAATGATGGTTAAATATTACTCAAATTGCTATATGAAATGAAGTTATAGATTTAAGAACTTTAAACTAAAAAAACTGCAATTTGCAGTTTTTTTATATTTCTTTTACCATATATTCTCACTCTAAGTGATATCATCTTTTCTCATAGTATCCTCTAACTCATACTCAAGCAATAACTGCCATTTTTTTATATCAAGCAATTCTAGCTATATTTTCAGCTTCTTCAATAAGTTTTTTCCCAAAACCAAGATGTTGCCCAAATACGCTTCAAGCTTCACCTATACTTAATTGATCTCAAAAAGTATGAATTTCTCTAATTAAAGCTGCTCATTTTAATTCTGGTAATAACTCATATAATTTATTATTTTCATCTATTTTGGGTAATCTAAGTCTTAAAAGTGAAAAAATTGTTCTATCTTCCCTATCTTCAAAAGTTATAAAATACTCTTTTCACTCACTTGCTTCATATTCAAAAGTATGAATAGTAGCATTTTTAGGATCATTTTTTTTGTCTTTTATTTCTCTATGTCTTATATCAACAAGTTTTACTCATCTTTTAGCTAATTTTTCTTCTACAAGTTGTCTCAAATTACTTAAGTGACTTCCGGCTAGTATTTCACTTGCTGGAATATCTCTATAAGTTCTATTGAGCCTGACATATTCTGGAATCATTTCTTCTAAGTCAGCTGTGAGATTGATGAGTGTTTCGTCATCATATGGTTTAAATCATCAGTCTTTCCAAATTTGAGTAAGTTCTGCTTTATCTGTAACAACCATTGGATAAATTTTTAGCTCGTCGGGTCTAAAGTCAGGATTTTCAAAAACTTCTCTCAAAGCTTTTCTATCAAGTTCTGGAGTTGATCCAAGCAAATTTGGCATCATATGAGCAACAACTTTAAATCAAGCATCTTTTAACATTTTAGTTGCTTTTATACTTTCAGCGTTTCCATGTCATCTCTTATTTAGTTCATTAATTTCATCAATTGTAGTTTGGTAACCGATTTCTACTCTTGTAACTCAGTATTCTCTAAGTGATTTTATTTCTTCAGGAGTTACCCAATCAGGACGAGTTTCTATTGCAATTCCTATAACTCTCAGACGAGAAGTTTCATTTAATTTTTTAGCTTCTTCTAAAGATTTTGATTTTTTTAGTCAATATCAAGCTTTTAGTTTAAAACTTGCAAATTTATCACTAGATAAATCTGTATCTTCTATATAATCTTTCATCTCATCATAAGTATTAAAAGCATCATATATTCATTTTATAAATTCATCTCTATAGGCTTTAGGATAAACAGACCAAGTTCAACCAATAATTCTAACATCATTTTTTTCTATTTTGTGACCTGTTACTTCTAAAGCTCTTAAACGATTATGAATTTGCAAAATTGGATCGAATTCATTTAACTGAGCTCTTTGAACTGCTGGTTCATTTGGTATGTATGATTTTGGTAAATCTTCAAAAGTTGGACAATAAATGCATTTCCCAGGACAACCAAAAAACTTAGTCAAAAGACTAATTACAGTAACTCAAGATAAACTTCTTACTCATCTTTTTCTAATAACTTTTCTAAATATATCACTGCTTTCAACTTTTCAAAGTTTCACAAGTTCATTATATCTATCAATTATTTGAGTTGAAGGAAGTGGTTTTTCTAGTTTGTATGTTTTATAAATTTCATTTTTTATTTTATGAAATTTATCTTTTGTAAGATTTTTATCAAGTATTCCAGCAAAAATTACTTTATCAATTATTTCTTGTGTATTTATCATATTTTAATTAATTTTAATAACTTTTGTATTGTATAAATTTTAAACTTTTAGTCAAAAGATTGATTTATTTAGAAAAAAATTATAATAAAATTACTTTAATATATAAATAAAAAATTATGGAAACAAAAACTCAAGAAGAAAACATAAAACTTGTTTGAATTTTGCATTTTGCATGAAATATCATTTCCGGATGAATTTTATGAACTTTACTTGTGATTTGATTTTTACTTTTATCTAATAATTTAGATGAAAAAACCAAAAAAGTTTGTTATCATATCATAAACTTTAACTTAAGTTTTTGGGTATATTTTTGAATTGCTTTTGTTTTAATGTTTGTGTTAATTTGATTTCTACTTATGCCGTTAGTTGCAATAACTTGGTTTGTTATTTTAATATTATGATTTATAAAACATATAGCTTGAGATGATTATGAATATCCTTTAAGTATTGAACTTTTAAAGTAAAAAAATATCTGGAAAATTCCAGATATTTTTTTAATAATTCATATTCTCAAATTCACTCATATCAAAATCTTTTGCATCGTTTGGCGCTTCAATTATTACATCATCTTTATAAATTCTTTGTCATTTATTAAACATATAAAGTTTCAAAATATCTTTATTTCATTCATTTACAACTAGATTAAAATCTAAATCATCTTTATTTTCTTGAGTATTTAAAACCATATCAAGTCTTCAAGTATATTTTTTATCTCTATCTTGAGTATCAGCATAATAATCATAAGTTTTTTGAGTTGCCGTAAAACTAGAATTTAGTTTAAAATATCTTGAAGTAATATATCATTTTCAACTAAAGTCAAAACTAGAATATTCACTATTAGAAGAAAGTTTTATAGAAAAATCTCAATTACTGTAAGAAGTTTTTCATTTCAAAAATACATTTTTAGATTTTATATCAACTCAAGCAAATTTTATATCTAGATTTTTTAATTCATTTGTAGAAGATGTAGTTCAAGTAATTTTTACTCAATAAACATTTTTTAACACATAATCCCAATTATCTGAAGTATAATCATATCATTTTTGTTTAACAGTATAAAATCAAGTTATTTTATTATTTTTTAAAGATAATGCTCATTTTATAACGTCAGAAACTACATTTGAACTAACTTCTTTAAAGTTATTATTTTCATCAAGTTCTGAGTCAAAATTTATAAAAGTTTTTCAATTATCCACATTCAAAATATATTTTAAATATTCTTTTGATGCAAAATGAAAATTAAATCATTCATTTTTATATTTTGTTTGGTCTGGAGTAACAATTAAATCAACTTTTGAAATATTTTTTTCATCATAATTTAGCGAAAAATCAATCGTTGTATCATCTTTTATGGCGTAATATCAAAGTGTATTTTCATCACCTAAAGTTAGATATAATTCTCAAGTTTTAACAAATTCTTTTATAAAAGATTTATAAATACTCTCAGAACAATCTCTTGGTTCATACCAATAATTTGAAGAATTAAACTTTTTATCTAGTTCAAAATAAGTGTCACAAGCGTATTTTGTTGGAACTAGTAAATATTTATTTCAGTCTTTCTTATAAGTTGTTAAAAGTGGCACAGATAAAACAGTTTCAGCTTGAGAGTAAAAATTTCCTAAACTAAAATTTTTTATGTATTCAAACATCATTTTAGAATTTTCATCACTTGGAAATTTGATATATTTATTATCAGAGTATTGTTTTTTTAACTCTTCTAAAACTTTTTGCATATTTTCATCAGTAACCTTGAAATCTAAATCTTTTAGTAAAGCATAAACTTCTCCGTCTTTAGAAATCATAGAAGCAAACGAACTTAAATCAAGTTCAAATCAAGTTCAATAAACTGGTGAATATTTTGCATTTACTTTTGTATCAGCAGAAACTTCGCTGTCTAAAGTAGCATTTTTAACTTTATAATTATCTAAACTCATATTAAAATTTCAGCTTCAAAACATATCTTGATTCATCATAAATTCTATTTTTGAGTTTCAAGATTCTTCATAATTTGTAAGTTTTTGGAAATCTGAAGTCAATTTTTCTAAATATGTTTTAGAATTATTATAAATATTTGATTGAAGTTTTAAAACCTCAGCTTCAACTTTTGTTTTTTCTTCTGTAGTTGGAAAAGTAGAGATATCGCTTGAAGCATAAGAAAAACTAAAATTTCATAATATTAAACTTGAAAGTAATATTCAAGATAAGATTTTTTTGGATTTATTCATAAAATAAATTTAAAAAATAAAGTTTGTTAAAAATTTAACAAACTTTATTTTAGTCTATATATTTTTTATTGCAAGTTTTTGTTTTTGCAAAAACTAACTTCTTACTGATAATTTAGATATTGCCTCTGAAATATCATCTCAAATCTTTTCAGTAGCAACCCAAAATCTTCAAGTATTAACATCTACTCAATAATCAACTCAAGGAGTATATTTATCTCAAACTGCAAATTGAACTACATCCATTCTCATAAAACAAAAATTAAAAAATAAAATGTAAAACAATTATCTTATAATTATATTTTTATATTTGTCAAACTTATTTTAGAATTTCTTTCCAAAATTCTATGTTTGATATCTTTTTCCGAGAATCTATAAGCTCATTTTTAAAATATTCAAAATCATTTTCATTATAAGAAACTTCTATGTATTTATATTCTCAGTCTCTTCATTCTACGAAATCCAAAGCCAAACTTCATATATCATATTTTGAACTAAATTCACTATCTAATTCACAAAGTAATTTATAAAACATAAGTTGTCTGAAATATTTTCATTCATTTGGTTTTTTGTTTCCATCTCTATCAATTCATTTTATTTCTGAGAGTGATTTTGGTTTTCAAGTTTTATAATCAATTATTGCAACTATTTCTTTGAAAAATGCTAATTGAAGCCCTCATCCTCCGACTCCTTCTCCTTTGATAGGAGAAGGAGAGTTTCCCCTCTCCTCTCAAAGGAGAGGGGTTAGGGCTGAGGTTAATTCAATTTTATCTATTTTTCAAGTAATTGGAATATTTTCAAACTGAAGTCATTTTGGTCTAAAATTATACTCTAAAGCAATAACTTCTCTCAAATTATTTTTATAAGTCTCGTAAAATCATTTCAATCAGGTAATTCATTTTTCCAGTAATTTTTCATAACTTTCTGGTGGTAAAACTTCCTTTTTTAAGAGTAATTCAAAAGTAGAAGTTAGATAAGAAACATCTTCCAAAACTTTATTTTCTTTATATTTCAGATAAAAAAGCTCCAAAACTCTATGATAAACTTTTCAAAAGATTGTTGCATCATTATCTACAAACGGATATTTAAAAATTACATTTTGTAAAAATTTTAGCGGATCTTCTAAAAATAAATTCAAATCAGTTGGAGAAAGTTTATAGCTTTCTAAAAACTCTTCTATATAATCAAATTCTTGATTTGAATATTTAAAAATATTATTTGTTAATTGATTTTTTATAGAAGTTTGGAAAAGTTCATTGAAAAGATTTTTCTGGGTAGGCACAAGACCTACCCCTAC
>CAYOIP010000062.1:0-5634 GCA_964404065.1 uncultured Candidatus Peribacteria bacterium
AATGGGTGCATATAAAAACCCTGATTTTGTTCAGGAAGAAAATATTTTAAATACTTCAAAGTTATTAAACGAAACAAAAGCAATTATAAAATTGCAAAGTTTTACGCAAGTTTTAAAAAATGCTAAAGGCTGAGATTTTGTTTATTTTGATCCTCCTTATGATACTTTGAGTGATACAGCAAATTTTACAAGTTATAACGAAAGTGGTTTTGGAAGAAATATGCAAATAAAATTAAGAGACACTTGTATAAAACTAGATAAAATGTGAGTAAAGTTTATGATGAGTAATTTTAAAAAATACTTTAATTTTTCATTTATAATATTATGACAAAATTTCCAGAAGTCTTAATAATTAGGTATTATGAATTAGAATGAATATATGTTAGTTATTCTGATGATTTAAGTGAAGAAAACATAAATAAAATACATGAAGTATTAGAAAATGAAAAGAATATAAAAAATTGATTAGAATATTATGAAGTTATTGTAAAATGAAAAGGAATTAAAAAAGAGGTTTAAATTTTAACTTTTGAAATTAAATGAAAACTTTAGATAAAGATATAAAAAATAAAGTAATAGAAATAGATAAAGAATTAAGATTACTTAGACCTAAAATATTAGAATTATATTCAAAGGTTACTGATAGTATGTGAGATAAAAGAGAATGAGTTAATAGTTTGCATTGACTGGTAATGACAAAAAATTCAGCAACAATTCAATTTATAGATTTAGTTAATTCTAGGTTTGATGATTTTAAAGAATATTTAAGTTGTTGGATTAAATGATTAAAAGTTAAAGCTGAAGAGTGGGAGATTAAGAGTGCTAAATATTGAGAAAATAAGAAATATTTATTAAAGGAATTATTTGCTTATAAGGAATTACAAAATTATATAATTAAGTTATTAGAAAAGAATTTCTATGAGCATTATAATGAAAGAATAAGACTTAAGCCAAGTGAAGAATTGAGAGAAATTTGGTTTTGAGATAGTAATATGTTTTGGGGTCTATTTATTTCTCCAAGATTTGAAAATGGAAAATGGGAAAATGATAAAAGTGAGATGAGAAGGGTTAATTTTGAGTATTGGACTATATGACATATATTAAGTACTTGAATAATAAATCCAGATACAAATAAAATTAAAAATTTTTCTTGATTGAATGATTTTATAGATTTTTATGAGAATATTTTAAGACATCTTTCTAAATCTGACTATGAGAAAGCAATTTATGATAAATATATTGACTACATAAAACAATCTAAAAATGCTAATGATGAACCTTTATTGATTCCAGAATTAAGATATTGATGATTATCAAGTAAGCATTGACATAGATTAGATTTTACAATATTTAATCCTTATTCTGAAGAATATGTATGATTTGAATTAAGTCCTCAATCATCACATATGTCAATATCATGAAAAGATAAAAAGTTAGTAGAACATAATAAAGAATTAAAAGAAAAATGGGAAAAAGAAGTAGCTAAAAGAAATGATTTTTTTCAAAGAAATAAAATAAATATAATTACTTTTGCTGACTCACATCTTGAAAATATTGAAGAATGTTTTAATGTAATAAGAAAATATTTATTTTACAGAAAGAGGGAATCTATTAATATTGATGAGCAAATTATTGATTTATTAAAATAGTATTATGCCATATTTAATTCCAAATCATCCAGTTGCTGATGGTAAAAAAGTTTGATGAACACAAGCTATAAAAAAGCTTAGTGAGTTTTGGGTTGCAAACAATATTTTTTGCCCTATTTGCTGAAGTGCTTTAATACAACATAAAATAGATAAACCAGTTAATGATTTATTTTGTAGAGATTGTAAGGAAAATTTTGAACTAAAAAGTTCAAAATGAAATTTATGAAATACTATTCTCTGAGGAGCTTATGATGTTATGATAAAAGAAATGACTAATAATCCAATGCACTTGTTTGTTTTGAAATATGCTGAGGATTATACAATTAAAAATTTTTTAGTTGTTCCTAAATATTTCTTTATTCCTGAGATTATCAAAAAAAGAAATACATCAAAAGTTAAGCAAAAAAATTGAACTACTAGATTATGGACTTGATGAAATATCATGTTTGATAAAATTCCTGAAAGTTGAAAAATACACTATATTTCAAATGGTACATATAAAACAAGAACTGAAATATTGAAAGAGTGGGAAAAAATAAAATTTCTTGAAGAAGAAAAAACTAGTTCAAAATGATGGATTTTTGATATAATGATTTGTATTGAGAAGTTAAATAAAAGAGAATTTCACTTAAAAGAATTAGATGTTTTTTTAGATGAATTACAATTAAAATATCCAAATAATAATTTTATAAAAGATAAGATTAGACAACAATTACAAAAATTAAGAGATAATTGATATTTAGAATTTATTGATTGAAAAGGAAATTATAGACTTTTATAAATTTTAAATTTGACTTCTACCAAAAAATCAATAGATCATAATAGTTTTAATTTATAACTTTTATGACTATGAAAATCTCTAGAGAACTTGCAATAACAATTTTAAAATATTTGTATAATAATCCCAATTTTTACTTTCCATTCTTGGTAGTTTGCCAAGAATATACTCCAGAAGATGATGATTTTGTAGAAATAGAACCTGAAGAATGGGAAAATATAGAAGAAGATGAAATTTATCAAACTTTTGAACTTTGGGAAAATTTACAAAATTTAGACGAAGAAACTTTGAGATTGATGTCAAAATGATTTATAGAAAAGATAATAAACGAAAATTTAGAAAAAGAAGTAAAAAATCTAGCAAAATGATACAGAAAATTATATAAAGAAACTTTAACAGAAAGTGTAAAGATTTTAGAATATTGAGAAAATGAATTTTTCTGATGAAAAAAAGAAGCTTTTGAAGAGGTTTTAGAATTAATAAAAAAATATAAAACTTTGAACTAGAATGTTCAACAGTTTGGTCATTTCCTCGCAGATGAAATCGGGCTACACATAATAGCAAATATAGATGAAATTGGTCTCCTGAAGTTGTGAGAAATCTTATACAAAGATACTCACTCGAGGGAGACACTTTAGTTGATCCTATGATTTGAGGATGAACTACAGCTATTGAAGCAAAACTTTTGAATAGAAATTTATATTGCTATGATATAAATCCAAATGCTATTAAATTAACAAAAAGTTTGATAGAGTTTGAAAGTGAATCTTCTCCAAAAATAGAAGTGAAGTATTGAGATGCAAGAGATAAAAAAGATGAAATACTTAATGAAAGTATTGATTTTGTGCTTATGCATCCACCATATGCTGATATAATAAAATATAGTGAATGACTCATAAAAGAAGATTTATCAAATATTCACGATATAGATAAATTTTGTAATGAAATGAAAAAAGTAGCTTTAGAGAGTTTTAGAGTTTTGAAACCTTGAAAATATTGTGCAGTTTTAATCTGAGATACAAGAAGACAAAAAATGTATATTCCTATGGCTTTTAAAGTTATGCAAACATTTTTAGATGTGTGATTTAAACTAAAAGAAGATATTATTAAACAACAACATAATTGTAAAGCAACTTGATTTTGGGTAAATAAATCAAAGCAGGCAAATTTTTTACTTATCATGCATGAACATCTTTTTATATTTCAAAAAATCTAAAAAATCTTTCCTCTCACACAAGCCAATTCTCCCACCTCTCCAAAAAACTCGCTTAAATTTAAGCGAGTTTTTTATTTTCCATAAAATTTTCCCTTAAAAACCACAAAAAAACGCATATTTTCTCTTGCTAAAATAACAAAAATAAATATATTTAGAAAGTATTTTATCACTAAAATTTTAGACAATGTCAGAAAACGAAAATTTAGACCCAGAAGGACTAGAAAATGATGAAGGTTCAGATGAAAATCAATCTCAAGAAAATGAGACTGAGACTGAAGCTTGAGAACAAACTACTCTAGCAGTTCCAACATGAATAGTTTATGAATGAGATATAAACAGAAACATCAACGATGAAATGGAAACTTGTTATCTTGATTATGCGATGAGTGTTATCGTATCCCGTGCTCTTCCAGATGTAAGAGATTGATTAAAACCAGTTCATAGAAGAATTCTTTACTCTATGCACGAACAAGGTTTAAGAGCTGGAGCAAAATTTAGAAAATCAGCAACAGTAGTCTGACATGTACTTTGAAACTACCATCCACATGGTGATAGTTCAGTTTATGAAGCTATGGTACGTATGGCTCAAGATTTCTCTTTGAGATATCCTTTAGTTCACGGTCAATGAAACTTCGGTTCTATGGACTGAGATGGAGCTGCGGCATACAGATATACTGAAGCAAAAATGACGAAATTAGCAGAATTTATGCTTTCTGATATTGAAAAAGAAACAGTACTTTTTAGAGATAACTTTGATACTACAAAACAAGAACCATCAGTACTTCCAAACCGTATTCCAAACTTACTTATGAACTGAGTAATGTGAATCGCAGTTTGAATGGCTACAAATATCCCTCCACACAATTTAGGAGAACTTTGTGACGCTATTAACTACCTTTTAAAAGTTCCAAATGAAGAAGAAGTTACAGTTGAAGATTTGATGGAATTTGTAAAATGACCTGATTTCCCAACTGGATGAATAGTTTATGATAAAGAAGCATTATTAACAGCTTATTCAACTTGAAGATGAAGTGTAATTATGAGATGAGTTGCAAATATTGAGGAAAATAATAAATGAAGAAAATATATAAATATTTCAGAAATTCCTTATTGAGTAAATAAAGCAGAATGACTTGTTAAAAAAATAGCTGATCTTGTAAGAGAAAAAATAATTGTATGAATTAATGATGTAAGAGATGAATCAAATAAAGATTGAGTAAGAGTTATTGTTGAACTAAAAAAAGATGCATTTCCTAAAAAAATTCTAAACCAATTATATAAATTAACTCCACTTCAAACAAGTTTTGGTTATAATATGATTGCACTTTGAGAAGCAGGAAAACAACCAAAATTACATAATTTAAAAGAAATACTAGTTGAGTTTATAAATCATAGAAAACAAGTAGTTACAAATAGAACTATTTATGAATTAAAAATTGCTGAGGCGAGAGCTCATATTTTAGAGTGATTAAAAATTGCTTTAGATAATATCGATGAAGTAATTAAAGTAATTAGAGCAAGTTATAATGATGCTGAAATACAATTAATGAAAGCATTTGGATTATCTCAAATTCAAGCTGAAGCAATAGTTGAAATGAAATTAAGAAGATTACAATGACTTGAAAAAGAAAAAATTGAAAATGAATTAGCTGAGAAATTAGCATTTATAGCTGATTGTAAAGATATATTAGCTAAACCTGAAAGAGTTGTTGCTATTGTTATACAAGAAGTGGAAGAAATAAAAGATATGTTTGGTGATAAAAGAAGAACACAAGTAAATAACGCAAAAATCGGAGAATTTAATCCAAAAGATACAATTGCAAACGAAGAAGTAGTTATAACTATTTCAAAAAATTCATACATAAAAAGAATGCTCTCAAGCTCGTTTAGAACTCAAAGAAGAGGATGAGTTTGAGTAACAACAGCTACAAAAGAAGAAGATGAAATCAAATTGATTTTATCTACAAAAAATCATAATGACCTACTTTTCT
>CAYOIP010000063.1:0-5454 GCA_964404065.1 uncultured Candidatus Peribacteria bacterium
ATAAAAGTTTTTTTATTTGATTTTAGTAAGTCAGAAAATGACAAAATTATCACAATTACTGATAAAACTCAACCGATATTGTTTATAAAAAATGCTTGTGAAGCTCAAGATAACATATATCAAATTCAGCTGAAAACTTGCCAAGCATACATTCATCAAAGATTTAAAACACTATTTGATGCTGACATCAAATTTGGATAATTCATATAAACTCATAAATCATCCCAACCGATTGGCATTGGCCTAACAATATTTATAAAATTTACACTTATTAAAAATGAAATTACTATAAATAAAAATTCAGTTGAAAGTAGGTTTAAATTGATTTGTGAAAATATTGTATCTTTACTATCATTATTAATCTCAATTTTGTAAGTAAATAATGATTTTAAAACAGAAAGAAATTCTTTATATGAAATCAAAATCATTGCAAATAAAATTCAAAATACACTATATAAATTATAAAATCAACAAACTCAAAAAATAAAAACTAAAGACAAGAAAACAAAAAATCAAACTCATAAACTTGAAAGAAATTGAAAAATTATAGTTTCCTGTGTAAAAGATTTAATTTTTCCAAGTAAAAATTTTCAAAATGAAATAAAAGTAAAAACAAATAAAATTGGAAAAAATAAATAAAACAATATTTTAAAGAATAAAATTATTCATATTCAAAAAGAATTATTATTTAATGAAAAAAATAAAATACTCAAAAGTAAAAGTTGAAGTAAAAATAAGGAAAATATTTTAATTGGAGTAAAAGTTAATTTTTTTTCTCACAAAATATAAAAATATGATTTATAAAGAAAATATAAAATTATCATAGATATTACATATGGTAAATATCCATCAAAATTTTCAACATGGAAGCTAAATTTGAAATAGTAAGTAAAAATTACTACAAAAGCAAATAAAGTAAAATAAACAATTTTAAATAAGTATGACAACATATTATAAAGTTATAAACTAAAATTTAGTTAGGTTTATTTTATCTTAAAAAAATATTTGTAAAGAAAAAAGTTGAAAAAATATAAATAGCTGTAATATGTAAAAAACTAACTAATAAAAATATGATTGAACAACATAATAGTTTAGCAGAAAAATTTTTAAAAAAATGATTTTGGTTATATCTTTTTTCTTTTATTATTGCGCCAATTTGATACATAATAAAAATAATTATTTCATGAGAACTTGAAGTTTATGAAGTTTGAATAATTTATTGAGTAATAAGTTTAATGACGCTTATAAGTTCATTTAATGATTTATGAATGGCTGAAAGTTTAAATAAATTTTTACCAGATTTTATAACAGCAAAAAGATATGATAAAGTAAAAACTTTGCTTTTATATGCGATTTGAGCACAAATAATCACTTGATGAATAATTTTTTTAATTTTCTTTTTTCAAGCAAATTTTTTAGCTTGAGAATTTTTTAAAGATCAAAAATCAGTTGAAGTTATTAAAATCTTTGCATTTTATTTTTTAGCAAGTAATTTTTATCATGTAATAAGTGTGTTTTTTCAAGCAGTTCAAGACACATTTTCTCAAAAAATAATTGAATTTTTCAGAATGATAACAATTTTAACATTTGTTGTTTTAGTTTTCTTTCTTGATTTATGAAATATTCAAACTTATAGTTTAAGTTGGGTAATTTGAATGTATTTTTGAATGTTTATTGCACTAATAGTTTTTTTAAAAAAATATTACAAAAAATACTTGCATTGAGTAAAATTTCATTTTGACAAAAAAATGTTTAATGAAATATTTAAATATGCTCTTTTAGTTTTTTTATGATCTCAAGCTGCAACAATTCTTAGTCAAATCGACATGCAAATGATAATTTATATGCTTTGAAATACTGATGCATGATATTATACAAATTATTTAAGTATTATTTGAATTCCATTTTTAGTATTTGGTCCGATATTTTGACTTCTCTTCCCTATTTTTTCTGAAATGAATGCAAAAAACGAAAGAGAAAAAATAAAAATTGTGAAAAAAGTTTTTACAAAAAATTTTCTTGCTTTTTCTATAATTATATCAATTTTTTTCTTTGTGTTTTGAAAAAATATGGCAACTATTCTTTTTTGAGAAAAATTCCTAACTTCATGAATCATTGTTCAATATTCTGCATTATTTTTGCCTTTTAATTTTTTACTTCAAGTAAATTTTAATATCTTTGCTGCAATTTGAAAAGTAAAAGAAAGACTAAACATTATAATTATTGCAATAATTTTTAATACAATTTTAAATTATTTTTTAATAAAAAGTATTTGAGTTGCTTGAGCAGCTCTAGCCACTTGATGTTGATGGATTTTGATATATGTATTGTCAGAAATAAAACTGCGTGATTTTGATGTGTGATTTGATATAAAATATATTTTCTTAAATTTATTAGTATTTTCAGTTGTGTGAGTGGTTTTATTTTATCAAATTGTTCCAATTTTAAATAATCTATGAGGTAAATTAGCTGAAATATCTATATTATGAGTTATTTGAATTTTATATTTTATTTTATTTTTTATAATTAACTTTAAAGAATTTAGATATTTTATTTCAGAAATAAAAAGTCTTAGAAAAAATTGATAAAAAAGTTTTTTAGATATAATTTCGTAAAATAATTTTTAAAGAAAACTTATGAAACAAAAAATAATTATTACCGGATGAGCTTGATTTATAGGTTCAAACTTTTTAAACAAATATGTACTTTTATATCCAGAAATTGATTTTATAAATATTGACGCACTAACTTACGCTTGAAAACTAGAAAATATTTCTTTAGAAGTTACAAATGCTTCAAACTATTTTTTTGAAAAAGTTGATATAAGAGATTTGGAGGCGTTAGAAAAAGTTTATGAAAAATATTCTCCAACTGATATAATTCATTTTGCTGCTGAGTCGCATGTTGATAATAGTATAAAAAATCCTTTTATATTCGTAGAAACAAATGTTATTTGAACTCAAAACTTGCTTGAATGTCATAAAAAATTCAACTTAAAAAGATTCCATCATATTTCAACTGATGAAGTTTATGGTGATTTACCTAACTGATGATTTTTTACTGAAGCAACGCCTATAAATCCCTCAAGTCCTTATAGTGCTTCTAAAGCAAGTTCTGATTTGGTTGTAAAGGCATACGGGAGAACTTTTGGAATAAACTATGTAATAACTAGATGTTCAAATAATTATGGTCCAAATCAGGATAATGAAAAATTAATTCCTCATTTTATAGATTTACTAAAGAATAATAAACCAGTTACAGTTTATGGTGATGGTTCAAATATAAGAGATTGGCTTTATGTAGAAGATCACTTAGATGCTATTTGGGAGGTTTTTACTAAATCAAAAAATAAATGAATTTATAATATTTGAGGAAATAATGAATATACAAACTTAGAAATTACAAAACTTATTTTAAAAGAAATGTGAAAAGGTGAAGAATTTATTACTTTTGTGGAAGATAGAAAAGGTCATGATGTCCGTTATGCAATAGATGCAACTAAAATAAAAACTGAATTAAATTGGGAACCAAAAGTAAAATTTGAAAATGGTATTGTAAAAACTATAAAATATTATTTAAGTAAATAATTTATGAAATGAATAATCCTAGCTTGATGAAGCTGAACTAGACTTTATCCCATAACAATGGGAATTTCAAAACAACTTATGCCGATTTATGACAAACCGATGATTTATTATCCAATGTCTGTTTTAATGCAGGCTTGAATAAAAGAAATTTTAGTTATCACAACCCCTGAAGATCAACCATGATTTAAAAGACTCTTATGAGACGGGAAAAAGTGGTGAGTATCAATTAATTACGAAGTACAACCATCACCAGATGGACTAGCCCAAGCGTTTATTATTTGAGAAAATTTTATTTGAAATGATGATATTTGTTTAGTACTTTGAGATAATTTATTTTATTGACAATGATTTTGAACTCTATTAAAAAATGCTGTAAATACAGTAAAAAATGAAAGAAAATCAGTGGTTTTTGGTTATGAAGTAAATGATCCTGAAAGATACTGAGTAGTTGAATTTGATAAAAATATGAATGCTGTTTCTATAGAGGAGAAACCTGTAAATCCTAAATCAAACTTTGCTGTAGTGTGACTTTATTTTTATACAAATAATGTAGTAAATATTGCTAAAAATGTAAAACCATCTGATAGATGAGAGTTAGAAATCACAACTGTAAATGAAAAATATTTAAATGATTGAAAATTATCAGTAGAAATTATGAATAGATGATTTGCTTGGCTTGATACTTGAACTCATGAAAGTATGCTTGATGCTGCAAATTATATACAAATTATTGAAGCAAGACAAGGAATTAAAATCTGATGTATAGAAGAAATATCTTATTTAAATAATTGGATTTCAAGGCAAGAGCTTGAAATATTAGCTAAACCTATGATGAAAAGTAATTATGGAAAATATTTATTAAAAATAATTGGGTAACCACTTTTTTAATCCCTCCCCCTTCGGGTACTCCCTTTGAGAAAGGGAGATGAAAAAAAGAAAAACTAAAAAATCTCCCTTTTCCAAAGGGAGTGGCTGAAAGCCGAGAGATTTAACTTATAATAATTAATTTTATGTTCAACTTTATACAAACACCTCTTAACGGAGCAATAATTATAGAACCACAGGTTTTTTGAGATGAAAGAGGTTTTTTTATGGAAACTTATTCTAAAAAAGAATTTGCAAATGCTTGAATAGATGTGGAATTTGTTCAAGATAATCATTCTAAATCAAAGGCTTGAGTATTGAGATGATTACATTTTCAAACTATAAATACTCAATCAAAACTTGTAAGAGTCATTTCAGGAAGTGTTTATGATGTAGCAGTAGATCTCAGAAAAGACTCTCCTACTTTTTGAAAATGGTTTTGAGTAATTTTAAGTGCTGAAAATAAAAAACAATTTTTTATCCCAAAATGATTTGCTCATGGTTTTTTAACTTTAGAAGATGATACAGAATTTGTTTATAAATGTGATGATTTTTATAATCCAATATGAGATTCTTGAATACTATATAATTCAAAAGATATAAATATTGACTGGGAAAAACACTTTGATATAAATAAAATAATTATTTCAGATAAAGATAAAAATCATCTGAATTTTAAAGAATTTACAAAAAATAATCCTTTTTAATTATAATTAAATTAAATTTTATAAGCTAATTTTTAATTAAAGTATGAAAAATATTTTTTTAACATGATGAACTGGTTTTATATGAAGTTATCTACTTAAAAGACTTATTAATGAGTGATATAATATAACTTCATATCAAAGAAGTAATTCTAATAACTTAAGAATAAAAGAATTATTAGATGATAAAAATCTTAAAATTATTAGTGAAAATGACCTAGAAAGTTATTTTAAACAAACACCACCAGATATTGTTGTACATTTAGCAACTTACTATACAAAATTTCATACTTGAAGTG
>CAYOIP010000064.1:0-5314 GCA_964404065.1 uncultured Candidatus Peribacteria bacterium
TTAACTTAAGGATTTTTTATTTCCATTTCACTAAGTTGGGTGCAGTTCATTTCTACATTTTTTTTATTTTAAATATTCTTCAATTTTTTCAAGCAATTTATATTTATTTTCATTATTTTTATATTTTTCTTTTAATATACTAATTTTATTTAATATTTTTTTAGTAATAGTTGGATTGTTTTGTGTTAATTTATCTAATTTATCTGTGAAATTTTTAGGTAAGTCATTTTTTTTCTCAATAACAACGAAGGCATCCATTATTTTTCTTCAAGGCTTTTTTATAGTTTTATTTTTATAAATCATTCAAAGAGAATTTCAACTATCTAGATTTATAGCATTATAACAATTAAGATTTTTTTGTAAAAAGAATGCCATTTCTTTTACGGTTATATTTTCTACTATTCATATTTTTATTATTTTTTCATTATTTTCTGAGCAAATAAATGATTTTATTCAGGTAGTTTTTTGTTTTTCATCAATAATATTTTCACTTTCATTAACTACATTTTCTCATTCTAAAAGAAGTACTGGAAAATTTGCTATTCAATATTTTATTTCATTTATTTTTTCATAATTATATTTTCTTTTAATTCAATCAACATATCAAAAATTATTTAATATAAATAATGGTTTTCAGTTGTAATCAAATCAAAATAATCAATTGGCTCATAAATCATCTTTATATTTTGAATATTTTTCTCAATTATAGAATCTAGTATTTTGTGAATAATTTATTCAATTACATTGTTTATAATCTTCAGGACAAAAATAGGCTCAATTTACTCAAGATATTCATCAAACTTTTGATACTAAATTTTCTAAGGTTTCTCAACCTTCAGATAAAGAAGTTATAATGGTGTGATTTTCATCAAGAATAACTTTTATGTATTGAGTTTTTTTTCAATCATACACTTCATTTATTAATTCTTGATATCATAAAGATACTTTTATATTTATAATAAGTGTTAAAAATATTAATATTAAAAGTTTTACCATATAAATTTATTATTATTAATGCATTTAATTTTATTTTTTTAATTTTCAAACGACTATCTCATTTTTCTTTATTTCTCATGAAATTACTTCAAAATTTTCATTTGTTATTTCTATGTAATTTTGAGTCCATCATTTAAAATTTCAGTCTTTTACACTTTCAACTAAAACTTCAAAAGTTTTTCAAATTTGAGAAGAAATAAATTCATTTCTAACATCTTCTGCAACTTCTAAAAGAGTTGTTATTCTTTGCTTTTTAATTTTTTCAGGAACTTGATTTGGGAAAAAACTTGCAGGAACTGTTTCTCAAAAATTATGTGCAGAAAAAGGGAATCAATGCACTTTTGTAATTCAATAATTTTTTACTAAATCTAGTGTCTCTAAAAAATCACTTTCTGTTTCTGTAGGAAATCCAACTATCAGATCAGCTCAAATACTCACTGAAACTCAATCTTCTCTTTTTATTTCTTTAGTTTTTTTAAGTAAAGTCCTCATATATTCACTATCATAATGTCTTTTCATAAGTTTTAAGACATTAGAACTTCCAGATTGAATTGAAAAATGAAAATGGGGAAGTATCCTTTTGTTTTCAAATATTTTTAATGTTTTATCATCGACAAATTCAGGACCAAGAGAGCTTATGCGGATTCTTGGAATTTCAGTTTTTTCTAAAATGTATTCTAAAATTTCAGAAAGTTTTGAATCTTTATAATCATTTGTATTTTCTTTTCACCAAGCTCAAAGATTTATTCAAGTGATAACTATTTCTTTTCATCATTCCATCTCAAAATCAATAATTTCTTGAACTATATCTTCTTTACTTCTATAAAAATGTCTTCATCTTTTTATAACTGTTAGACAAAAAGTACAAAAACTATCACATCATCATTGAATTAAAAGAAATTTTTTTGTAGTTAAATTTAGTTTTGGAAGGTTTTTAAACCCCCCCATTAATCCCCCTCATTGAGGGGGAAGCGAAGCAGGGGGAGTTTTTGGATTTTCTGGTAAGATCTCAATTTTATTTTCAAATTCTTTTAATTCACTATAAATCTCAAAAAAGTTTTCTTGTCATTCTCAGTCTTTAAAAGCTCAGCATCAGCTTATATAAATTTTTTCGTCATTTTTTAGCTCTGGAATTTCAGATTTTACAAACTTTATCCATTTCTTTTTTGCGTTATCTGTTACAACACAACTAGCAATAAAAACTCCAGATTTATCTTGCATGTATCTAGAGTTTAGCCAAGCATCAGTGTAGTATTTATTTACTTTACATCAAAAAACTTTGTATTTCATTTTTTATTTTTTTTTATTTTCTAAAACTTTCAAGTATTTCATGTGCAACATCTTTTCCACCAAGTCAAAAGGCAAGTCATCCAGCTAAAGCAAGCATTGAAACAAATCAAATTAAAACAGTATTTATTATAAACATACTAACTATTTGAGTATAATCCAAAAATACCATTAATGTAAAGAAAAGTATGATTATACGCGCTCCAGAAGCTATGATCTTTGAAGTTTTTCCTCTTGTTATACTCAAAGCATGAAATACAACATCATAAACAAAATTTGCAAATCTTATTCCAAAAAATCCTATCAAAACTCAAACAAATAAATTAGGTAAATAATCAGTTACATCGCGTAAAAATTTTTCTATTTCAGTTATTCAGATATAACTTATTGAAATTCTAAAAAATATTATGAGCAAATAATAGCTTATTGATTTTGCAACAACATCATCAACTTTTATTTTATCTGTAAATCTAGTTTTTTTAATTTCTTTTTTTGCTTCTTTTTCTTCTTTGTTCAAACTTTCTTCATCAAAATTTACTTTTAATCTGTCTATTAACTGATTTAGTTTAAATTTTTTAAATAAAAACATTAAAAATAAATAAATTCATCTAGATATCAAAGCTCAAATTCAAATAATAATTAAAGCTCAAATTATTTTTGGTCCATAAATTTCTACTTTTGAGATTAGATTTTCATAAATTGTATTTATAGAATTTTCTATTTTAAATATCATAATAATTAAAGTTAATAATATTCTTAACAACTACATCAGCTAGAACAATTTCCTGAACAAGAGTTTCATTCTCCGTTTCATCAGCCTACAATTGAAACAAACATAGACTTTAGTTCATCTATTTCAGGAACAATTCATTCAAAAATCATATCTTTAAATTCAATTGATTCTTCTTCAATTATTAAAGCCGGCTCTTTAGAAATATTAAGTTCATTTTTTAATGCTTCATCAGTTGTAATTTCAGCAGTTATAAAGTCATTAAGTCCAAGTTCATCTATGGCAAAATTTGTTTTTTCCAATAATGTTTGAGTTTCTTGATTATTTCCGTAAATTTTAATTTTCATTTTAATTTAAATATTAATAAAAACATCACAATTTGTGATGTTTTTATTATATAGAAAATGTGGTTTAGTCAAAATTAACTTTCATATAAGACTTTTGATCTTTCATTTCTCCAAACTATTTTTCAATCTTCAAACTTTGTTCAAACAAGTTTTGATTTAAAGTATTGAACTAATCAAGGAATAAAATATGATTTTATAGTTGTATCCAAATTCTTTTTTGGTTTTACATCTCATCTTATAAGTCACTTCTTTTGCATATCTTCCCAAAGTCACATAATTTTTTTTTCAGGATTTCAAAATAAAAATTCTTCCTTTGACATTCAAGTTATTTCAGGATTGTCATTTAATATTTTTTGCAAATGAGTAAAAAATATTTCAGCAATCATTTTTAATTCTTCTTCTGTTATATATCAATCATTTAGGTGTCTAATAATAAATCATTCAATATATCTATTAAGCATAGCATAAATTCATTGAAAATTTAATCATTCTTGATTTTGATTTTCATGAGGTGTTATTTTTATCTCTGTTTTTGTATCTCAAAATTGAATAATAAATTTTAAATCCATATATCATTCCGTTGTTCAGGATTTTTTCTCTTCTTTAATATTTTCTATTCATTTAATTCAATTTAAATCTTCATTATTACATATAAATTTTATAATATCATCTTTTGGAATTCATTTACTTTTTATTTCAATTAATTTTCATCATAAAGCTAAACATCCATTTAATACATCTCAAAAAAGTTCAAGGTATTCTTTTTTTCATCATCCATTAATTTCAAAAGTTAATCATACAGGGTCCTTAGCATTAGAAACTTTATCATATTCTGGATCTCAAAGTGTTTTTAGAAGTAATGAATTAAAAGTTTTGGATCTTCAAAAAATTTCTATTCAAAAATCTCATTTTTTTCAAATTTTTATATCTCAAAAATCCCTAATTCACAATATTAAAGTTAAATTTTCTAATAATTCTTTAAGTTTTTTATCTAAATCTTCTAATCAAGGAGTTCTAATCGCATCTGCAACTCAAGAAATAACTTTCATCATAATACATTTTGATTTAGCTTCTGGGGTTTCTGGTCATGCACTTCTCATGAAGTTAAAAAGTTCTTCAAGAGATTTAAATTTAAAATCACTTTGTAATCTAGGAATTTTTTTGTATTTAAATATTTCACTTAAAAATCATAAAGTTTCATCTGTATTAGCTATTTTCAATAAAAAATTTATTTGATGTAGTCATCATTCAATATTTGAAAATAAATCTATTCAAGTATCAGCTAATATTATTATTTTTAATTCATCATCTGAATATTCTGGTAGTCTTTTAAAGTCAAATTTAGTAAATTTTAAAGGTTTTCAATTTATTAAAACAGGTTTTCAATCTTTATCTTTTACTTGTATAGTTTCTCTTCATTTTTGTAATAAATATTCAACTATTTCAGCTTTTATATCTCATGATTTTATTTTCTCCAAAACAACACCAGAAAAATGTCTAGCAGGTGTTTTTCAGATTTCTTTTAAATATTCTATTACTTGAGTTTCAATTAATTTATATTTATCACGATGATTTAACATATTACTTAATTTCTAAACAAAATATTTCTCTCCCAACAAGTTGAGAGTCTCTTTTGTAAAGCAAACTTCCAGATTTAGTTTCACTAAAATCTATGTTTTCAGGAAGTAATTTTTGTACTTTACAATACTTGCCAATTATATCATAAATTTCTTCAAAATACAAAAATTTACCATTTATCTCCCAAAAAGGAAAACTTATAACTATTTTTCATCTGAAATTTAGGGTTTTAAGTCAAGAAAAAAATCATTCATATAAATCAGATAATTTCTTTCTTTGTTTTTCAATTCTTTCTATTGAAATATTATTTTTTGTCATTATCTCTCATAAATATCATTCTGTTACAACTGCATCAACTTCGTTTAAAAAATCTATT
>CAYOIP010000065.1:0-5190 GCA_964404065.1 uncultured Candidatus Peribacteria bacterium
CTGATGCTAGAAAGATTTTGATTTGAGATTTTAGAGATAAAACTTCTATGATTTATAAGATACTTGAATGACAAAGTGTGATTTATTAAAAAAATACTCTCCAAAAATTTTTGGAGAGTATTTTTTTAAGCTACTCTTCTAATAATTTCTTTAAAATCACTTAAAAAATGTTCAATAGGAAAAGGATATAAAGCTCAATTTCTGATATTTGAAATTTCTAACTCTAAAAGTTTTATTGAATTATCAAGTTCATATACTTTAAAAGAATCTTGACTTGCCAATTCTGAATCATTATAAATTTTTCCGTGTTTTGCATGAAATTCTTGTTGTGATTTTTTTAAATCTTCATTTAAATTTTCTAATTTTTCTATTAATGGTTTTAATCTTGGTTCAATTGATAATCAATATATCCTATTTAATTCCATTTTTAGATTAGATACCCAAGTTTGTTCTTGTTGTGTTAATTCTACTTGTTGTGAAAAAATCTTTTTCATTCATTGTATTAATTCATCAAATTGATTAGTATCTAATTTTTCTAAAGATAATCAACAATATTTATCAAAAAATCATGGAATAAGTCTTTCAAATTGAAGTTTTTCATAAATAACACTTGGTATATCTGTATTTCAAAAATTATATGTAGAATAGTATCATTCCTGAGTACTATTATATTTTAGATTACTACTACTCATTTTTAAAAAATTATTAATATAAATACTTGTTTATATTATCATATTTTTTTAAAAATATCAACTTATTCTATCACTCCACTCATCACCAAAAAATCATTCTCATCATAAACAGCACAAATTTGCCCTGATGCTATTGCTCTTTGGGGTTTTTCAAACCTTACTTCGTATTTTCCATTTCATAAATCAAAAACTTCGCAAGCTTGGTCTTCTTGTCTATAGCGAATTTTTGCTTTACATTTTATAGGAAATTCACATTTATTTCACAAGAAATTAACATTTTTGATAATAAGTTTATCATCATAAAGCGCTAAGTCTTTATCTGTTCAAACAACTAGAACATTATTTTCTATATCCTTTTTTATAACAAAGACTGGTTCAGGAAGTCACCCGATATCAAGTCATTTTCTCTGACCAATAGTATAATAAAATACTCACTTATGTTCTCATAAAACTTTTCCTGAAGTATCAATTATTTTCCCGGGTTTATGCTCAATTTTTTTCTCTAAGAACTTTGATAAATCAACTTTTCAAACAAAACAAATTCATTGACTATCTTTACGAGTTGCATTTGGAAGTCAGGCTTCTAGAGCTATTTTTCTAACTTCCGACTTTTCTAGATGTCCAATAGGAAACATAGATTTTGAAAGTTGAAATTGAGAAAGTCATGCTAAAAAATATGATTGGTCTTTATTTGGATCAATTCATTTTTTGAGATGATAAAATTTGTTACCCTCACCCCTAGCCCCTCTCCTTTGAAGGAGAGGGGAATTTAAACTTTCTTGCTCCTTCTCCTCCAAAGGAGAAGGTTGGGATGAGGTTACTATTTGAGCATAGTGTCCTGTAGCAACTGCATCAAATCCATGAGATAAAGCTTCATCTAAAAATACTTTGAATTTTATTTCAGAGTTACACATGATGTCAGGATTTGGAGTAATTCATTTTTTGTATCACTCATACATATAGTTAAGTACTTTTTGCTCATACTCTTCCCTATAGTCAAAAGTAAAAAAAGGTATATCTAAATAAGCTGCAACTTCTTTTGCAACTTCTATATCTTCAAGTGTTGGACAATATTCACTTTCTGGAGCAAGATAATTTATCATAAATCAAGCAGTTACATCATAACCTGCTTTTTTTAGTAAATAAGCCGAAACTGCACTATCAACTCCTCCAGATAATCAAACTAATATTTTTTTTGTCATAAGTAATTTTATAAATATTTTTTGTAGTATATGGAAAAAGTGAGTTTTGGGAAGGAAATTTGAATAAAATTAATTTTTAATATAATAAATATAAATATTTATTAATTATAAAAAAGTGAAGGAAAAAATTCTAAAACAATTTATTGATAATGAAGAACTCTATAAAAAATTTACTGAAGCATGTAGTAATATAATAAATGAGTTAATTATAACTTTACCAACTCACCAAATCACAAAAAGAATAAAAACTAAAGAAAGCTTATCAAGAAAAATAGATGCAAAAAACTGAAAATATAATGATATTTCTGATATTACAGATATATGCTGAATTCGTATTATTACTTACTTTGATAGTGATGTTGAAAAAATATCCAAAGTAATTGAAAAAGAGTTTAAAATTGATTGAGAAAATTCTATTGATAAACGTATATCAAAGTCAAACCAATTTTGATATAAGTCTCTTCACTATGTTGTTTCTTTAAATAATGAAAGAGTAACTTTACCTGAATATTCAAAATATCATTGATTAAAAATTGAAATTCAAATAAGATCAGTATTACAACATGCTTGGGCAGAGATAGAACATGATTTATGATATAAATGAGAATTTGAAATCCCTGAAAATTTTAAAAGAAATTTTAGCAGACTTTCAGCCTTACTTGAAATTACTGATATTGAATTTGATAGATTAAAGAAAGAATTAAGAGAGTATGAAGAAAAAATAGACTCTAATATAATAAAAATGCCTTCTAATATATCAATTGATAAGATATCATTATGATCTTATATTAATTCCAACTTAATTTTTAAGGAATTAATGAAAATAATAACAGATATTACAAATTGTACATTTTATGAAGTTGATATAGCCGAAATTGATATAAAAAGATGTATATTTCTTGGACTTAATACAATATGAGAAATAAATGAAATACTAGAAAAAGATAAAACAAAATATATTAAATTTACAATATCATTTATATCATGAAAATTAAATTCTTTTAAATGAGAAACAGAGCTTCCATCTACACTACCATTACTTTATTTACAACATTATATTGCATCAAGTAAAAATAATATTGGTTTTTTAAAAAACTATTTTACAGAATGAGCACTTTGATGATGAGCAGATGAAGAATATTTTTTAAGTATTTTTAATAAAATTAATAATTAACCTCAAAATGCCTCACCTAATCTACACAAACTCTGATCAGAATAACTATACAAATATAAACTTTTTGTATTTGCTTGGATTTCAGCCAAGTTTATGATACATGATTATTGAAAAAACGCGTATAATTATTTTTTTGGACTCTAGATATATCTGAAATACTTCTTTAGTAAATCTAGAAAATATAAAAGAAAAAACTTGAGTTTCAGAAGTTATCTTTGAAGAAATCAAGCCAAAAGAGTTTTTTAAATCATTGAGTAAGTTCCTTAAAAAATCAGCAAAAATAACTATTGATAAAAGCTCAAGTGTTGAGTTTTATACAAAACTAAAAAATAGCTTTAAAAATGTGAAAGCAGGCAAAAATATTTTTGAAGAAAAAAGAATTCAAAAACAAAAAAGTGAAATAGAAAACATAAAAAAAGCTATACAAATAATTGATAGTGTTTTTGAAAGTATTTTAGCTTTAGAAAAGTCTTGAAAAATCATCTGAATGAAAGAAAAAGACTTGAGAAACTTTATTATTTCTGAAATCACAAAAAATGGTTGAGAAAAAGAAAGTTTTAGCAGTATTGTTGCATTTTGAAAAAACTCTAGTATTCCCCATCATATCACTTGAGAAGATATTATCTGAAATTGACCACTATTAATTGATATTTGAGCTAAATATAATCATTATTGTAGTGATTTTACAAGAACGATTTGGGTTGGAAAAAAAGATGAAAGTTATAAAGAGTTTAAAAAGATTTATGAAATAGTTCTCAGATCTTACAAAAAAGCTTTAGAAAATATAAAAGTCTGAAAAACTTGAAAAGAAATTGATGAAATTGCTAGAAATCACATAAAAGAAAATTGATACTGAGAATATTTTACACATTCTCTTTGACACTGAGTTTGACTAGAAATTCATGAAAGTCCATATTTAAATAAAAAATCAAAAGATATATTGAAAGAAAATATGGTTTTTACAAATGAGCCTGGAATATATTTACCAAACAAGTTTTGAGTAAGAATTGAGAATATTTTGCATTTAGAAGAAAACTGAGTAAAAGTTTATAGTAAAATTGGTTTAGAAATTAATAAATAAATATGACTCAAAAAAACTACAAACTAATAAACTTAATCTCTGTTTATTTTGTTACAATACTTTTAATATCAAATATAGTTTCAACAAAAATAGTTGATTTTTGATGGTTCACTTTTGATGGATGAACGCTACTTTTCCCTTTAAGTTATATCATCTGAGATATTTTAACAGAAGTATATGGGTATAAAGAGTCGAGAAAAATCATCTGGATGTGATTTGGTGCAATGCTACTTATGTGACTAACAATTATTATAGTTTGAGCACTTCCAGCAGCAAGTGACTGGACCTTCCAAAAAGATTATGAAAATATTTTATGATTTACTCCAAGAATTATTTTGGCTAGTTTGATAGCTTATTTTGCTTGAGAATTTAGTAATTCTTATATTTTGGCAAAGTTAAAAATCTGGATGAAATGAAAACATCTTTGGGTAAGAACTATTTCTTCAACTATAGTTTGAGAATTTTTTGATACAACTATCTTTGTGTTAATTGCTTTTTATTGAGTATTTTGAAATGATTTATTTTTATCAATAATTATATCAAACTATATTTTCAAAGTTTGAGTTGAAATACTCTTTACTCCAATTACTTACTTAGTTGTAAATAAATTAAAAAAAGTTGAAGCAGAAGATTATTATGATTACAAAACTGATTTTAATCCTTTAAAGATAGACTAATGAACTTAAAAAATTCTGGAAAATTCCAGAATTTTTTTATTATTACACTTCTTCCCTTTCTATAACTTTTATATGTAATTCTTGCAATTGTTCTTCTTCAATAACACTTGGAGCATTCATCATAAGATCTTGAGCTTTTCAAGCTTTTGGGAAAGCAAATACTTCTCTTACATTTGGTTCATCAGTTAAAATCATCATAAATCTATCCATTCAGATAGCAAAACCTCAATGTGGAGGAACTCAGTATTGGAAAGCTTCATACATCGCACCAAATTTATTTATAACTTCCTGCCTACTTCTTCAAACAGTTTCAAACGCTTTTACTAAAACTTCAACATCATAGTTACGAATAGAACCTGAAAGT
>CAYOIP010000066.1:0-5085 GCA_964404065.1 uncultured Candidatus Peribacteria bacterium
TTTGTGATTGGTTAAAGGATTTTGGATGAGCTGAAATCGTTATTTCTCACCTGCTTGAGATATTTCCTAATGCTGATATTTTCACTTCAGTTTTTTTTATGCAGTGAAATCCTATATTTGAGTGAAGAAAAATCAAAACAAGTTTTATCCAAAAAATTCCTTTTTTAAATAAATCTCACAAACTTGCTTTGATGCTTAGACCTTACGCTTTTGAAAGTTTTGATTTAAGTGAATATGATATTGTTATTTCATCAACAAGTGCAGAAAGTAAATGAATTATTACAAAACCTGAAACTTTGCATTTTTGTTATTGTCATACACCAACAAGGTATTTTTGGAGCCATTATCATGAATATCTAAATATGACAGAATTTGGAATTTTAAATCCAATTGCAAAATGGCTTATGCCAAAAATTATTCACTGACTTAGAATGTGGGATTTTGTGGCTAGTAAAAGAGTTGATTATTTTATAGCAAATTCTAAAAATACTGCATCAAGAATTAATAAATATTATAAAAAGGATGCGGAAGTTATCTACCCTGGACTTGATTTGGAAAATATTCCGTTTAGTGAGGAAAAGCAAGATTATTATTTTTATAATGGTAGATGTATTCCATACAAAAAGTTTGATTTAGTAGTGGAAGCTTTCAATAAAAACTGAAAAAAAATAATCATTTCAACTAATACTGATAACAAACTTTATAGAGAATTAAAAGCAAAATCAAAAGAAAATATTGTTTGGAAATTTTGACTTTCACTAAAAGAAATAAATGAAATTCACTCAAAAGCAAAAGCATTTTTATTTCCACCTGAAGAAGATTTCTGACTAGTTCCAATAGCAGCAATGGCTTCTTGAACTCCTGTTATTGCATTTTGAAAATGATGAAGTTTAGAAACAGTTGTTAATTGAATCACTTGAATATTTTTTGAAAATCAATCTGTAAGGAGTTTAAACAATGCAATAGAAGAATTTGAAAACATGACATTTGATGCTAAAAAAATTAGAGAACATGCTTTACAGTTTGATAAGGAAATATTTAAGAAAAAATTAGTTGATTTTATTGAAAATAAATTATAATAAACCTATACTATAGGTATAAAATCCCTCCAACCTCCCTTTAAGAAAGGGAGAGCTTATAAGGAATTTCCCCCTTTTAGAAAGGCGAAGTACCCGAAGGAGGAGGGATTAAATTTTTAATTAATAATTTTAAAATTATGAAAAAATTATATGCTATTTTAGCTTTAGCTTTGATATCTTTATGAAATGCTATTTATTTAACAATTTCAGCTTTTAACTACAAAGCTTGAGATACTTCAAAACTATTTTGTGATGTAAGTGATACATTATCTTGCTCAAGTTTGTTTTCATTTGATTTTGCTTGGATTTTTGGAATTCCCTTTCCTGCAATAGCAATGGTAGTTTATCCAATTATTGCTTTAATTGCTTTATTATGAATTTTAGGAAAATGTAAAAAAACATTTTACATAATGCTTGGACTTTGAATTTGATGAATGATATTTAACTCATATATTATTTATAATGAATATTTAGTTTGAATTTATTGTTTAGCATGTTTAGCATGTACGCTAGCAATTACAACTATTGCAATATTGAGTGGAATTTGAATGAGAGAACAAAAAATAAATTAGTTCAAATGAACTAATTTATTTTCACTCTATTTCTTTTATAGCTTCTTCGGGAGTTTTTCAAGAATAAACTACTTGAGCTATTCATCATAAATATTTTTTAGTTGTTAAACTAGCATAGGATATCATATTTACAATCATTTCATCCGATAATATTCAATCCTCAACATTTATTCAAATATTATAATTTATTTCTCAATCTCTTAAATCCATTTGAAATCAACCAACTTTAATTCCATAATTTGCTCTTGTTATAAACTCTGATACTAATTTTCTTTTTTCCTCTGGAATATTTAAAGATAACCTCAGTTCTAGGACTACTGTATTAGATTTCTCTTGAGCTTGAATTATGAAAATAAATCCATTTGCATGTAAATATATAATTGGTTTTCAATCAATTTTTTGGTAACTATTTCATCTTTTATCAAAAAAATTACAAATAGTATCATATAGAGTCTTATCTCTTGGTAAAATAATTTTTTCTACTGCTTCTCAATTTATTTTTCCAGCTATTAAGTCATCCGTTATTTGAGAGTTTGTAGCTTTCATTAAATCAGCCTTTTTTATAATATATAGTTGATTATTTACTTTCAAAGCAAATTCATGCGCAGCATTTTTTAACTCTTCTTGTTCTTCGGGAGTTTGATAATAAAATGCTTCTTGTAATTCTTGTCAAGAAAGTTCCGTTTGTAATGGAAGATTCATATTTTATTTAGTTAAATAATTAAAAACTATCAAATAATTTTCCTGTTGATTTATGTCTATAATCCTCTTTTTGATCATCTAAATTTGCTATCATATTCATTTCATTTAAACGAGAAAATATCATATCAAATCTTTTTGGATCAACTCATGCTAAAGTTTCTCTTGGTTGCATATTTGAAGTTAGAAACATACCAAACCTTCCTGATTGATATCTTGCTTCTACTAATTGTTTAAAGAAATCGGCATACTCAATTTCTCAATCTTTTATATAAAGTTCATCTAATATCAAATATGGATAAGTTGCTAATTCATGGACTAATTCTTTATGACTTTCTCAATCTCATAATCTCATTTTTATTTTATCATTATGAACTATATGAAGAAGTGATGAGATTGGTGGAATAGATTGTAATTGTTGTTTAAATTGATTTACTCTCTCAGGTAAAGCTTTTACTTCTCATTCAAGTAGTTTATCTTTTTCTTTCAAATCTTCCATAGTAAGACTATCAAGAGATACATATCAATTTATAATTGTTTGTTCATTAGACTGAAAGTCTGAAAACATTTTTTCAATTTGTGATTTATATGCTTTAAAAAGCTCTAAAGCAAAAACCATAGTAGTATGAGTTTTTCATCTTCAAGGCTTTCCATATAAAAACATACCTTTTATAGGATTAAATAAATCTCACTCTTTTACAAGTCTTTCATCTTTATTTAAAAATGCTTGAAATATTCTTACTACTCTTTTTTGAGTTTCACTTGGATTATCTAATTCAAATGATTTTCATTTATAAATAGCAAAACTTTCTTTTGCATGTCAAACTTTTTCTTGAGTAAATACACTATCTTCATAATCTTGAACTTGTGATAGTAAAAAAGAAATTACATCTTTTAATTCATTTATATATTTATTTAACTCATTTTTATATTTTTCTAATTTTTTATTAATACTATCAATAACTTTTTCTCTTTCCTTTTTCTCTTTTGATAGCTCAATTTCTTCTTCTGTTATATTTACTCAAAAATATATTAATTCTTGTAATGATAGTTTATATCTATTTAAGTTTTCTAATATATTTTCTCTAATTTGAGTTTTTTCATCTTCATTAAAACTTAATCTCAACTTCTCAAATAATGATTCTATTAAACTAATTTTATTTTTTCAACTTGATGAACAAATAATAGAAATTGCTTGTTGTCTAATTTGAGTTCTTTCATCTTCACTAAATTGTCTTAATTCTGACAATTTCATCAAAAAATCAAAATCTGATTTTTTTCTACCAAATTCTTCTTTTAAATCTTCTTTTGTCAATAAACTCCTATCAATACTATTTGGATCAGAATTATTATATAATGATGATAAATAAACTTCTACCTTTTTTCTGTTTAAAAAATCTTGTGTTATAAGTCAATTATTAAATGCTTTTTGAATTAATTCACTATCTCATCTAAATATATTAAATACTTCTTGTGATATTTTTTCAATTACTAATTTATCTCACTCAAAATAAGATTTTATAAATCAAACCAATGGAGATAAATTGTAATTTCCATTATAAAAATTCAAACCTTGTAATCAATTTATATCAGAATTTGATAATAATTCTAACATTGATTCAAAATAATTTTTTATAGTTTCATTATATTTTTCTTCTTCTGTTCTAAGAACTTCCAATTTTTCAAAAGCTATCCTTTCAGTTTGAGTTGTAGTTCAATCATAATCAACTCTTATTTTAGAGCTTTCTACTTTCTTTTTTCTTTCTATTTCATGTAAATCTGGTAAAATTGCTTCAAAATCAGATAAAGCTTTTTTATATTTATCTACTATATTAGTATTAGAACCTTCAGATTGTTCTCATCATTGTGTAATACTTCTAACTCAGTCTTTTACTTGTTTTTTTTGAGTAACTATAGCTTGTTCTCATGGAATAGTTCATGATAGCTCTACTTCATCACTTCATTTAAATAACTTTTTCATGAAATTCATAATATAAATTTTTAAAATTAAAATACACCTTTATCTTATCATATTTTGATTTTTAATGCAAAATTTTAATGATTTTTATAGAATAGTAATAATAATATGATTAGTAAGGGAAAATCTAAATCAAACTATGCAACAAAAATATTGTTTCATTTAATAAATTTTCTTTCACATATTTTTTTTGTTTCTCATCTAAAGTGGTTCAAAGTCAATCCAAAATATTATATTTATCTCATAAATTTTGTAAAAAAATTATCATCTCTTTTATATAGTTTTCAAATGATTTTCAAGTTATATTTTCTATATGTTTTTTATTTATTGCTAGATGATTTTTCAATATAAAATGTATGTCATAAATATCTCTATTTGCCAATTTTGATCTATTTGTAAGAGCTATAAACTTATTTGCAACTATATAATCTATATTTAAAACCTTCAATTTTATTCACATAACATTTTTTATACTATATTCTCAACTTACTCATCTTGTTGATATTTCTATTTTTATATTATGTTCTATTTCTCAGTAAGAAATAAGTAAAAAAATAGTATCTCTTTTGATAAAACTATCTTTTATTTTTCAATATCTTTTTCAAATATTTTCTAGTTTTTTTAAAATTTCTTGCTTTTTCGTATCTCAGTCTAAATCAAAATCCAAATCTGTAGAAAACCTATCTAAATTGTAAAGCAAAAATAGACTTGTTCCTCATTTAAAAACAAGTCTATTTTTTAATAATTCATCTTTTGA
>CAYOIP010000067.1:0-5054 GCA_964404065.1 uncultured Candidatus Peribacteria bacterium
GATGAGAAATAGCTAAAAATGCAAGAAAAGCATTAGAAGAGAAAACTTGAAAAAGCGTAATTACAAAAGAAAATTTTCTTAAATCTAAAGAGAAAAAGAAGATTGATTAAAAGACAAAAAACCATTTTGTTAATATTAACAAAATGGTTTTTTATCTTTTTTTTTGACATTAACAAAAATATTCATATTATTCTTAATACCTGCACCCTAGGTACTAAAACTAATTCTATAATATGAAAGTTTTTACTATATTTGTTACATTAATTGTTTATTTTTTTTCATTTGTAAGTCATAATTCAGTTATGGCTATTTCAAGTGATAAAGATTTAAGTAACCATAATATTATAGGAATCTCTCATCATCTAGAAATCCCAAAAACCAATAATGATTCAAGTCAAAATTGCAACTTAATAGTAGATTTTGATCAAAATATTCAGCATAATTATGAAAATGTTTTAAAAGATTTAATTTTAAAATTTTCTCTGAATTTTATTGATAATTCTTTTTTTACTCCAATTGAAAAAGATATTTCATATTTAAAAATTAACTCTCCTCCTTATCTCAATAAGGATATTAAAAATTATAGTTATACCAAACTCATTAAAATCATAAAATCCAATTCTTAGTTTTTTACTCTCTATTATCGTTTTGAAAAAATAGGTCTTTTTTGGTGCCATTTTTTCTGACAAAAGAGAGTTTTTTTGTATAAATTTTAAAATTTAATTAATAATTATAATAATATGAAAAAAATAATGAGTACTATAGTTCTTTGAGTATTTATGACAAGTTGAACTCTTTGAACAGTAAATGCAATGTCTAATATGGATATGCAATGAATGAATCACATGTCTCAAGATTCTATGAATTCCAATATGAATATGTGAGAAATGAAATGAATGGATGAAGAAATGGATAAAATGTGAAAAATGATGGATTGAGATATGATGAAAGAACATGAAGCAATAATGGAGAAAATATCAGCTAGTTTAGATGATGAGGGAAAAATGAAACTCAAAAAATTGAAAAAGAAACATATGTGAGACATGATGCAATTTATGAAAGATGCTTCTCATACAAATAATATAGAAATGGATGATCAAGCAAGAGAAGAAATGAAAAATGCACATCTTTCAGATCTAAAAGAATTATTAAAAAATAATTCTGAATTATATAAAGAAGTTTCTCTAGAGATGGAATCAATGATGGATAAAATGATGAACCAAATGCATTCTAACAATGAAAAAATGAATATGAAAAAAAATTCATTTTCACCAAAACTTCAAAGTGCTATAGATAAAATGATAAATAAACTATTTGCAAATTTAGATACTTTAAATTCAGAAAATAAAGATAAAAAAATAGAGCTAATTCTATGAAAAATAAAAAAGTTAAAATCTAAATCTGAAAATACAAAAGATGAATCAAAAAAAGCTAAAATAAATGATATTCTTAATTACTTAAAAGAAAAAATATCTGAAAGAAAATGAAATTGAGCTATTATTAAAAATTCTTTACTCATGGAAAGTGATGGAAAATTAGAAAATGCAAATAAAACAGAAGTAGTAGAATTAAAAAATTGAGATACATATACTATGGAAGTTACTCAAGTTAAAAAAGAAATTTGAAATAAAGAAGTAGTTATGCTTGCTTACAATGGAAGTATTCCATGACCTATTATAAAAGTTGCTAAAAATTCTGAAATAACTTTGAAATTTATAAATAAAGTAAAAAATTTAGAAACTACTTTGCATTCTCATTGAGTAAGAGTTGATGAAACATCTGATGGAACTCCAATTGAGATGATGTGAAAGCAAAAAATTATGAAATATTGAGAAACTTTTGAATATAAACTAAAATTTCCTGATGAATGAATTTATTGGTATCATCCTCATGTAAAAGAAGAATTACAACAAGAATTATGACTGTATGGTAACTATTTAGTAGAACCTACTGACCCAAATTATTGGTCAAAAGTAAACAGAGAAGAAACTTTAATTCTTGATGATATTTTACTTGATAATGATAAAATAGAAGCATTTAGTGATAGTTTTACAAATTATACACTTATGTGAAGGTTTTGAAACACTATAATGATAAATGGAGAAACAAATTATCAATTAGAAGCAAAAAAATGAGAAGTTATAAGAATGTATTTTACAAATGCTTCAAATACAAGACCTTATAATATAACTATTCCTTGAGCAAAAATAAAACTCGTTTGATGAGATAATAGCAAATATGAAAAAGAAGAGTTTATAGATAGTTTTATTATTTCTACTTGAGAAAGATATGTAGTAGAAGCCTATTTTGAAAATGGTTGAGAATATAAAATACAAAACAAAACTCCAAATAAAACTTATGATTTATGAAAAGTTATTGTTTCAGATGAATCAGTAAAAGATAGTTATAAAAAAGAGTTTGAAACATTAAGAACAAATCAAGATGTTATATCTGATATTGATAAATTTAGACCATATTTTGATAAAGCAAATGATAAAGCCATAACTTTAACTATTGGAAAAAAATGACAAAAATGATGAGAAACAATGATGTGAATGTGAGGAAATAATGATAAAGCTTGAATAGAATGGGAAGATACAATGAATCAGATGAATAAAAGTTCAAATTCTGATTTAATGGAATGGAAGATAATAGAAGATAGTACAAAAAAAGAAAATATGGATATTGATTGGAAATTTAAAGTTTGAGATAAAGTGAAAATTAAAATCTTTAATGATGGTAATTCAATGCATCCTATGCAACACCCTATTCATTTTCACTGACAAAGATTTTTAGTAATATCAGAGAATGGAAAAAAACCAAATAATCTTGTTTGGAAAGATACAGCAATGGTGAAAACTTGAGAATATATAGAGGTACTCGTAGATATGAGTAATCCTTGAGATTGGATGAGTCATTGTCATATTGCAGAACATCTTATGTCTTGAATGATGATGTATTTTAGTGTGGAAAAATAATTTATCTAACTGGTAATAAATAGTTTTTCTATTTATTACCTTATTTACTAATTTTAAAATTATGAAAAAATTATATATAATATTAAGTTTAATTACTCTCCTTGTTTTAGCCTCGGATGATTAAAAAATGTAGAAGAAGCTCTAAGAGATAGTGCTATTATGGTTGCTATAATACTGAGTTTATTTTTGATGAATATTAGAACTACTTTTATTACTTTGAGTGCAATTCCTATATCAATTCTTATAACATTTATCATATTTAACTTTTTATGATTATGAATCAATGTTATGACCCTTGGTTGATTAGTTGTTGCAATATGAGAACTCGTAGATGATGCGATAGTGGATGTGGAAAATGTTTTTAGGAGACTCAGAGAAAATTATTTACTTCCTATTGAAAAAAGACAAAAATCTATAAAAGTGATTTTTGAAGCATCGAGTGAAATTAGAAATTCTATTATTTACGCAACTATTTTAGTAATCGTTGTATTTTTACCACTTTTATTTCTTCCTTGAGTAGATGGAAGACTTTTAGCTCCAATAGGGATTGCTTATATTTTATCGCTTACAGCATCTTTAATAGTTTCTCTTACTCTCGTTCCAGTTTTGTGTTATTATCTTTTACCAAATTATATTAAAAAAAGAAGTGAAACAATAGCAACGAAAGAAGAAAAAAATCTTCCTTTATGAGTAGAAATAGATGATACAAAAGTTATGAGATGGGTGAAAAAAATTGCCTTAATACCAATACATATAAGTTTAAAACATCCTAAAAAAATATTATCAATGTCACTTTTGAGTATTTTTATAACATTCATTTTATTTTTTCAAGCAGGAAAAGAGTGACTTCCTGAATTTAACGAACCAACTTTTACTACTATGATGTTTGCTCCCATAGGAAGTTCTCTTGATTATACCAAAAGTATTACTTCGGAAGTAAGTCAAAAACTTAGTAAAGTACCATGAGTAACCTGAGTATCTGCAACTGTTTGAAGAGCTGATACCGATGCTCATGCAAGTTGAGTAAATAGTTCAGAATTTGCAATACATTTTGACCCAACTCTTGCCAAAAAGTCAGATATTGCCAACAATATTCAGAAAATATATGATACCTATGAGTGAAAATTACTTTTTACTTTTTGACAACCTATAACTCATCGTATGCAACAATTGATTTCTGGAACGAGAGCACCAATTGTATTGAAACTATATGGAAAAGATTTAGATACACTGCAATCTCAAGCTCAAGTAATACTAGGAGAAATGAAAAAAGTACCTTGAGTAGTAAACGCGCAAGTAGAACAGGAAGTAAAAGTTCCACAAATAGAGATTTATAATGATAGAGATGCTTCTCTTAATAATGGAATAAATATTTGAATGATGAATGAACAACTAGAAATGTGATTTATGGGAATGCAAGCAAATGAGATATTAGATGGAAATGAAAGATATCCAGTAGTGGTAAAATATGACCCTTCTTGGAAATGAGATATAGAATCTTTATGAAATACCTTAGTTCCAACATGATATGAAAAATCTCTTCCTCTGAGTCAAGTAGCTATTATTCAAAAAACAAAATGACAAAATAAAATTAGTCACGATAAAGCGCAAAGAAGAATAAATATTATCTGATTTGTACAAGATAGAGATGTTGTTTCTATTGTAGAAGACATTAAAACAAATGTAGATAAAGTTAAACTTCCTGATGGATACTTTGTTTCTTATGAATGAGATTATAAAAATCAAAAAGAATCAAGTCAAAGACTGTTTATTATCGCAATATTTGTATTAATTTCAGTAACGCTTATACTATTCTGGCATTTTAGAAGTATCGTTTTAGTCGGGCAAATATTTTTATGAGTGTTAAGTGCATTTTTGTGAGGAATGATTGCTGTTTTAATTTCTGGAAATGTTATATCAACCGCACATCTGGTTTGATTTATTTCTCTTATTTGAATAGTATCAAGAAATGGTATTATGCTTATTTCTCACTATTTACATCTTATGAAAGTAGATAAAATGCAGTGGTCAGAAGATCTGGTAATAAAAGGGTCTTTAGAAAGAGTGGTTCCAGTG
>CAYOIP010000068.1:0-4728 GCA_964404065.1 uncultured Candidatus Peribacteria bacterium
TTTTTTTATTTTTTTTGTTTAAATTAGGCAAAAAGATGTTATAATTAAATTTAAATGGCTTTCTAAAGCCATTTAAATTAATTTGAAAAAATTTATTTTATTTTCTTTTAGTTGTAACTTTTGTATATCAATTACTTATATAAAATTCATTCCAAAAATAATTACTAATTTTATTTAATAAAAAATTTTTTCTTAAATTATAACTATTTTGATGTTTAATAAGTCATAAATATGAATTAAATGTTTGTCTAAAATCTTGTTTTAGAAATTTATCCATTTTTCAATTATTTTGTCTTATTTTTTGGTTTAATAGATTTATTTTATTATAAATATTTATTTTTACTCTTTTTCAAGCATAAATTCTATATGGTTTTATAAAATTCCCTAAAAACAAAATTCCTTTTGAATAATATTGTAAATATATTTTTTTAGGATGAAGAGTAAGTCAAAGCTCTATTTTTAAATAGTTTGATATTTTAGGAATAAGTGAGACTAAAAACTCTTTATCTTCATGAACTATTACAAAATCATCTACATATCTTCAATAATATTTACAACTTAGTTTATTTTTTATAAATTTATCGAAATCTGATAAATATATATTTGAAAAAAGTTGGCTTGTTAAGTTTCAAATAGGCAATCAACAATTAGGTTTAGCAAAAAATAAACTTTTATTTTTTGGAAGTCATAAATAGTCTCGTTTTTTTCATTTAAAAATAGAATTTTTTGTGGGGTCGTTGTAGATGATTTTTTGGATTATAGTTTTCAGGTACTGGTACTCTTTAAAAGTACCGGTACCAAAAATCTTCTCTATCTTTTCCCACAATATATCTTTATTCATACTCATAAAATAACCTGAAATATCAAGTTTCAGTATATAACAATCTTTTGTATAATTTTCACTACAAGATCTGATAAATTTTTGTACTCTTTTTATACCAAAACTAGTTCATTTTCAAACTCTACAACTATAACTATCATAAATAAAATCTTTTTCAAAAATGGGAGAAATATAGTTATAAACAAGATGATGAACTATTCTGTCACGAAAATCTCAAGCAAATATTTCTCTTTTAACTGGTTTTTCTTGTATAAAATAAATACTTCTTCCTACTTCATAAGTTCAAGAAATTATTTCTTGCCAAAGTTTTATAATATTTGATTCTAAATTATATTCAAAATCTAGTTGATTTAATGTATTTCTTTTATTTTTTCTTGCATCATAATAAGCTTGAAATAGGTCGTATAATATTTGTTTTTCATTCATATTTTAGGTTTTTAGAATTAAAAAAGAGAGAGATGTTTTGTCAAAACATCTCTCTAATATGTAGAGATAAAAAATTTTTTATCTCTACTAAGTTTTAAAATACAGTTCTTAATACAAACTACGGAAAATCCGTTCGCCACATTATTGGAATTCAAATTCACTGTAGAGTAACTAGAATTCAAGTTACGGTTAGAAGCAGTAGAAGCATCCCCAGTAGCAGACCACCGGTTACCGTTACTACCACGATTATTGAAAGTTCCATCAGTATTGCGGTTACCAGGAAGCGATAAAGTAATTACTTGATTTGTGTTACACTTTTTTATCTTTCTGGCATTATACCACTATTTTTAAAAGAAAAAAATATAGATTTAGAAATATAACATCTTTTACTACTAGTTTTTTAAACCAGTGAATTACTGAACTATATAGGGTCGCTTTATAATTTGCTTGAAACTATAAATTCTGCCCAAATTTTTACTTAACACTTTTTTCCCAAGAAAAAAGTTGTTTTGATAAACTTTCTAAATTGAGATTTAAGTCAGCAAATTTTGAAATTGGGAAAATCTTTAAATCTTTTGACAATCTAATATACAACCTCAAAACTTCAACTTGTTCACGAGCTTTTTTTATATTTTTTAACCTCTCTTCAAAACTAGAGTTTGCTCTATAAATACTTGTTATTAAATCTATAATTTCAGATTTTATTTTATCTCAAATGGTATATTTGTATTGTTTCTCAAATTTTTTTACCTCTTCAAAAATTTGCAAAAGTAAATCATAACTTGTTTTATATACTGGTAAATTATTATATGTTGTCATTTTTAAAATTTAATTAAATTATTTTTTATTTTTAAAATTTTTTCTTGCCTTCTTTCAATTTTTTCTTTTCAAATAGTACAATTTAGTTTTCAATCTCTATCTACAAATCTAACTGAATATCATCTACTTTCTAAGTTTCAAATTATTTCATCAAGTTTATTTTTTGGAAAACTACATTCCAAAAATATATATCAGGTTTTTTTATCTATATTTGCAAAAAGTCTATATCAAGTTAATTGTGAGATAAATTCAGCTGAATATTCAAAACATCTAACAAAAATTCACTCTTCATACAAATTCACAAATCAATCATTTAATTTTTCAAATGAGTCTTTTTTCATGTTTTTTTGTTAAAATTTAAAAATAGTAGAGACAAAAAATTTTTTGTCTCTACATCTAGAAAATCAAATATGTTAATTTTAAAATTTCGCTTCGCAAAAAGAGTCAAAGAGTACAAAGAGTCGAATTAGTTCTTAATACAAACTACGGAAAATCCGCGCGCCACAGTATTGGAACCCAAATACACAGTAGAGAAACTAGAAAGCAAGAGACGGCTAGAAGCAGAAGAAGCACCCCCAGTAGCAGACCACCGGTAACCGTAACTACCACGATTAACGAAAGTACCATCAGTATAGCGGTAACCAGGAAGCGATGTTGAGTTAGTTCAAAAAACTCATCACATATATCTTACACTTTCTGTAGAACTTGCTGTATATCATAAACCATAAGTACCTGCTGTAAATCATCAATATCAATTTCAACATCTATTCCGTGTTCAAGTAGGACTTGGATCTGTACATCAAAGTCATCTTTCTAAATCTTTAAATTGCTCATCTGTTGCTAAATCCCATCATGTTCAAAGAAGCTTACATACTTCTTTTGCTACACTATGTTGGTAATATAATCAATAACTATTTGTTTGAGTATTTGTGTCATCATATCATACAACTCCATTTGTTTGATTTCAAACTGAACATTTTCAAGTATCTGTTGAAGTCCATGTTGTAGTTAAACAACTATTTACTGGATGTCTCATATTTTGTGTAGTCCAAATAGCATTATATGTGCTATTATCACTTCTTTTCATTGGCATAACTTTTGTGGTATAAGTATAAGTAGTATCATAAGTAACTGTTCCTATTTCTCAAACTACTAAAGTTTTATTAGCACTACAACTCACGTCATTTCATTTTGGAGTTCCAGTTCATATACAAGTCCATGTCCATGGTCAAGTTCATGAAACTGTTGGTGTTGATAAATCTAAACATAGATTTGTTGTAGGTGCTGTAGCAACTGTTGTTCAATTTGCACTTCAACAAGTAGCATTCACTGTTGTTGGTGTGATTGGTGTTATCTCAGTGTCTCAGCTAGTTTTTATTTCTGTTATATATTTATTTACTCAATAATATGCTATTCAAATTTTATCTATATTTTCTATAGAATTTGTTCCAAAAAAAGTTTGGGCTAGACTTCAAGAATTTGTATCCCAATTTGTTAGAGTTATTCATGTAAGAGTTCTTCATCAAGTTCAAGTTACTATTTTTAGAACATCTTCTATAGTTTGTGTATTTTCTGTTTGATTTGTGTTTAGTTTATATGGAGTATTAGTTCATTTATTTACTACAAATCATGTAGAGTTTAGTTCTAGATTTCCTGTTCAAGTAAATATTAGGCTTGGTAGTGAGTATAGTTTTGTTCATTTTCTTAGTGGGTATGTATAGTTTCATACTACGTATGCTTGGTATGATGAACTATCTGCGTATGTTGTTGGGATAAACTCCCCCATAGTCCCCCTCAACTGAGGGGGAAAGTGAGCGACAAGCGAACTAGGGGAAGCATATGCCACTCAGTTTTCCAAAACTGTTGCTATTTGGTAATAAGAATAGTTTGTATCTGTTCAGTATATGTAGTTATTGTTTGATAGTGGATCTTTTGGTGTTTTACTCATATTTATGTTTCTTGAGATATTGTCTGCTATTTCTCAAACATATACTAGAGTTTCAGCTCATATAACTCATGTTCAAGTTATATTTTCTGGAGTTGGGTATTTTGAAGTTTTTAGTGAGTATAGTTCTAATCCACTTTCTATGTTTTTTATGGTTGCTAATCTGTTTCCATCTCTTGAATTACTTGTATATCATTTGAAAGATATAAAAGCTATTGTAGCTAGGATTGAGAGGATGGTTATGACGATGATTAGTTCTACTAGAGTAAAACCAGAATTAAGACCGGTCTTAACTTCTTTGCAAGTATAGTTTTGAAATATAGTTTTTACAGTTTTTCCACTAAAGACCGGTCTTGTGGAATTTGTATTATTTATTATTTTCATAGTTTTAAAATTAAGGTGTAAAATAAATTATTTGTTTGACTTTTTTAACCCATCCCCTACCCCCTTCCCTTAGATAAGGGAAGGGGCATAAATAATATCTTCCTTTTATCCCCTCCCTAATTTAGGGAGGGTTAGGGTGGGTTAGGGTGGGTTAAATTTTATTCTCGTTTCATGTTAAAGAACATTAAAAAGCAGAGCACTTCCTGTTTGAGTTTTATCAAACAAAAAATACTCTGCTTTTTAGCAAACACACTATTCCATTTACGCTCGTTGTAGCTTGTTGTAGCTTGTTGTAGCTTGTTGTAGCTTGTTG
>CAYOIP010000069.1:0-4707 GCA_964404065.1 uncultured Candidatus Peribacteria bacterium
GATTGTTTCTAAAAATAATAAATTGTTTATAGCTTTCAATTTTTTTTCATTGCATTAAAAGATTTGCAATTATATATTGATCCATTTGATAACCCATTTCTTGTCATATATTAATATATCTTCAAGTAACATCAAATAGTCAATTAGTTATGGTTAGAGATAATATCTTTCATAAAGTTTTTATATTTGGATGATTTTTAAATGCTATTTCATAATATGTGAATGCTTTTTTAAGATATTTTGATTTTAATTCTTGATCTTCCTCAGCATAAAAACTAGATTCAAATATAAATCATGAAAATAAACATGCTTCTGTGCTTTCATAATCTAAAGCTTCATTAAAAATATTTAATGCTATATTTACACATCATTCTTGTTCTTGTTTTAATAACATCAAAAGTCATTTTGAAAGCAAAATGTGTTTTTTTTCTATATCACTTAAATCTTTTTTTTGAGATAAATCATTTAAAACTCACTTAATAAAATCATAAAAATCTATTCATACGTTGCTATTACAGTATTCATCTAAATCAGTAATAACACCTTTTAATTTAGTACTATCTAAATCAAATAATAATTCTAAAACACTATAAATTCAAAAAGAGGTAGTTAATACTCAATATGATTTTGCTAAAAATTTTGTTCAGGTAATATTATCAACTTCAGATAAAAATTTTCAAAAAAGTATCAAATATTCAGTAGATAAATCATCTATTTTAAACTCTTTTACCATTTTATTAAACTTTTTTTGTGGAAACTTTCATGAAATGACTTCATTTTCAGTTAAAAAATTATTTGCAATAATTTGTTCGACAATAAAAATACATGCAACTAAATTATCCTCATACAATACCTCAGGTTCAGTAAAATTTTTTTCTCTGGCTAAGGCTTGAATATGAACTCTAAAAAATACTCAATATTTTTCATCAATTTTTTGAATTAATTTATTATATATTAATATTACACCAGGGCTAAGACTTTCTATAAATTGTTTCTCATTTTTTAAGTTTTGTTTTGATTCTTCGGGATTAAAATTAAATTCTATATTTCAGTCTAATTTTTCTTTGCATCTATTAACTAATGAAAATAATTCTCATTCTTTATCTTTAATTACTTCTCATCTTGAAGGAGTTTCTTCGAAAAACATACTATAGTCATTTCAATGAAAAATAGTTAAATTTCATAAATAAGCTAACAACAATAATTCTAAAGGATATTTATCTAAATCACTATCTTCTTTATATATTTTTATAGATTTATTTAAAAATTCTTTTGCTATAAGTTTTTTGGCATCATTTGATGAAAAAACTAAACCTTCTAAATCAGATATATGCTCAGATAAATACCTAAGATTTGATAAAAAATATATATCTATAAATACAAGAGTAAGTTTTCTATAATACAAATGTATAAAATCCTCAATTTCTTCTTGAGTTAAAAATTCTTCAGGTTTTGTATAAGCAAGTAATTTTTGTTCAACTTCTTCATAAGCAAATTTTACATACTCACTTGCTTTTTGTGATAAGATAGTTAATTCAGGAGTGTAAGATAGTTCATTTTCTTTTAAGTAATCTTTTATTAAATCACAAACATCTTTTAAATCATTATCATTTTCAATTTTTCATGAATAAAATACAAAAGGAAGCATTTCTTTACCATTTCAAAAACTATAAGTTTGAAAATCTCTATAAACAACTTTTAAATTTTCTATATCTCATAATTCACTTAATATTTTCATTTTTTCTTCTAAAAATTTTACATTTATAAATCTTTCCCATCATAAATCAAGAATTTGTAAAGTTACTTCATGGTGTCATAGTTTTTTATATGCTAAAGCTCAAAATAGAAATCATCTTTCATCTCAAAGTTCTATTAAAATATTATATAATCAAATAGCATTTTCTAGTTTTCATTGTCTTTCAAATTCTTGTCATAAAACAAAAATCATTTTAGTATCTTGAATGCCTTCAGCTTTTCTTGCTAAAAATTCAGTAATAGCTTTTACTTTAAAGCGAAGTGCTTGAGCGAATTCAAAATCTACTTCTTCATCTTCTTGGATTTTTATTTCTCTATGAGTTTCACTAAAAATAGTTTCTAAAACTTCAGGATTTACAAAATGTCAATTTCTTATATATGATCTAATAACCTGTAAAGCACATAAAAAGTCACCTTCTTGCAAAAAATGCAGTGGAATATTTTGAAAAACAGCTTTATCAATTTCATTTTGTGGATTTAGAGAATTTGTAAGTGCTTTAACGGCATCATCACTAACTTTTCTAGAAGTTTCTCAAATATTATAAATTATGTGCTCACCTGCTAATCAAACTATTACTTTTGTTCTAGCAGTTGCAATTTCAGTTTGATTCATTTTTTAAAATTAATTTTAAGAGAGTATTATATATTTTTTTACTTAAAATCAAATGAAAAACTTTAAATTTTTTTTAAATAAATATAATAAAACAAATTAACTTTAAAAAATATGAATTTACAAAATTTAGCCTTACAAGCAACAAAAGACATCTTAGAAAAAAACTTGCAAATATACAATCCACAAATTATCTGAAAAAAAGTAGTTTTGATATATGACAGAGAATCTGAATTATCAAGACTTGTTTCAAGTTGATATATAGAAAATCTAAAAAATTATTCAAACTCTGAAATCATAGAATTTTGAAGTATTTCAAATGAAGAACTAAAAGAAAAAATACTTTCTTTAGAAGCATATTCAACTGTTATCATGGTAGAATCAACAAATTTTAGACTTGAAGAATTTAGAATTCGCATGTCTTTACAGCATAGAAATATAGCTTGAATAGAGCATAATCATCTGAAATATATTCGCGATGATCAAATCCAAACTTACCTAGAAGCTATTTCTTTTCAAAGTGATTATTTTCAAATAGTTTCGGATTTTTTAAAAAAGAAAAATGATACTTGAAAAACCATGAAAATAGTTTCTCCAGAATGAGCAGTTTTGAATCTAGAATGAGGTTTTGAAGATATGAAACAAAATACTTGAAATTTTAAACTTGAAAATAGATATTGAACTTATCCGATTTGAGAGAATTTTTCAGAAGTGAAAGATTTTGCAAAGGTAAATTGAGAGATGTTTATAAAAGCTTACCCATGAGAAAATCTTGAAATGATTTTTCCTGAAAATCCTTTTAAAATAGAAGTGAAAGAAAGTCTTATAACTTGTGATAGAGAAAAAACTCCAGAAAGTTTTTTGCGTATTATGGATAAAATTTCTCGTGATGAAAATGGGGAAGTGATGATGAGAGAATTGTGATTTTGATTAAATAGATCTATTACTCGGGAAAAAACTTTGACAGATGTAAATCAGTTTGAAAGGATTTCTGGTTTTCATCTTTCTCTTTGAAAAAAACACAATATTTATAGAAAAAAACTTTATAAAGACGTCGTACAAAAATACCATATAGATATTTTTCCAAATGTTAAAGAAATTTATATAGATGATGAACTAGTTTTTGATAATGAGAAACATTTTATAGTAAAATAAAAAACACCTTTTGAAAAAGGTGTTTTTTTATTAGAAAAATTTTATTCTATCAGCATTTGGGTGATCTTTTAATTTTTCAAGAGTTTTTGCTTCTATTTGTCTGATTCTTTCTCTTGTAACTCAGAATTCTTTTCAAACTTCTTCTAGCGTGTGTATATCTCATCCATCAAGTCCAAATCTCATGATGATGATTTTTCTTTCTCTAGGAGTTAGAAAATCAAGCATTTCATAAAGATTTTCTTTAAGAAGTGTCATGTTAGTTTCTTTATCTGGAGTTAAGTTTTTATCATCTTCAATAAAATCTCAAAGTGAAGTATCTTCTTCATTTCAAACTGGAGCATCAAGAGAAAGTATATCTTGTGAAATACGCATAATTTGTCTCACTTTTCTGATATCCATATCCATTTCTGTTGCTAGTTCTTCCATCAAAGGTTCTCTTGTCAATTCTTGAGTAAGTCTTCTATAAGTATGAGTAAATTTGTTTATAGTTTCTATCATATGAACAGGAACTCTAATAGTTCTTGCTTGGTCAGCAATAGCTCTTGTAACTCATTGTCTTATCCACCAAGTAGCGTAAGTTGAGAATTTAAATCATTTATCTGGATCAAATTTATCAACAGCTCTAAATAACCCCACATTTCATTCTTGAATCAAATCAAGAAGTCAAAGTCATCTTCACATGTATTTTTTTGCAATTGAAACTACAAGTCTCAAGTTTGCAGCAGCTAGTTTTTTTCTAGCTTCTTGGTCTCATTTTTTTATTCTTCTTCAAAGATCAATTTCTTCTTCAGCAGTTAATAATGCAACTCTTCAAATTTCATTTAAATACATTCTTATTGAGTCATCACTTATTTCAGAAAGTGAAACTGTAACTTTTTCTATATCTTCTTCTCAGTCCTTTTTTTCTGTATCAAACAAATTATCTTTATCAAGATTATCAACAATTTCAATTTTTAGTGTTAAAAATCTTGTATAAATCTCATCAAGTAAATCTATGTCATCTTCTGCATTTGGTAGAGCAGACATAATTTCATCTTGAGTGATTTTTCCATCTTTCTTTCATTTTCTCATCAGTTCTTGAACTTCTTCAGGCATTCATTCAAGCATTTCTTTTGGAACTTCAATATCAATAAATTTTTGAAGTCATTTTCAGATTCTTCTTTTATCTTCGCTTCTATCAATAGGAA
>CAYOIP010000070.1:0-4668 GCA_964404065.1 uncultured Candidatus Peribacteria bacterium
CTTCTATTATCATGAGACTGTATTTCTCAATTTAATCTTAAAATATCAGCTTTAAATCAAGCTAATTCTTCTCATAAACTAGTTAATCTTTGTGTTAATCAAGTATTTTCTTCAGCTAATTTAAAATTTGCTTGAGAAAGGGAAGTATTACTTTCACTTAGTCATTTATTTTCTCTTGCAAGTCATTGAACCTGAACTACTAATCAATCTTTTTCTTGTCTTAATCCACTAGTAATATTAACTCATTTATGAACAGCTTTCATAGCTGCATCTAATGATTTAAAAGTAGATTCAAGAGTATCTAATATACTTTTTTCTTTTTCACCTTCTTTTGCAAAAATTCATAAAAGCGTATCTATTTCTACTTTAATTTTATCAAGAACTAAATCAACATAATTTTCTAACTCGTTGTAAGATTTATTATAATCTTTTGATTGTTGTAACCATTTTTGATTTTTCTTTATAAAAAACTCTAAATATTCTTTTTTTAATTTTTTAATTATATTACCAACTTCTAATCGTATAAAATCAAAAATAGATAATAATGCTTCTTGTGAAAGCTTTTTAGTCCTATATAGTCAAAGCATTTTTTTATAAAGAGATTCTAATTCTTTTTCTAATTTTTCTCTTATATTAACAGCTTTTTCTGTATTTATATCTCATTTTTCTCTAAAAATACACTTAGTATAATTTTCAACTAACTGAAAAAATCATTCATTTCATAATTTTTCAATACTTTCTGAATTTTGATTCATTATTTAAAATTAATTTTAAGAAAGTATTTTATTTAATTAATTTTAAAAATCAAAAAGAAATTGAATTTTTTTCAAATATATAATAGATAGGAGAGAAAGATTTAAAAATCAATCACATTACATAATGTATGTTATGTAATGTGATTTTGTAATAATACTTTATTTGATTGTGTTGCGATAAGTTTTATATAATAATTCTATTGTTCAAAATTTTTATATTGATTTAAAATTTCATTTTTAAATTCATTTCATTTAGCTTCAAAATTTTTCCATAAACTATAACTTGGTGACGCTGTTGATAATAAACAAATTTTTCATTTAGTAGTATTTTTAAAAGCAAACTCTATTGCTTTTTGCATAGAATTAGTTTCAAGTATAGTATAATTCCCTATTTTAAGCCATTTTTTAATATTTTTTCAACTTTCTGGAAATAAAACTATATTTTTAATTTGTGATTGTTCTAATATTTTAATTAAATTTTCAAAGTTATATCATCTGTCTGTTCATCATAAAAAAATCGTTTCTAGATTATCTTTAAATGATTTTATAGCTTCAATTGTGCTTTCTGGAGTTGTTGATATAGCATCATCTATAAAAGTAACTCAAGTATATATTCAAATATTTTGAAGTCTATGATCTAGTCCTGAAAAATCATTTATAGTTTTAGTAAAAATTTCATCTGAAATTCAGACAATCCTACAAACTCATAAAATTCATGCAAAATTATCCAAATTATGATCTCAAGGAATTTTTGGATTTAAAATAATTCATGTTTTTTCTCAGTTGATAAAATATTCATTTTTATCGTGGCTTATATAAGCTCACTCTAGACCAAAACTTAAAATTTTGCGATTTAAGAGGTTTTTTTCTAAATTCCTATATAAATTAAGTCAAACTAAAATATTTTGAGCGTTTTTTAGAATATTTTTCTTAGCTTGTGAATAATTTTCAAAATTTAAATGCCAATCAAGATGATCAGGATAAATATTTCATAAAATTGAAATATATGAGTGATGGTTTTCTAAATCTTCAAGCATATAACTTGAAAGTTCATAAACTACAAAATCATAATTATCTTTTCATAATAAATCAATTTCATCTAAAACTGGATTTCAAATATTTCAAACAAGTTTCACATTATGTCAGGCATTTTTCAAAATCAAGTAAATCAAAGTTGCTGTTGTTGATTTTCATTTTGTCTGAGTAACTGAAATAATTTTTCAGTCATAAAATTCATAAAATAATTTTGTTTGAGTTAAAATTTTATCTTTTAAATGGAGTAAGTTATTCGTGTATGGACTAATTCATGGAGATTTGAATATATAATCATACTTGTCTAAATTGTCTAGATAATTTTCTCATAGAATTATTTTTCAATTAAAATTCTCAATTTTTAAATCAAGATTTTTATCTAAAATTGTTATACTTCCGTCAAGTATGCCATTTTTTTGTAGAAATCTTAGAGTTGAAGCTCATTCTTTTCCATATCATAAAATAGCTATATTTTTGTGAATTAAGTTGATTTTCATTTTTATATTTTATAAATTATTTTTTACATTATAGTCATTTTTTGCTTTTTACAAAATAAAAAGGGCTTACTTCCCTTTTTTTCCATTTAAAAAATGTTTATTTGTAAAATAGTAAATTATTGAAACTAAAATTATTAAAATAATCGTTCAAATAAGAGCTTCACGAGAATACTCAGAAATAAGTTCTTTATTTTCTCAAGCTATGTATCAAATTGTAAGCAAAATTATATTCCAAATCCCAGCTCAAACTCAAGTATAAATGATAAATTTAGTAAAATTCATATTAAATACTCAAGCTGGAATACTAATAAGTTGTCTTACTGCTGGTATAAATCTACCATTAAAAGTTGTTATACTACCATGTTTTTGAAAAAATATTTCTGCTTGTTCATAGTGATTAGCATTTAAGAAAATATATTTTCCATATTTATGTATAAGTTGTTTTATTATTTTAGTTCAAAGTTTTTTTCATAAAAAATAATTTATACTTGCTCAAGTTATAGCTCAAAAAGTTCATGCTAAAAAAGCCAGATAAATATTCATTTGACCTAAACTAGATAAATATCCAGCTGGTATCATAGCTACCTCTGATGGAAATGGTATAAAGCTTGACTCGATGGTCATCATTATAAAAATTCAAGCATATCAAAAATCCTCTACTTTTTCTACAATAAATGCAACTAATTCTCAAAACATTTTTTTTATTTAGTAAATATTTTTAGCTCATTATAAGTATTTTTATATAAAATCTAGTTTTATATAGTAATTTTCTTGACTTTTAGCTTGAATTAAATATAAAGATACCTATTTTAAAATAAAATTTTATTTTTATGAAATTATATTGAACTGAATGAACCAAGGTAATTGTTTTAACAAATGAACAAGAAAAAGCGTATTTAAATAGAATATGAAAAAAGGTTCATTATACATTTTTACCTAATTGACTATTAAGTGATTTTACTACTTTTTTATTAAATCAAAAGGGAAATTTTACTATTTGACACATAGATTTAAAAAGTTTTTTTGATTGAATGATAAAAGATTTTTGAATATGAGATGTAGATCAAGAAGATTTTTGAAAAAATACAATATCTTTTTGAACTTATTTATATTCTAATGTTTTTATTAATCCTGGAGTTGATATTAATGATTATAAAAAAACTTGGGATATTTTTATACAAAATTATCTAGCTTCTTTTGGAATTAATATTGATATAAATAATATTAGCGTAAATGATATATATATAATTTTTAATCTAGTATTAGATCAAAAAAATATTTTAGATTTAAAAGAAAAAGATTTTTTAGAAACAATTATTAAATATTTTTCAATACTATTATTAATAACATATTCAAATAAAGTCGATCAATTAAAAAATAATACTTTATATTTTACTACTTTAATGACTTCTCTTTTAAACTTTTTTTCAGAACTTGAAAGTTTTTGTGATAAAAATGATATTGATTTTCTGATTTTAAAAAGAAAATTTGCTAAATTAAATAAAAATAATAAAGTTTTAAAAATTTTTTTTGAAAGTTACTTAAATCATAGTTTTTTAAAAGAAAAAGTAGATTGAATTGAATTTTTATTATTAGATTTTATCTTAGAAAATCCTAAATTATTTTTACATAAAGAGAAAATTCCATATAAAAAACTTTTTGATAAACTTTATTCTATTCAGTGTAATATAGAATTATTAGATAAAATTATAAATTCTTTTAAAACTAGAGACTTAAAAAATTTGTCAGAAGATGTTTTATTATCAATTGTTGATTTTATAATAAAAGAAAATCAAATTTTAATAAATTGAGATTTTGAATTATTTGTAAAATATATAAATTTTTGATTTAGTAGCGAAGAAATAGAAAGATGTTGAATGGAGTGTTTAAGAAAAATTGATAAACATAGAAATCCAGATAAAAAAATGCTTCTAAGATGATTGTTGTCAAATCCTGATTTTTTAGAAATACTTGAAAAAAGAGAAATAATTGATGAGTTAAAAAAAGAAATAATGTATCTTTTTGAACAGTGAGAATGAAAAGATGAATTAGAAGAAATTCTTGAAGGTTTTGAAGATTATTCTTTAGATGAATTAAAAGTAGAAATTTTATCTATAAAAACTAGATATAACTTAGATGAAAAAATAGATTTTAGAAAAAAGTTATTTTGAGATGAAGATTTTATAGAGCAGAAATCAGTTGCGTTAGAAATACTTGAAAGAAACTTTAAAGATTTAATAAATTATAAAGAAATAATAAATTTTATTTTTTCTTATGATATAAAAGTAGTTGAATTTATTGTATTTTTATCCTTAAAAGTAGATTTTCTTAATAATATATCTAAAAAAGATTTTGAAATTTTAATAAATAAATTATATCCAAAA
>CAYOIP010000071.1:0-4200 GCA_964404065.1 uncultured Candidatus Peribacteria bacterium
GAAGATGAAATCAAATTGATTTTATCTACAAAAAATCATAATGACCTACTTTTCTTTACTTCAAGATGAAGAGTATTTACGCTTCCTGCTTATGAAATCCCAGAATCAACAAGAACTGCAAAATGACAACCAATTATAAATTTATTATCACTTGATAAAAACGAAGAAATTTCTTCAATTCTTGATATAACTGAAGAAAAAAATAAATATTTATTCTTCGTTACTTCAAAATGAACTTCTAAAAAATTATTAATGGATGAAGTTAAAAAAATCAGATCAAGCTGATTAATAGTTCTAAAAATAAAAGAAGATGATAATCTTGCTTGGGTAAAAACTACATCAGGAAATGATAATATATTTATAGCTACAAGAGAATGAAAAGCTATACAATTTGGTGAAGATGATGTAAGACCAATGTGAAGAGCAGCTTCATGAGTAAGATGAATTAGAATAAAATGAAATGACGAAGTAGTTGAAGTAGCTGTAGTTTGAGAAGGAGAAAAATATGTACTAGTTGTTACACAAAATGGTATGTGAAAAATCTCTGAAATCACTGAATATAGAGACCAAACTAGAGGATGATCTTGAGTAAAAGCTATGGCAGTTACTGCTAAAACTTGAAATGTAGTTTGAGCTATGATGCTAAGAGAAGAAGATAGAGATGATACTGATTTACTTTTAATGAGTAAATGAGGACAAACTATTAGACTCCCATTAAAATGAATTAGAGTAACTTCAAGAGTAACTCAATGAGTAATTCTTACAAAAATTAGAGGTGAAGATGATGAAATAGTTAGGGCAAGTTTGATGAAATCTTGAGAATGAGAAGAAACTGCAACAAGTTCTGAAGTAGTTGAGGAAACAGAAACTGAAGAATAATTTTTCTTGATTTAATTTTCTAAGTCCGGACTCTTGCGAATTAGTATATATAAAGTTTGAAATTAATATTTACTTTATTAAACTAGAGTCCGGACTTTAAATTTTTAAATAAATTTATTTTGCAAATTTTGTAAAATAAATATAATATGCTATATTTTATATATTAATTTTAAATTTATGTCTGTATTAGTTTTAAATAATGAAAATTTTCAAAATGAAATTTCTTCTGGAGTAGTTTTAGTAGATTTTTGGGCTGAATGGTGTGGTCCTTGTCAAATGATGTTACCAATTTTAGCTGATTTTGCATCTGAAATGTGAGATAAAATGAAAGTAGGAAAAGTAAATGTTGATGAAGTTCCAGCTTTAGCGCAACAATTTGGTATAAGAAGTATCCCTACTTTATTGATATTTAAAAATTGAGAACTTGTTGATTCACCATTAATTTGAGTAAAACAAAAAGAAGAACTAAAAAAAATTTGTGCTAAATATTTATAAAATATGAATAAAATTTTATTAGTATTAACTTTTATACTTTTTATAGTTTTTTTAGGTTTAATATATGTAGTGTCAAATTACATGTATTTTTCTTTGCAAATACCAATGTTTCCAAAAGAATATAGTATTTCAACATTTTTAATTAGTATATTTAATGCTTTATTTTGATCTCTTGTAGTTTTCTGAATTTATAAATGGAAAAAAGATAGAGAAAATAAACTTAAAGATGATTTTATTAATTATTTTGATAAAATTTATGATGAGATAATAGATATAAAAAATAATAATAAAAAGTTTTATTTTGATGTAAGAATAAAAGAAAGATCTTTTAATTTTGATGTTAATTTAGCTGAAAATTACAAAGAAGATATTGTAAAAAAACATAAGATATTAACACAAGAACAGTTTGAATATTTTGTAAATGACAAGATATTAAATTTGTATTATGATTTATTCAACATTTTATACTTAAAGAAAGATTTTTTAAAAGATAAAAGTATAAAATGATATATTTGTATAAAATTACTTTCTTTATGAAAATTAGATTTTTATGTTTATGTATTTTTGTATTTAAACTTTATTTTATCCAACAATTCTACAATAAAAAATATTAGTTTTAAAGAATTATTAAAACCTTATAATTTTATACAAAATTTAAATAATGAGTAAAAAGCTTCCATTCGGAAGCTTTTTTAGATTATTCACTTAACAGCACTTATATTGAAACTATAATTCATTTTTAGTCATCAAATAAGTCAGATATATCAAACTTTTCATTCAATTGCAATTGGTCTAACAATTATTGTGTAATCGCGTAAAAATTTTGTAATATTTTCTTCTCAGATAAAAACATTTACTCAAGCAGACATAGGAAGAGAAGAAACAAATCTTATAAAATTTTCTCTATCTTCTAACATTTTAATTATGGAAAAAATAGAAGTTCAAAGCATTTTAAAATTATTTTCTAAAAAATTTGATATTCAAGAATATTCCAAAATTCAATTATCTTCTGATATAAAAAAAGCAATTTCTCAAGTTTTTTTAGCTAATTCATTTGTGATGTTGTAGATAAAATCCTCCAAAGTTTTTACGTCATTTCATTTGATTTTTAAGTCTTTACTTTCCAAAAAATGACTTGGCATTTCTTTCATAAGATAGCTTATAAAAGCTCTTAATCATTTTGCAGTTGGCAATCTTCAGGCAGAATTATAAGGCTGATAAATTAGCTCAAGATTTTCAAGAGTCATCATATCATTTCTAACTGTTGCAGAAGAAACTCATAAATCGTATTTTTTCAAAAGAGCTTTACTACCAAGTACATCTCAAGTTTGCAAAAATTCTTCAACTATGATTTTTAGGATTTCTATATTTCTCTGAGTTAAATTAGACATAATTATTTAATTAAAGAAGTTAAATTTAGTGCAAAATTTTCTTTAGAATATTTTTCTAAAATGTCTTTATAATTTGGAGTTTTTTTCTTTTTTGTTAAATTTATTATTTCATTTTTTATACTTATAACAGAAATTGGTGAAAAATAACTTATACTATCTCAGAAAATATTTCTAATTTCATCTAAATCACTAGCTATAATTGGAGTTTCATAATTTATAGCATTAGCTAGAGAAAAAGGAAAACTATCATAAATTGTTGGATAAATTACTCAAATTGATTGTTTATAATAAAGTCAAAGTTCATTATCAGCAGGAATTCAAGCAAATACAATCTTTTCTGTTAATCAAAGCCTGATTACAAGTTCTCTTACTTCTATATCACTTGCAATTTTATTTCAAATAAAAATTATATTTAATTCTTTATCTTTGTTTATTTCACTTATACTTTCTAGGAATCTTTTTAAGTTTTTATTGTTTCAAGTTTCACTATCATAAATTATATAATCTCAAGTTATAGAGTGTTTTGCTTTTATATCAATTTTTGCACTTTCTTTTGGAGAAGCAGGGAAAAATGGAGAAATAACTTCTATTTTGTCTTCAGAAATATTTAATTTTTCATTTATGTCTTCTTTTGTTTTTTTGTTAAAACAAATTATTTTATATGATTTTTTTAGAGAATTTTTTATGGTAAATAGAGTAGAATATTTTCTAAAAAACTTTGTGTTAGATAAATCTGGATACAAAATATTTTCTAAACTAGGAATGATTTGAATAACTCTAGAATTGTATAAAATAGGAAAAGTTTGTTCAAAGCTTATTAAAATATCATTTTTATCTTTTAATAATTGTTGCAAAAAAAGTGTTTGTTCTCAAAAAAGATTTTGAGTTAATTTATTATTTACTTTTTCATCATAAATATTAATAGTATCATTTTCATTTTTTTGAGTAAAAATTTCTACAAATTCTTCAAAGAATTTATTTTGAAGTTTAGAAAAATATCTAGAATCAATTCAAATTTTCATTTTTATTTGTTAGTTATAATTACTTTTAGTATAGTCAAAAAGTAATTTTTGCAATAAAAAAATCTCAAGTTTTATCTTGAGACTTTTAGCTCTTTCTAAAATGGTAAATGATACAACTCCAGCCAGTAAAAAAGAGTATATTATTATAATTAGCTTTGATAGGGTTAAGCTAGGGAAAGCTAAGAAAAGAGCTATTTATTAAATAGCTCTTTATAAACCTTATTCATAAAATTCACTCTTTCGCTAAAATTTACATTATGAATATTTGAAATTTGATTTAACTCTTTTATTATCTCGTTTCATTTATTATATGGATTATTTTCAACATATAAACTTATCTTTTTAGCATCTTCCCATTTATAACTAACTCCAAAAAAATTAAGTATATTAGATTCAAGCCAATTATTATAATT
>CAYOIP010000072.1:0-4094 GCA_964404065.1 uncultured Candidatus Peribacteria bacterium
AATAATTTAATAAAATAAATCAAACTTATTTTACTTACTTTCAAAAATTTGCAAAAAAAAAGTAGGGAAGAAAATATTTTCGCTCCCTACAAGTAAATTTTTTAATTATATCTTTTTTCTTAAAAATGCTGGAACATCCAAATCATCTTGCGCAGCTTGAGTTTCTCTTGGAGAAATTGATTGAGTTTTTACTTCTCAAATACTTTTTCTACCAAAAACTGAGTTTGATTTCAAAACAGTATTAGATGAAAAACTTTTATTTGATTCTTCATCAAATCAAGTTGCAATTACTGTAATTCTTATTTCTCCAGTATAACTATCATCAAGTGATGTACCAAATTTTATAGTAGCATTTTCATCAGCAGATTCAGTAATAATTTTGATTGCTTCATCAATTTCAAACATACTTAAATCATTTCCTCAAGTAATATTTATAATAATTCATTTTGCTCAAGCGATAGATAACTCTAAAAGTGGAGAATCAATTGCAGCTCTAGAAGCTTCAACAGCTCTATTATCACCAGATCCGTATCAGATACCAATTAAAGCACTTCAAGCATTTTTCATAATTGATTTTAAATCGTTGAAATCAAGATTTATGAAACCCGGAGCAGTAATTAAATCAGAAATTCATTGAACTCATTCTCTTAAAACTTCATCAATTATAGAGAAAGCGTCACTAAAAGGAGTTCTTTTATCAATAATTGTTAATATTCTATCATTTGGAATAGTAATAAGTGCATCTACTTTTTCTTTTAATCTATCATAACCATCAGCAGCTTGTTCAGCTCTTTTCTTTCATTCAAAAGAGAAAGGTTTTGTTACAACTCAAATAGTTAAAGCTCAAAGTTCTTTTGCTATTTCAGCAACAACTGGTGCAGCTCAAGTTCCAGTTCATCCTCAAAGACCACAAGTTACAAAAACCATATCAGCTCATTCTAAAGCAGATCTTATTTCTTCTGTTGATTCTTCAGCAGCTTTTTTTCACATTTCTGGATTACTTCAAGCTCAAAGTCATCCTGTTGTAGCTCTTCAGATATTTATTTTTTTCTCAGCAAAAGAATTGTATAAAGCTTGTGCATCAGTGTTTATAGCAATAAAATCAACTCAAGGTAAATCAACTTGAATCATTCTATTTACAGCGTTACTTCAAGCACCTCAAACTCAAACAACTTTTATATTTGCAACAGGAGAAATATAACTTCCAACTCTTACTTCTTCTGGTCCAGATACAACTTGTCCTGATAGAAGTCTTTTTAGTTTGTCATCTTTTTTTATCATATAGTAGATTATTAAAAATTAAATTATTTATTAAGGTAGTAATTTTTTAAATACTTTTGTAATAGACCCAAATATAGATCAAATATTTAAAGAAATAGTATTTCTAGCATTTCTATATTTATTTGCCAGTATCAAAGTTCCTAAAACTCCAGAAAATGAAGGATCATTTATTGAAGTATCAGCAACTAAATCATCAACATAAGGAACTCAAATTACAACTGGTAATCTCAAAATTTCTTTTGCTAATTCTACAAATCATCTCATTTTAACTCAAGATCATACAACAACAGCTCATTCAGGTAACATACCATCTCTTCAAATTTTTTTAAGTTCATCTCTTATAAAGAAAAGTATTTCTTCATATCTAGCAGTAATAATTTTTGAAAGATATAAATTTGATACAGTTCATTCTTCTCATTTTAATACTCTTGAAAGATCTATTTCAGTATCTTTAAAATTTTCGAGCTTTTCAAGTGATAATTGTCCAAAATCAACTTTTAATTTTTCTGCTGTATCAATAGAAGTTCTTACTCATAATGCTATATCGTTTGTAACACTATCTCATCCAATAGGAATAATACGTGAAAATTTCAAACTTCATTCTTCATAAACTGTGATTCAAGTAGTTGAAGATCATATATCTATACAAACTACTCAAAGTTCTTTTTGTCTTTTTGTTAAAACTCATTCTGGAGCAGAAATAAGATTTGGAAAAACATCATAAACCTCTATTCAAACATCTTCAATAGATTTTCTTATATTGTTTAGTATATTAGAACTTATAGAAAAAATATTTGCTCTAACTTCTAGTTTTCTAGCTGACATACCAATAGGAGATTTAATTCATTCTTCTAAATCAACCGTAAAACTATCTGGAATAACTTTTAAAACTTCTTTATTTGGCATAGAAATACCATTTTTTGCCATATCAAGAACTCTTTCAATATCTCAACTTTCGATTTCTTCTCAAGAAATAGCAATAATTCATTTATTATCTATTACTTCAAAAGATGAAGAATTAAAAGAAATAAATGCTCATGAAACTTGTTCTCATGCCATTTTTTCAGCTTCTTCTAGAGATTTATCTAAATTTGATTTAAACTCTTCCATATCTAAAATGTTTCATTTTCTAATAGCATTGGAATCAGCAATTCAAACTCATAAAATATGTAAGTGTCCATTTTCATCTCACTGGAAAGTTCAGATTATGGTTCTTATTTTGTTACTACCAATATCTATACACGTTATAGAATTTTCAATACTCATAAAAATAATTAATAATTAATAATTTTGTTCTATTTTTTTATACATATTTTTTACTTTTAAAAAGCTAAAATCAAAGCATTTTAGATAAAAAATATGAAAAATATTAACTTAATTATAATAGGAACAAATACCTTTTACAAATTTAGCATAATAATTTATGTTAAAAACTTTTTGCAAAAAAGAGAGTTTTGTGATACAATCGAACTAGGTAAATTTATTTTTAGAAAATTATGAGTAAAACAAGAAATTATTTTGATTTTTGAATTAGTGTAATAATAATTTTGTTATTGTTATCAAATGTTTTGTTGTATTTTTTATTAAAAAGATACAACATAAATTTAGAAGATTTATGATATTTTTACATGTCAATTTTGTTTTTTGTAGAATCGTTAGTAATCATTTCAATCATAAATTCAGCTTATAAGAAACCAATTGACGAATTAAATAAACATATAAATAATTTTATTAGTTGAACTTCAAAATGAAGTGAAATTAATATAAAAACTAATTATTCAAATCCAAACATAAGAATAGTTTTGAAATTTTTTGATGTGATTTTAAATTCACTAAAAAATATAAAGCAAGAGTTTTTATCTGGAAAAGCTATAAAATCAGAAGTTCAATTAGCAACTGAATTGCAAGAAAAATTATTACATAAAAAATTAGAACATATTCCATCACTTGATATAATTGCAAAGTCAAAACCAGCTTGAGAAATAGGAGGGGATAGTTATGATATAATTAAGTGAAAAGATGATTATTATATATATGTTTGAGATGCAACAGGGCACTGAGTTTGAGCTTGATTTGTTATGGTGATGGTAAATGCTTTAGTAAGTTGATTTTCAAAAATTTTCAAAAAGTGAAATGAGATTTTAGCAAATACAAATGAGATTTTAAAGCCTCGTGTTAAATCAAATATTTTGATGACACTGCTTTTACTTAGATGGAATGAAGCAGAAAAAAGACTTTTTATGACTTGAGCAGGACATGAATATTTAGTAGTTTATAAAAATTCACTAAATAAATGTTTTTTGGTTAAATCAGGATGACTTGCTTTATGAATGACAAAAGATGTTCATAAAATGCTTAAGGAACAAGAAATAAAATTTGAAAAAGATGATATTGCAATTTTATATACTGATTGAATTACAGAAAGTATAAATCAAAATAAAAAAGATTGAAATGAACAAATGTTTTGAGAACAAAGACTGAAAGAAGCGATTGAAAAGGCTCCAAAATTACCATGAAAAGATAAAAAAACAGCAAGAAGTGTATTTAATAGCATTACAATAGAATTATCAAAATTTATGTGATATAAACACAAACAGCTTGATGATATAACTTTGGTTGTTGTTCATTATAAATGAGAAGAAACTATAGAAAATGATTTTAATGAGGTTATTGAGAGTGACTTTATTACAGAATGGAACTGGGATAATTAAAAAAATCTTTTGACAAACCCCACTAAAACTTTATAATTTTATTATTAAAAAATAATTTAGTCTAAATGCTACAACAAGCTACAACAAGCTACAACAAGCTAC
>CAYOIP010000073.1:0-1286 GCA_964404065.1 uncultured Candidatus Peribacteria bacterium
TCTTGCAGCGCGACGATGCCTTGTAGGGCCTTGGCCGCGAAGTAGTCGCGGAGGTTAAACATATATTTTTTTCATTTATCTTTTCAGTCTTCAATTTGTTCTTCAATTTTTTCTAATAATTCCATAAAAGATTCACCATCTATTGCTTTATTACTATTAGAATATTCACACCATATTAAAGTATCTCTTAAATATTTTTCTAAAAATATTGTAAGTGTAGCAATAGATGAATAAAATAAATTGTTTTTAAGAGATTGTACTCAATCATACAAAAGCATTAAAATATCATTTCATAATTTACCATTATTAAATATATTTTTATGCAATTCTTCAACTTTTAAAATTTCTTCTTTATTTAACTTTATTTCTTCCATAATATAAACTTAATTAAATAAATTTTTCTAAAATTCTTTTTACTTCTCAATTTGATAAAAAATCATCTGATAAATACTTTTTATCTTTTGTTTTTTTATAAATTAGTGATTTTACTTCTCAAACTTCAAAAGGTCTTAATCTAATACTAGAATCATTTAAAATAGAATAAAAATAAATAATTTTATCTTTTTCTTTTGATTTTTCTTGCAAATGATAAACCCAAAAAGTTCACAAAAATCATATTAATGCTCAAATGATAGTAAATCATCAATTTATTATTAAATTTTCCATATTTCTAAAATTAAAATATAAATTAAATTCTAAACAAACATCCCTTGCAACAAACCTTTTTTAAACTCTTCCATTTTTTCAAGCTCATCACTTACTTTTTCAATTTTTTCATCAATTCCAGATAAGAAATCTGCGATTTTTTCTTGTTCTTTTAAAGTCGGAAGAACAATATTAAAATTTTCTATATCTTTTTTCTGAATATTTGGCAATCAAGATCCTACTCTTAATCTCATAATATTATTTTCATTAAATTTTAGTATTTGATATAAAAATAAGTTGTTGCGTTTTAGATTTTCTAAAGCATAACAATGTCCTCAACACCAAAATTTAGTTTTAATAAAATTTACATATCAACAAGAATTTCATCACTCACTTATAGTTATAGTATTTTCTAATTTATTAAATTCAAAATTATATCAAGATGGATTAATTCATCAATTCATAGCTGGATATAATCAACTTTCTGTTAAATTCTCTGCATTTAATTGAGTTCCTTTATTTATTTTACAAATCTCTCCTAAACTCTTATCCTCCCACTCTCCAAATTCTTCTCAATTCTCATCTTTAAATCTTATTTCTTGCGAAAAAATCTTTTGCATAACTCACTTTTTATACTCTTC
>CAYOIP010000073.1:1386-4018 GCA_964404065.1 uncultured Candidatus Peribacteria bacterium
TAAATCTTATTTCTTGCGAAAAAATCTTTTGCATAACTCACTTTTTATACTCTTCAAGACTTTTCTTTTTTTCTTTCATTTTTTCTATTTTTTCATCTATTGATGAGAGAAAAGAAGCAATTTTTTGTTGTTCTGAAAGAGGTGGAAGATTAATATCTAATCCTCTAATATCTCAACTATTAACTGCTGTAAAAGTACTTCATTGGCTATATTTTCACCATTTTGGTTCATAATTTAATAAAAATTGATAAATAAAATTTATATCACTATTATTTTTGTTATTTATAGCACAAACTCAACGACCAATACAAGCATTATGATTTGATTTTGCAACATATCAAACTGGAGCCCTAACTGTTAAAATTATATCTCAAATATTACATTCTTTTGTAATTTCAGAAGTATAATTTCTTGGATTTGTTATTCTTCAATTTATATCAGCATTTCATTGAATCAAAAATTTTCAATTTCAAATAATATTATAAGAATTAGAATCTGGAGATTGTCCCATTATTATATTAGAAACTTCTCAAAGTTTCTTTTCTTCCCATTCAGAGGAAAATTCTTTAAATCTTATTTTTGGAATTTTTAGTTTTGTTGTCATAGTTTTGTTATTTAGTAGTTCAAGTTTGTGTAATATTTATATTTTTTAAACTTTCTTGTATTCTTTCTGCTTTATTTTCAGCTTTTTCTACTTTATAATCTATATAATTATTTATTCATTCTTTAACTCATTTATCCACTTTTTCTTTATTTCAAGTTGTTATATATTCCCATGTATTACTCGCACATTGTTTTGAAAAATCAAATTCAAAGAAAATACAATTTTTAGGATAATACCAAAATAAAAATTGAATCGATGAAATAAGAAAAAATATAACTGCTCATATTAAAATAATTATCCATATTAATGGAATTCATCACTTTCTTCACATAATTAATAAATTATTAATTAAAATGGACTTTTAATACCTAACTCTTCACAAAATCCTTTAATCTTCTCATCTAACTTTACACTCTCTTTTTCTATTTCTATAATCCTATTTGCCACTTTTTCTAAATCAATTTCTTCTTCCTCTTCAAAAGCATCTACATAACGAGGAATATTTAAGTTATATTCATTTTCTTTAATTTCTTCTAAAGTCGCAACATAAGAATATTTTTCTTTTACTTCTCTATTTCTATAAGTTTCAATAATATTTTCTACATCTTCATCTCTTAATATATTTTGATTTTTACCTTTTTGACAATTTTCTTCTCAAGAAGCATCTATAAATAAAACATTTTCATCAGCTTTTCTACATTTTTTAAATACCAAAATACAAGTAGGTATTGAAGTACCATAAAATATATTCGCTGGTAATCAAATAACAGCGTCTAAATAGTTTCTATCTTCTATTAAATATCTTCTTATATGTCATTCTGAAGCTCATCTAAATAAAACTCCATGAGGTACTATAACAGCCATAATACCATTATCATCTAAATGATGAATCATGTGTTGAATAAAAGCAAAATCAGCTTTAGAACTAGGTGCTAATTTTCAATATTGACTAAATCTATCATCAGTTAAAAAAGTCTGATTTGCTGACCATTTAGCTGAAAATGGAGGATTAGCAACTATTGCTTCAAATTTTTTATCTTTGTGTTGTGGATGTTCTAAGGCATCTTCTTGTCTGATATTAAATTTTCTATAATTTACATCATGCATTATCATATTCATTCTTGCAAGATTGTAAGTTGTTCTATTTAATTCTTGTCAAAAAAATTCTCAAACTTGTTTTACTTGTTTAGCTACTCTTAAAAGCAAACTTCAACTTCAACAAGTTGGGTCATATACTGATTTTAATTGATTCTTTCAGCTTGTTACTAATTTTGCTAATATAGTTGATACTTGTTGAGGTGTGTAAAATTCTCATGCTTTTGCTCATGCACCACTTGCAAATTTACCTATTAAATACTCATAAGCATCTCATAAAATATCTGATTCATTTTTTTCTAATCAAAAATCAATATCTTGAAGATGTCATAATATTTTTGAAACAAGTCTATTTTTTTGTTCTGATGTGTTTCATAATTTTGAAGAAGTTAAATCTAAATCTTCAAATAAATTATCAAAATCATCTTCTGAAGCTGTTCACATAGTTGAAGCTTCAATATTTCTTAATATTTTTTGTAAATCATCTAAAATAAAGTTACTTATAACTTCATCATCAATAGAGTTTTCTTTAGAGCTATTTCATTTTTTAGCAATTTCACAAAATAACTCTGAAGGTAATAAAAAATAACCTAAATCTTCAATAGATTCTTCTTTTAAAGCTTCAATTATATCTGATTCAGTTTTTTCATTTAATTCATTATATTTTTTATTTATTCATCAATCTTTTAATAATCTATCTGCTTTTAATTGTATTTTTTCAGACAAATATTTATAAAAAATAAATCATAAAATATAATCTTTGAATTGGTCAGCTGTCATTTTTCCTCTTAATTCATCAGCAATATCCCATAATTTTTTTTCAAGTTGTCTTTTTTGTTCTTCTGACATGTTTTTAAAGTAATTAATAATAAAATTAAATTTTTATATAAAAAAATTTGTATTATTTTTCTAATATAATACAAAGCTTTAATC
>CAYOIP010000074.1:0-3965 GCA_964404065.1 uncultured Candidatus Peribacteria bacterium
GAGGTAGTATGTGTTGTCCCCCTCTCCTTCAAAGGAGAGGGGCTAGGGGTGAGGGCAACAAATTTTATCATCTCAAAAAATGAATAGATCCAAACAAAGACCAATCATATTTTTTAGCGTGACTTTCACAATTTCAACTTTCAAAATCTATGTTTCCAATCGGACATCTTGAAAAATCTGAAGTAAGAAAAATAGCGCTTGAAGCATGACTTCCAAATGCATCTAGAAAAGATAGTCAATGAATTTGTTTTGTATGAAAAGTAGATTTATCAAAGTTCTTAGAGAAAAAAATTGAGCATAAACCCGGGAAAATAATTGATACTTCAGGAAAAGTTTTATGAGAACATAAGTGAGTATTTTATTATACTATTGGTCAGAGAAAATGACTTGATATCGGGTGACTTCCTGAACCAGTCTTTGTTATAAAAAAGGATATAGAAAATAATGTTCTAGTTGTTTGAACAGATAAAGACTTAGCGCTTTATGATGATAAACTTATTATCAAAAATGTTAATTTCTTGTGAAATGTTTGTGAATTTCCTATAAAAAGTAAAGCAAAAATTCGTTATAAACAAGAAGATCAAGAATGTATTGTAAATGATATTTGAGAGGGAAGATATGAAGTTGTGTTTCAAAAACCTCAAAGAGCAATAGCCTCAGGGCAAATATGTGCTGTGTATGATGAGAATGATTTTTTAGTGATGAGTGGAGTGATTGAGTAAAAACTTGATAAAACTCTGAATCTTTATAGTAATTTATTTATTTGACAAATATTTATTATTTATATACTAAACTGAAATTATTATATAAGTCAATATATAAATGTCTTTAAATAAAACACTTTTTAGTTTAACTGAACAATGAAAAATATGATTCCATCCGGGTGTTCATTGTTTATTGAGAAGTGTTAGGACAGCATTAGATTTTTTGTCTTTACCAATTCTTTCATGTGTAAAAACACTTGATTTATTAGATCCTAATATGGTTGAGCAACTAAATGGTAAAAATATTGCTCTTGTTTGAAATTCTCCAAATTTAGATTCTACTAACTATTGACCTTTTATAGATTGAAATGATATTGTAATAAGACTTAATAGTGGTATTTTACCGGAAAAATTAAGCTCTGAAAGAACATGAGTAAAAGTAGATATATGGTGATTTTGAGCTATTAATGCTATTACTCATCCTGATGTAACTAAGGAAGTAGTCAATCATAAAAATAGATATAGTAATATATTAGTATGATTAAGTAATAGTACTACAAATTCAATGCATGCATTTTATAAGCTTTATGCACAATTTATAAAATTTAGGTGACATAGGCTGTATTTTACTCCAGAAGATTTATATAATGAATTGGTTGATTTAGTTTCAAGTTGAACTTGAGAAAAATATAATCCATCTACATGATTTTTATTTTTTTACTTTTTGTATAAATTTATATGATTTAAACAATTATCCTTATATTGATTTACTTTTAGTCATGAACATAGGATTTTAAGTCCAGGTATTGCTTGAGGACATAATTTTTCTAGAGAAAGAGATGTTGTAGAATGAATAGCTAAAAAGGAACCAAATATTAGGATCTTTGTCTAATTTTATTTAAATTCCTGTCAAAGAATAAAAAATTCCATTGACTTATTTTTAAAATAAATATTATATTAATTAAATTATTTTTAATAAAAAAATATATGAAAAATATTTTTACACAATTAATAAACAGAAGAAGACTTTATGAAATTTCTCATGAGGTCATTGTTTAGGTGTAAAATATATTTAGATAAAAACTTCAAGAGAAATTTCTTGAAGTTTTTATTTTTTATTTTTCGTATTATGGAAAATTTATTACCCAGATAATACAGATAAAGCTGTATTAAATATACCTTACACATCAACATTAGTTTGAAAATGAGTTAAGGAGTTTGTTTTAAATATAATCAAGTGAGAAATTCACTTAGAAAGTTTAAATCACAAAGATACTTTTGATTATATTTATGATTTAAATGTTAATGCTTGATGTTGGAAGTCTAGAACGGAAGCAGAAAAAAAAGAAATATCAGATTGATATATAGTTTTTAAAATAAATTGAATAATTATATGATGATGTTTTTTGAAAACTCAAGAAAGAAATTTTAATATAAAAGTTTTATTGGAATGTTTTTGGGTTAGTGAAAAATGATGCTGATTTTGATCTCAAGCTTTAGAAAAGATTAAATCTATAGTATCCCCATGTGAAATTTATACTTTTTCAAAAAAATGAGCTTTTTTTGAAAAGAATTGATTTAAAAAAGTTGAATGAAGTTTTTCAAAAACCTGAGCACAAATGTATACTTATAATAATAAAAATTAAAAAATCTCTTTCCATTTGGAAAGAGATTTTTATTCTATGGGTCTAAAATTTTCCCATTCTGGGATTGCTATTCACATACCAACTTCATATTCATGAAGTCAAATAATAAGTCTTTTTAAAACTAAGGCTTCAATTTCGTTACTTTTGTTTTCATATCATCTCTCAAATTTGATTTCAGTATAATATTCATCTATTCTACAACAAAATGACCGGGGATGCGTTTTACATAAATCTCAAAAATATTTGTATCAAAAATGTTTACATACTTCTTTTATTCTTCTTTCTTCATCTCATTCATCTCAAATACATTCATAGAGTAGTGGGTCAATTGGCATAGCAAAAATTTTTAATAATTCTATATTATACATTTTCTTAAGTAATTCTAGAATCTCTTTAGCTTTCTCTCTTTGGCTTGCGATATATGTTGTTTCAGGTATAGCATCACTGACATCAAGAGCCATATTTACTAATTTTGTAGTTTCAATTTTTATTTTTTCCATAGTTTTTTGATATCTTTGTTTTGCATTTGCAAGATATCTTTCTATCCAAATTTCATCATTCCATTCTACGCTATTTAATTTTTCCCGAGTAGAAAGAAATTCTTCATTTTCATTATTTCAAGGAGTATCCATAATTTTAAATTTAAAAAATAAATTACTTCAATCTGTGCACGATAAGTAATTTATTTATAAAACCATTTTATTTTTTGTCAAAAGTAGTATTTCTTAATCTTGTGTAGAAAAATTACAACACTTTTACTTTTTACTTTCAGGAACATATTTCCATATGAGTTGGAACATAGCTCTCAGCCCATCAGCAAGAGAAGTACTCTCTAATATAACTCAGGAAAGTTCTCAGGTTTTGTACATTACTATAGCTACTTTATTTTCGTAAATTATAATTTCATGTTCCATAGGGAAATCAAACTTCTCTACAGTTTTTGTCATATATTTTTCTCTGCAATAGTTAGCATACCAATAATCATATTCTCAAATAATTATAACATGAGTTGGAGTTTCTTTTGGTTTTGTTTTTTTCACTTCTAAAGAATTTTTTAAAAAATCTTCATATTCTTTATCCATATTTTTTGCTCATAAAATACAATAAAGCTCGGTATTAGGTTTATCTTGAAAGTCTTTTATAACTTCTGATATTAGGTTTTTAATACCTAAAAGTCATTCATAAAAAGTCATTTTAGGTTTATGTGAATGTTGATTTAATAGATATAAAAAATCAGGAAGTGAATTTTTAAATTTTTCAAATTTATTTTCTTCTTTTTGTAATAAAATATTTGGATGAATAGCTGTATAAAGAGAAATATTGTTTTTATTTGATTCTACTATTAATCATTTTTTGATACAATTTTTTACAATAGAATATACTGTCACACGATTTTCTCATATAAACTTTCCTATAGTACTTACAGGAGATGTACCAAGCTCTAAAAGCGCTTTATACACAAGAGCTTCTTTTTGTGAATATCCAAGTTCTTGTAAAATATTTTCTATATTCATAAAATCTTAATTTTAATACATTACACTTTGTCCTTCTAATATTCTGTAAATCATAGAAGTTTTATCTCTAAAATCTCAAATCAAAATCTTTCTAGCATCAG
>CAYOIP010000075.1:0-3940 GCA_964404065.1 uncultured Candidatus Peribacteria bacterium
GTTTTTTATTTTTTTAAATTTAAATTTTTATAAAATTCTATGGAATTTCTATCAAACGAAAACTTGATGATAGCATATAGAAATGCTAAAAAATCAAGAAAAGATAAACAAGAGGTATATCTTTGGGATTTGAATTTTGAAGAAAATATTTTGAAACTAAAAAGAGATTTAGAGCTTTGAACTTATGTTCATGGAGAATATAAAAAAATTATACTTTTTGATAGTAAAAAAAGATATATTCATTCTCCAAATTTTAGAGATCATATAGTTCATCATATGGTTCATAATATAATTTATCCAGTTTTTGATAAAAAACTTATTTCCACAACTTATGCTTGTAGAAAGTGATATGGAACGCATAAAGCTATAAAATATTTATCTGAAATATCTAAAAAAGAGCAACATAAAAATTTATATTACCTAAAAATAGATATATCAAAATATTTTTATTCTATAAATCATAGTATTTTAAAACAAATAATTTTTAAAAGTATAAAAAATCAAAACTTGAGATTGATAATAGAAAAAATAGTTGATTCATATTTTACTGAGAATCAATTTGATGATTTATTTGATATTGAATCAAAATATAGACAAAATAAATATAAATGACTCCCAATAGGTTCTATTATATCACAATTATTTGCTAATATTTATTTATCAAAAATAGATAATTTTATAAAACATAATTTAAAAATTAAATATTATTTGAGATATATGGATGATTTTTTGATTATCTGAGAAAAAAATATTTTAGATACAGTTAAAAAAGAAATTATAGAATTTGTTTATAATGAGCTTGATTTGACAATAAATCCTAAAAAAATTAGTTTTAATTTGCTTTCTGATGGAGTAAAATTTGTCTGATATAAAATAAAGTGATGAAAAATTTATGTTTGAAAGACTACAAAAAATAAAGTAAATAAATTTTTAGATATTTTATTAAATTTAAATATAGAAAAATTTAGCGAAAATGATTTAAAAAGAATTAATAATTCTTTGCAATCGAGATTTTGAGTTTTTTCTCATAGTAGTTTTTGATTAAATTACTTTAATAAAAGGGGAGATATCGATTTCCTTCGTGGGGGTAATGCGAATAATGGTGCTAACTCTGGAGTATTCACGATGAACTTGAATCGGGATGCTAGTAATCAGAATAACAATGTTGGCTTCCGTTGTTCCTTCTAGAGTAATTTATTATAGTCTTATATATAACAATGTTGTATATTTATATAAATGAAGTAAATTACAGATATTTTTCCTGATTTGATTTTTCAAACAAAGTAGAGACAAAGCAATGCTTTGTCTTAAAAAATAAATACATTTTTTTAAATGATTTTGTTTTTTTGTAGAGATAAAAAATTTTTTATCTCTACTTTTTTATATTTTAAGAAAATAAAAATGAAAATAAAAGAAATTTATGAAAAATTATTAACCGATTATCCAAATAAATTAAAAATTTTTAAAAAATGAATTTTCTGGATATTACTTGAAGAAGAAGCTTTTTTTATGTGAAAATTTTTTAATTTTAAAATAACACAACTTGATAAAGAAACTATTAAAATATGATTCCCAGATTGAAGTAAAAATAAATGGTTAAAAATATTAGATGAGAAAAATATTTGATATATTTTAGTAGAGAAAAAATGAGATAATTATCAAATAAATCACATCTCAAAATGAAAATGTTACAATGATTTTTTTAGTATAAATTTAGAAGATTTTTTATTAACTAAAGAGAGAATTTTAGGCTTAAATAAAATATGACTTGAAGATAAAAATGAAAAAAATTTTTTACTCCAAATAAAAATTGAAGAACTTTATATGATATTATCTGAGTTACTTATAAAATTACCCAAAAAACAAAGATATTTTTTTAGAGAAAAATTAGAAAAAATATTTCTTGATAATTTAGAACTTATTTATAAATACAAATATGATTTAGATGATAGAAAAATTTTAATTCAAAAAATCTTTTCTTATAGTTTAATACTTAGAGAATTTTGTAGAATGCTATACAATAATTCTATTATAAAAAATGATAATGTTTATCTGGATTTGTGAGATAGATGGATAGAAGTTTTAAAAATTTGTAAAAGTATAAAAAATAAAAGTTAATAATCTCACATCCTATAATCAAAATTTCAAGTTTCAGCATTGAAATAATAAATTATTCAATAATCTTTGTATTGTTGAAAATCTATTGGTAGAAAATCTATATATCATTTTTCAAATAGTGTTTTTGCATTAGGAGCATTTTCTTTTTTATCTAAAAAATATTTTTTATTTCACTGCTCTATGTAAGCTAAGTTTATTTCTCTAATTGCTTTATTTATATAATTTTCACAATTATCTCACGAAACAATCTTTTGCTCATTTTTTTCATCAAACTGTAAATTTTCTTTTCTTAATTTTTCTAAATTTTTTATTAATTCTCAAGTTAAAGGGAGTCATTGTCTAAAAGTCGCGTAAGAGATTTTTTCTAATTCTTTAGAGAAAGTTATGCAAATTTCATTATTATCTTTATTTGATGCTGAAACTAAAGTCAAAAACATCATAATTGATTTTTCTCTATTTCATGATTTTCCACTCATAATTGCAGCCATGATTTTTGCTCACTCTAAACTATCGTCATTTGCTGAAGCAATTTTATAAAAAATAGATGATTTTTCAGGATTTTTTAAATAAAAATAATACAAAAATGCTTGTCCAAAAGCTATATCTCAAGTTGAACAAGGATTTTTATATTTTTCTTCTGTCCAAATTTTTTGCAAATCATCTTCGTTTGAAATAAGTTTGATTTTTTCTGGATCACAAAAATTTTTAATTCATTTTAGTCATATAATTTCTGCTTGTTTGATATTTTCTAATTGTTTTTCTTTTGAAAGATTTTCATATCTTTCATTATAATTCGGAAGTAATAATTGTCATATAATATAAGGTTTTTCAAAGTAAGGATTTAACTCAGTTATTAAATCAAGAATAGTGTATAGATATTTTTTATATTCACTTCAAATTGCATTTCATCAGATGTATTGAATAGCTTCAAGCCAATAAATATCAGCTCTTAAATTTGCAAATCAAAAAGAAGTCCATTTTGAAATGTCTTTTTTTGGTAAAAATTCAGGGTGATTAATAATTTGAGAGTTTATTTCTTTTAGTTTTGAATAATTATTTTCATTGATTAAATAAAATCATCAAAAACTAAAAAAAATTAAAAATAATGTTATTACAAAAATTATTCTTTGTTTCATAATTTTGATTTTATATATCTATTCCGTCCATATCAATAGTAATATTTTCACTTTTTTTACAAATATGAAGTCTTCTTTCAGCTCATTCTCAAACACTTTTTGTCCAAATAGAATCATCTTTTAATTCACTAACATAAGAGTGAATTTTTTTTCTATCATAAGCATTGAAAAAAGGTAAAATCACTTCTCTTCAACTTTTCGCTATTTCAATTTTTTTAGCAATAAAGTTATATAATTTGTCTTCTTTTTTGCTTAAATAATCATTTACTTCTAGGTGAAGAACAATACTTTTTCAATTAATTTTTGATAAAATTCATTTTAAAATAGTTCTTATATCTTCTAAGTTTTTTCAAGAATATCAGATAAGTAAAGAAGAATCAGTAGTTTTTATTTTTATAAAATATATATTTTCTTGTTCTTGTAATATTTCAAGTTCGTCAATACTTACAAGCATTTTTTCAAAAAACTCACTTGTTATTTTTTTTATGTTTTCCATTTCCATAATTTGTTAATTAATTTTAATTTTACCTTTTATAATATTTTTTTTGATTTTTACAAGTTTTTGTAAAATTTAAAATACTCAAATCTGTATTTTAATAAGTAAAATCTCCAAAAATCTTTTGACAAACCTCACTAAAACTTTAAAATTTTATTACTTAGAAAATAATTTAGTCTAAATGCTACAA
>CAYOIP010000076.1:0-3789 GCA_964404065.1 uncultured Candidatus Peribacteria bacterium
TTTGATTTGCGATTTTAGGTTGAATTCTTTGAAGTATCTGATGACTTTTATGATCATTTGGATTTTTAAATAAATTCTTGTTACTTTTAGCATGAATCTTTATGCTGTATATGAGACTGAATATGCTTTGATTTGTAAAATTTAAATTAAGTATGCCAAAATCATTTGGTGGTAAAATATTAAGCATAAAAAATCCTGCTTTTGCTCCAGTCGTTTGAGCATTAACTTTTTTCTTACCTTGTGGATTTACTCAAAGTATGCAAGTTTATGCTGCAAGTTCTTGAAGTTTTTTGACTTGAGCGATGATAATGTGAACTTTTGCTATATGAACTATGCCAGTATTATTTTTAGTTTGATTTGGAAGTAGCTATTTTAAAGATAAAGATTTTAATTATATAAATAAAGTTATTTGAGTACTAGTAGTATATTTTGGTATATTTATACTTTCAGGATTTTTTAATATGTTTAATTTAAATATTCCTGTTTCAAATAATACTCCTCAAACAAATGTTAATTTAGTAGAATTAAAAGAAATTACAATAACTCATGATTGATCTTGATTTGAAGATGTGATTTTAGAGTGAGCAAAAAATTATAAATTAACTATTTTACCAGAAAATGATTGATTTGGATGTATGTTTGCTTTAACTATTCCAGGGCTTGATAATAATGAATATCCAGTTAAAGCCGGAGTTCCAATAGTTATAGATATAAAAAATCCAACTCCTTGAAAATACAAAGCTGTTTGTACTGCAATGTGAATGAGGCATGGGAATATAATAATAAAATAAAAAAAGTAGAGATGTTGCAATGCAACATCTCTACTTTTTTATGAAACATTTTTTAATAATTTTTCTATCTCTTTTACAAACTCATTTGACTTTGTAAGTAAGACTCTTTCATCAAATTGATCAAAATCATGAACGAGTTTGTTTCTAATTTTATGAAGTTCCCAGATTTTATCTAAATCTCAAATAATAATAGGTCTTTGTTTTAATATTTCTCAAAAATCTCAATTATATCAAATAGCTTGGAGTATCTTATGATAAAGTTTATCACTATCAATTATTTTTTCTTTTGATGAAATATTTGATTGAATTTGTTTTAATTTCTTTTGAAAGTCTTTTATCCTTTCTGTAGAAAGTTTTTTTCATTTTTTTCACCAAATAAAAGCAAAGTATATTGCTACAAGAAGGAAGATTATTATGAAAATGTATATGATGTAGTTTTGCATAAAATTATGTTATATTTAAGTTTTTACTAGTATTTATTTTTTAAGTAAAAAGTCAATCGTTTTTATTTTTTTGCAAATTTTAGGAAAGTTTATAAAATGAAATGGCTAAAATATTACATAAAAATTACGAAAGTAGTTTATCTTAAAAAGTTAGAAATGGGTAACTTAGGTTACTCACCCATTTTGTTGATTTTTTAAGATAAACAAAATTGTAATGTTTTAGCGAACACAAGAGGACTTAAGTTACCCTTTTTTGTTTGCTAAAATATGAAAATTTTATATAGTATTTTTGTTTATATTATTTTTTTACTTTCACATATATGAAAAATCTAAAAAAATATTTTAAAGGTTTTACATTAGTAGAACTGATTATCGTTATAACTATTTTAGCAATTCTCGCTACGATTGCTTTTGTATCTTTTCAAAGCTATACCAAAGATGCCAGAGATGCGAATAGAACAGCAACGATAAAAAATATAGAAAAAGGTTTGGAACTTTTTACTATAAAAACTGGTAATTTTCCAACTCCAGATGAACCTACTACTTTCACTGGAGGACTTGATGGAAAAGTAAAAATATCTCAAGGAATAGTATGAGATGGAGTAGCGACAATTATAAACATGAACACAACTCCTCTTGACCCAAATGATAAATCAAAATATACTTATTCTACTTTTTGAGATGATAACAAATATTATCAAGTAGCTATAAATGCGGAAAATTATCAAACAAGTTTTATTCCACAAACTTATGCTTTTACTCCAAAATCAGCAATAGTACAATGAAATTATAGATTTGACCCAAGTTTACCAAGTTTGATAGTAGTTCCTGGTAGTGTAAATACTGCGAGTTGAATATTTGATCCAAAAGTTTGTTTTGTTATTGATGGATGAAAAAATAGTTTAGATAATTGTGTGGAGAAAAAAGAAGAAATGAGTTTAAAAGATTTTGATAGTTCTTTAGTTGGGTATTGGGATATGGAAACAACTAGTTGAAGTTTATTAAAAGACTTAAGTGGAAATGGGAATCATTGAAGTTGAATTTGAGATATATTACCTACAGATATTTGATGACATTTATGAAAATGATATTACTTTAGTTCCTGAGCTTTATTAGTTTGAAGTGATTTAGATAATATTAAATTTGATAAACAATTTACATTAACTATTATATCTAATGCATATAGTTTTAATAACAGCCATTATCCTAGACTTTTTGAAAATAGACATTTTTCTAGTCATTATGAAAATCATTTATGAGTTTCTTGAGTAAATTATTCTGTTCAATGAATGAATTCAGTTTGAATCGAAATAAGAAGTAGTACTTGATGAACTTTAAATTATAATTATGCTACATTATTAAACTGAATTACATGAACTGGTACAGCAAAAGCTTTCACTAATACAAGATATAATAATCTTATATCTTTAAATAAATTTTATTATATTACATTTATATTTGATAATAATATAATAAAGACATATGTAAATTGAATTAAAAAAGATGAAGTAAAAGCTCCTTTATTTGATTTTGTGAAATTTAATACTGATTCTGCTGAAAAATATATTTATATATGATGAAGAGGAGGTAGAGATAGGGATTTTCATTGAATAATTGATGAAGCTAAAATCTATAATCGTGCTCTCACTGATGAAGAAATTAGACAACAAGCAAAAATTGCTGGATTTTAAGAGTATATACTTTTTATGTATATTAACTTGCATAATTTTAAAAATCATTAAAATAAATATAAATATTTTATAAAAAATTATTATGCAAGAAAAAAATCTATCAGTATTTGAATGAAAGAAAATTAGAAAAATCTATGATGAAAAACAAGAAAAATGGTATTTTTCTGTTATAGATATCGTTTGAGCTTTAACTGAACAAGATGATTATACTAAAAGTAGAAAATACTGGAATAAACTAAAAGAAAGATTGAAAAATGAATGAAATGAGTTGGTGACAAATTGTCACCAACTGAAATTAATGGCTTCAGATTGAAAATATTATAATACCGATGTTGCAGATACTGAAACACTTTTAAGAATTATTCAAAGTGTTCCATCTAAAAAAGCTGAGCCAATAAAACTTTGGCTTGCTAAAGTTGGATATGAAAGAATGCAAGAAATAACTGATCCTGAAATTTCAATAAATAGAGCAAGAGAAAATTGGTTAAAAGCTTGAAGAAGTGAAAAATGGATTACTATGAGAATGTCCGGGCAAGAAACGAGAAATAAACTTACAGATTATTGGTCAGAAAATTGAGTAGAAAAGTGAGAAGAATTTGCAATTTTAACAAATATTATTCATTCTGAATGGACTTGATTATCTGTATCAGAACATAAAAAATTAAAAAATCTTAAATCTCAAAACTTAAGAGACCATATGAATGAAGCAGAACTAATATTTACAAGTTTAGCTGAACTTTCAACAAGACAAATTACAGAAAGTATGAAAACAAAGTGATTACAAGAAAATAAACTTCCAGCAAAAAAGTGATGAGAAATAGCTAAAAATGCAAGAAAAGCATTAGAAGAGAAAACTTGAAAAAG
>CAYOIP010000077.1:0-3749 GCA_964404065.1 uncultured Candidatus Peribacteria bacterium
AGTAATTGAATTTGATAAAGAATTATTTAATAAAAATAAGAAACTTTTAAAAATTAATGAAATTGATTTTTCATCTTCTGGATGAGTTATTTGATATTTACAAAATGATTTAAGTTTTTCTTCATCTTTTTGAACACCAAAATATTTTGATTTCAAAAATAAAGATTATGGTATATTTTTATCTTATTCAACATGAGTTTATGATAGTATTAGATATAATATAAAAGTATTTTCTAATTCACAAACTTGAGTTTATATAAATCCTATAAAAGATGATACAAATTTGATAGAATATTTATGAAATAATATTATAACAAATAATTGACTTTTTTTAAGTAAAATATATAAAATTAGTAAATATAAATAACTATAAAATTATGAATAAACTAAAAAATAAAAACGCTTTTACAATTGTAGAATTAGTAGTTGTTATTATGGTAATAACTATTTTATCAACTATATGATTTGTTTCTTACACTTCTACATTATCTGATGCTAGAAATTCTACTCGTATTAGTGATATGTGAAATCTAAAGATGTGACTAAAAAATCATAAACTTCAGAACTGATCATATCCTATTCCAGGAACTTCTTTAGATATAACAAATTCTTTAACTATAATAAAACAATGACTTTTTAATGATGATGTTTATACTCAAGAAATTGTAAAAAAACCAACTGATCCGTTAGTGAAATGACAATATTATTTTTATTCTATAACATCAAATAAACTTTTTTTCCAAATTGCTATGAGTTTAGAAGAAGATGATATAAATAATTATGATATGAGAGCTTATTTAGATTGAGATTATCAACAAATCTGAGATTTTGCACCAACTATACTTTTTGCATCAACTATTTGATGAACAATTGATAGTTTATCTTGAGCTTTTATAGTAGATAAATGAACTTTGAATTTACCATATGATAAAAGTTGAAATATAGTAAATACTGCAACAAGTTTTTCTTGAATTATTGAAGAAGCTTGAATAAATATACCAAAATTTTATGGATACTATACTTGTCAGGAAATTTATGAAAACGGAGCGTCTATGTGAAGTTGAACTTATAAGATTATGCAATCAGATTGAACTATTACATCTACCTGATGTTTAATGAATTATTAATTGACAATATTTGTTAATTATTATATAATTTATTCAGTTTATTTTTATCTATAAAAAATGAATAAATTTAAAATAAAAAATATATTTTCATCTTTTCTTGTTTTTTTTATTTTTTCTCAAATAGTTTTTGCGCTAGATAATGAAAATATTTTAAGCACATCAAGTAATATGTTGGGTAATACATATTTTTCTACTTGATGAATAGACACAAAATATTATAATAAAGATACAAATTCTGATGTAGTATGAGATTATTTATGATGATATTACTACAATAAAAACTATTGATTTTTTCAGCTTGATTGGTCAGCAGATAAACTTCAAAATGTAAGGATAATCTGATCAACCTCAAAATGTTCAAGCTGATATTGATATAGATTTGATTGATATGCTCAAAGCAAAATAGGATGACTTATAGATTTTGGTTATAATAAAGATACTTATGTTTATTATTGTTTATCTGATAAAAGACTTTATTGAAAAGCATATTTTCCTGCAGTTTGAGAAATAAGTTTTGATTGAATATTACTTGAAATACTCCCAATATCTACAACCCCAACAGTCAATAACTCAAAAGATTCATTTTTCGTAAATAATTATTCAAATTTATTTTATGTGAATTTTGAAGAAAAATGAGTAAAATATTGAGCTGAATCAGTATTTTATATATGGAAACCAAAAAAATAAAAATTTTATTTATTAACTATATTTTTATGAAAAACATAAAAACAAAAAGTTATTTGTTATGATTATTTACTATCATAACTTTGTGAGTTACTTATGCTTACTCATCTATAAGTGATTCTTTAACATACTTAAGATGAGCTTGAGATACATGACATATAGGTTATATAATAACTGAAATGTTTGATACAAATGCAAAAATTAAATCACAATACTTGCCTTCATGAGTTGCTGTAGAAGATGCAACTACATCAGCGACATGAATAGTTATGCTAGATAATGCAACCGGTTCAACTTTGACAACAAAAGCTCCAACTATAAATATACTTACTCAAGTGTGGAATAGTTTAAATTGAAATAAAGCAGACAAAACTACATCTATAACTGCTTGAAATTGACTTTCTGGATGATGAGATTTAAGCACAAATAGAAGTTTATCTATAAATACAACAAGTATATCAAGTTGTACTACTTCAGCTCAAAAGATATTATGGGATAATGCAAACAATAGATTTACATGTTGAACAGACAGTTCTGCTTCATATTTGGCTTGAACTTGATTAACTTTAAATTGATCAACTTTTTCAGCTAATTTGGTAGATTCTACAGGTTCTACTTCTACTACTTCAGCAGCTACAGCTGGAATAATCAAATCTATGTGGGATAGTTTAACTGCTCAAATAAATACGAAACTTTCTGGAACTTGAAGTGCTAATAAAATAGCAAAATTTTCTGGGACTTGAGTGATTAACTCTCAAGTTTATGATGATGGAAATAATGTATGAATATGAACTATTACACCAGGAGAGAAACTAGAAGTTGCTTGAAATATCAAATTATCTTGAGCTACTCCAACTTATAGGATAACAAATGTTGCAGATCCAATAGGGAATAATGATGCAACAAATAAGATATATGTAGATAGTGCAGTTTCAGCATGAACTACAGAAGCGCTAAGTTCTCTTTATATAAATAATGGAGAATATTATAGCGTATGATGAGATCCGTTTTACTGTAAAATGTTTAAACTTTGAGATGGGAAACAATTTATCAAAGCTATAAATTATCGTAAATCATGTGACGCTACAAATAATAAGTTTTGTAATAAAAATGCAGAATGTTCTTCTAGTCTAGATGCTTTAGTTTTTGATCCAAGTCCTTGGTTACATAAATGTATATTATACTGAAATGATGTTTTATGTTGGTGAAGATGATATGACTGACAACTTGGTTGATGAAACACAGCAGATAAAACTTCTCCTACAAAAGTATCAGCACTTGATAGTCCTACGAATGTTTTTAATGGGCAATATATGAGTTGTGCTATACTAAAAGATCTTTGAAAAGTAAAGTGTTGGGGAAAAATGTATAATACTTTATGAGATGGTTGAACAACTCAGTCTTCAACTCCAATTTTTGTAAATAATGTATATAATGCTAAAGAAATAGTTTTGAACTATAATAAATGATTTAGTCATTCATCATCTAGTTATGCAACACAACAAAGTAATGATTATAACTATAATTCAGCTTGTATATTATCAACTGATGGAACTATAAAGTGTTGGGGATATAATGGTTATTGACAATTATGAGACTGATCAGTTTCATCAAGAAATAGTCCAGTAAGTGTAGTTGGTATAACAAATGCTACAAAAGTATATTTATCAAATTATGATTATGATAATAATTATAATTGGCAAGCATATCCTTATGGTTGTGCTATACTATCAGATAATACAGTAAAGTGTTGGTGAGATAATCAATATGGACAACTTGGTAGAGGTAGTAATTATGTAAATAGTTATACTTTTGATCCAACTCCATGATATGTAATAGATGAAAATGGGCAAAATCTATCTTGAGTAATAGAACTAGATTTAGAATGAACTCACACTTGTGCTAGACTAAATACCTGAACTATAAAGTGTTGGGGAT
>CAYOIP010000078.1:0-3679 GCA_964404065.1 uncultured Candidatus Peribacteria bacterium
ACTGTAAAATCAAAAGCCTGATTAACAGTCTCTTGCGGGACTGATATTTCTAAATCTTTTTGATATCAATAAGCTTTTCAAGATGATTTTATAGAAGTAAATCTATCTGGAAAATTACTTCAAAGTCATGTAATTTTGTATTCTAAAAATGGTATTTTTGCTCAAGTAGTAAGTTCTAAATCATTTATAATTGATAGTTTTAATACACATCCTGAAGCAATTCAACAATTATTTTCAAAATAAGACTCAAAATCTGAAGGAGTTCAATCTAAATTTATTCAATTTTTATCATAAATAGTCCAATCACAATAAGAAGAACAATTAGCTTTTGATATTTCTCATGCTGTGATATAACTTCAACTTGCATACAAAACATCACTTCAATTTCAAGAACTAAGCGACCAATAAATTATTGGCAAAGTTCATCAAGATAAAGTTTCATCATTTGCTTGTAAATCATTATCTATATCTGGAACTCTAAAAGAAAATTTTACCTGATCAAATTTAGCTATATATCAATTTCAAACTTGCAATTGTATTGGAGTTGCCATAGAAATAGTATTATAATTATTATCATAAGGACTATCTCATTTTAAAGGTTTTGGTATAGTATCTCAAGTAGAATATGTGTTATATGAAAAACCTGTTGAATTTGTAGACATCAAAGATCAAGAATCTGAGTTCAATGCTGTTCTAGTTTTTAAAAAATACATTGCTTCCTCTATTCAAGCGTATGATAAATAATAAGAAATACTTGAATTTTCCACTCATCTGACACTTTTAGAAAAAGGAATTATAAAAGACAATATTACATAAGCTGAAAGTGAAATCAAAAGAGTTAATCACATTCAAACCATTATAGAAAATCAAGAATTATTTTTTTTCATTATTTTTTAGTTACTAAAATAATCAGATAAATTTATAGTAGTATTAATATTTATTTCTGGAGGATTTCATTTTATAGCTTTTCTTTTTTTCCAACTTGGAGTTAAAGTCATCTTTATTCTAACATATGGATTTATATTTGTAGAAGGAGAATTATCTTTCCATGCATAATTTCTATCAATATTTGGGTACATATAAACTTCAAAGTTTTTTACACTTATATTATCTGGAAAAAGTGGTTGCCAATATCATCACTGGAAAGAAGAAAGTTCAGTTCATGTATTTGTTCAAGCAACTATATCATCAGTAGTAGAAACAAAATCTGGACTAACTACCCAAGTATCAATTACTCAATCAAAACTTCAAGTAGAGGTTGATAATAAAGTATGATTTTGCCCTCTATCTTTTCAATCTAAAACTAAAAATTCTATTGTTCATAAACATCAAGTTGAATAAACCATTGAATTACAATTTTCAGATGGAGGAGCAAATTCATCTTTTCTCCAAGTCCATCTAAAAAGTGTTCTTTTTTTTCTATTTTTTGAAATCAAATAAATCTCTCTAACATTAGATCATCAACTAAAAACAATAGGTCACTCTCACAAATTTTCATCATCATCATCTCAAACTATTTTTCAGTCTCAATTTTCATCTCATAAATCTAAGTTTATATTTGAATTATAATCTATAAATTGTAGAGAATATTCTCAATATCTTTGATATGATCAACTTTGAGCTAAATCATTAAAAGTTGTGTCATTATAACATCATCAGGTTCACATGCTAACTCAATTTCAACTTCTACAATAATAAAAACCATTTCAAAAATTTGTTCCTCAAACATTTCATCAATATCAAAAATTTCAAAATCATGTTGGTATTGTATAATGTCAGCTTTGAGTTTGAATTCAAACTACTTTTCTATTAAAATATTCTTCATAATCAATAGTTCATCAAGACTTAATAGAATCAAATAGTTTCTCAGATAGATAAAGCATTTCTTTTGACATATCAGCTTTTTCTATAAGTTTTATTTTTCACATAGTTACAGCAGAAAGTGCTTGAAATCATCACAAAATAACGATTGAGAAAATAAGAATTCCCATCAAAACTTCAACCAAAGTAAATCAAGCATTTTTATACTTCATAATTATTTTTTATTATTATAAAATATGTAAGTTATCAAACTTCATAAAAAAAGTCAGATTTTTAGAAAATTTGGTTTTTTCCAAAATTCTCTTGGCCAAAGCCTAAAAATATAATCAAAAATATCAAAAAAACTAGATCTTTTTACTTCCTTTCTTATTCATAAAAGTCATAAAATGCTTCTATAAAGCGAGAAAAAGAAACTTACAAGAAGTAAAATCAAATCAAAAAATTTATTTTGTATCTTTTTCATAAATTTAGTTTTTAAATAATTTGTCAGTATTTTAACAAAAAAATCACATAAATCAAAAAAATAAGAAATAATAAACAATAAAAAATTTGAAAAAAATGAAAAATATTGTATAATATGTCCGAAGTTTAAAAAATATTATAAAAATATGACTGATTTAAAATTAGTTACATCCACTGAAGAAACGAAACCTAATCAACCTACTCCTAAAGAGGTTCAAGCCTCTCTAGAGCAATTTAATACTAGTTCAACCTGAGTGGTTTTATGATTTAGATGATTTGTTTGAGAAGTAATAGGAATATTGAGTTGAAAACAAAAAGATCCTGCAGAATTAATAAATACATTAGCTGATGAAAGAAGTAAAATATTAAATTTAGTTTGAAAAGAATCAGTAAATGATGGGGAATATTTAAAAAATTGAACAAATATACTATAAAAAATTATTTTTACTTGATAAAAATAATTTTTTTTTTAAACTGAAAATCACTTAAAAGTAATTAAAAAATTATGAAAATTTTAATTTTTGATACTGAAACTACTTGATTTATTGATAAGAAAAATCCTTCTTTAGAATCTCAACCATATATAGTGCAATTTGCTTGAATTTATTGAGAAATAAAAGATAATGAATTTGTTGAAATAAAGAGAATTAATCAGATGATAAAACCAAAAATTGCTATTCCTTATGCTTCTAGCCAAGTTCATCATATTTATGATATTGATGTAAAAAATGCACCTCCAATTGAAGAATACATTGATGAGTTTTTGAGCATAATAAATGAAAGTGATGTAATTATCTGACACAATATAGAATACGATGAAGAAATGATAAAACTTGAACTAAAAAGACTAGGGAAAGAATTTGAATACAAACCAAAACAAGTTTTATGTACTATGAAACAAACAGTAGATTTTTGTGCTCTACCTGGAAGTGGAGAAAGATTTAAATATCCAAAACTTTGAGAACTTTATAAAAAACTTTTTTGAGAATATTTCATATGAGCTCATGACGCAATAGTTGATGTGGAAGCTACACTAAAAGCTTTTATGGAACTTTATAGAAATTGAATTATAAAGTTAGAAGAAAAAAAACACCAAATACTTAGTTTATTTTAAAAAAATAAAAATTATGAATTACAAAGACCTGATAAACATAGATGATTTTGAAAAAAGAGAAACTTTCAATGATGACAGATGAGATGTAGCTTTTTACTGCAAAGATTGCGAAGAAATAGTTGAAGTAGATAGACCAAATCCAAATTGATATGTTTTTAAATGTAAAAAATGTGGTTGAGAAAATGTTGCCATTTGAACTCTATCTTGAATAAAAGAAAATTACAGAATAAAATAAAAAAGATGTTTGAAAAATTTTTCAAACATCTTTTTTATTTTAAAAAT
>CAYOIP010000079.1:0-3624 GCA_964404065.1 uncultured Candidatus Peribacteria bacterium
GCAAATCTAGCAAATGCCTTATTAGCCTCAGCCATTTTATACACTTCTAGTTTCTTTTTTACTGCATTTCCTGTTTCATTAGCTGCATCAATTAATTCAACTGCTAATGCTTTTGAGAAATTAATTCATTTTTTACCTCTAGCAGATTCAAGTATCCATTTTGCAGCTAAAAATAATTGTCTTTTTGATTTTACTTCTTGTGGAACTTGGTAAATAGAACCTCAAACTCTTTTTGGTCTAACTTCTATTTTTGGCATAACATTTTCTAAAGCTTTAGAGAAAACTTCTTCTGGTTTTTTTTGTCATTTAGCTTTGATTTCTTCAAAAGTTTCATTAAGTAATTTTATAGCTAACGCTTTTTTACCTTCTTTCATTATATAGTTGATAAATTTATCAACAAGTTGGTCTTTTCAAAGTATAATACTCATAGTTTTTTATAAATAATAAAGTAAAATTTTCACCTAGTAATCTAGATTACTCTTTATGTAATTTTTTTATTTTTTAGGTCTTTTAGCACCATATTGGCTTCTAGCTTGTTTTCTATCTTTAACTCCTTCACAGTCTAGTAGTCATCTAACAATATGATATCTTACTCATGGAAGATCTTTAACTCTTCATCCTCTAATAGCAACTACAGAGTGTTCTTGAAGATTATGTCATTCTCATCCAATATAAGCATTAACTTCATATCAGTTAGTTAATCTAACTTTTGCAACTTTTCTAAGCGCTGAGTTAGGTTTTTTTGGAGTCATAGTTGTTACTTTTGTACAAACTCATCTTTTTTGAGGAGCTCATTTTGGTAACTCTACTTGTTTATTTCATTTAATAGAGTTTTTTGTAACTTGTAAAGCAGGAGATTTAGATTTTTTCACTTTATCTCTTCTACTTTTCTTTACTAATTGATTTATAGTAGTCATTTTAGCAAATTATAAATTATAAATTATAAGTTATAAATTTATATAACTTAAAAGCTTTAAAAATTTGACAGATTTTAATAAAAAAATCTTTATTGTCAAAGAAACTATCTTTTTGACCAAGATGGAGATTTTCTCGCTTTTTTCTTTCCTGGTTTTTTTCTTTCAACTTTTCTAGCATCTCTTGTCAGAAGTCCTGCAGCTTTTAGTGCTTTTTTAAAAGATTCATCTTTTTGCGCTAGCGCTCTAGCAAGTCCGTGTCTAATAGCTTGAACTTGAGCAGAAATTCAAGAACCTTCAACTTTTACTTCAAAAAATACTTTATCTTTTAAAGAACATAATTTAACTGGAGCAAAAGCTACATCAAATAAATCTTGTCTTGTAATATAAGTTGAAACTTCTTTTCAATTTATTGTAGAATTACCACTACCTTCAAATAATCTTACTTGAGCAGTAGAAGTTTTTCTTCTTCAAATTGCGTGAATATATTTATTAGCCATATTTTAAATAAAAATTATAAAGTTATTGTTTCGGGTTTTTGAGCACCAAATGTATGTTCGCTTCCAGCAACTAATTTTAGTCTTGCTATCATATCTTTTCTTAATCTATTTTTTGGTAACATTCCAGAAACGGCTTTTCTTAAAGCTTCAGTAGGTTTTTTTGTTAATAATTTTCAAAGAGTTATTTCTTTAATACCTCCTAAAAATCCTGTATGTCTGTAATAAACTTTTCATTCTAATTTGTTTCCAGAAACTGCAACTTTATCAGAATTGATTACTACAACATAATCTCAATTATCAACATGAGGAGCAAATGAAACTTTATTTTTTCATTTTAATATAACAGCAACTTGTGATGCTAATCTTCAAAGAGTTTGCCCTTGAGCATCAACAATGAACCATTTTCTTTCCTCATTTTTTAATTGTTTTGGCATTAATGTTCTCATATATATTTTATAAAAATAACTAAAGTAATTCAAGTAATACTAATTTAGCACTATCTCAATCCCTATATTTTATAGGAGTAACTCTTGTAAATCAAGAAGTTTTATTTCATTTAAATTTTGGGGCTACATTTTTAAATAATTCTAAAGATGATTCTTTAGTAAATAGATATTGCATTACATATCTAATAGCGTTCATTTCATCTTTTGTATTAACAACATTTATTAATTTATCAATCATGGGAGCTACAAGCGCTGCTTTTTTAGGAGTAGTTTTTATAGCTTTATGAAGAAATAAATTTGTTAAAAGATTTCTTTCCATAGCTTTCCTATGTTGGAATGTTTTTCAGTTAAACTTTAAGTTTTTCCTTACTCTATGTCTCATAGTATAAAATTAAAAATTAATAATATTTTTAGTCATCTCAAAGAAGTTTTAATCCTCTTTCTCAAAGAGCTTCTCTTATTTCTGTCATAGCTTTCTTTCAGAATCATTTTATTGATGAAAGTTTAGTTTCTGTACATTTAACAAGTTGCTCAATTGAAAGTATATTTCCATTTATTAAAGCATTTAGAGTTCTTGGAGAAAGTCCCATAATCTCGATTGGAGTATATGTTTCTTTTTCAAGTTCTTCTTTAATTTCTTCTTTTTCTTTTTGTAATAAATCTTTTACATTTGATATAAATTGTCATTCTACTTGAAGAGATTCTTCATTGAAAATTCCAAAATATGAAGATAACATATTTGAAGAAAATTTCAGAGCATCAACTGGAGAAATAACTCCATTTGTTGAAATAATCATTTCAAGTGAATCTAGATTTGTTATATCACCAAATCTTGTATCAGTAACTTCGTATTTAACATTTGTTACTGGTGAGAAGTTAGCATCAACTAATAAAACTGAAACATCATCTTCTCTTTTTTTCAGTTCTTCAATACTTAAATATCAAACTGATTTTTCTACTCTAATTTCTATTTCAAGATTCATTCCATCTTTATCAATTTCAGTAATGTATAAATCTTTATTTAAAATTTCAATTCAAGCAGAAGTTTTTATATCAGCAGCTGTTACAACTCAAGCTTTATTTTTAGATAATTTAATCCATTCAATTTCTAAAGTTTTTTTATCAATAATTAAACCTTTTAAGTTTAACATTATATCTAAAACAGTATCTTTAACTCATGGTAAAGTTGAATATTCATGACTTACTCAAGAAACTTTAACTCAAGTAACTCTAGCACCAGGAATAGAAGAAAGTAATACTCTTCTAAGTGAGTTTCATAAAGTTACTCAATATCATTTTGGAAGTGGTCCTAAGATGAATTTAGAAACATTTGATTCTAAGTCTTGTTGAGAAATTTTTGGAACTCAAATTACATTGTGTATAATATGCATTTGTGGTAAAATTATGAAATAACAAATATTTAATTAAAAAATTAATTTATTATCATTTTACTATTTAGAGTAAAACTCAATAATTTTTTGAATATCAATTACTTGGTCAAAATCTTCATTTTCTGGTAATGCTTTAATAGTTATCTTGATATTTTTTGCATCAACTTCGATCCATTTTGTATTTGAAACAGAAGCTTTGTTTTGTTTAGAAAATTCTGCTAATTCTTCAATTAAAGATTTGTATAAAGGACTTTCTTTTAATTTGTCTCTTAATTCAATTACATCTCATACCTTTAATGCTATTGATGGAACATCAACATTTATTCAGTTAAGTTTAAAATGAGCATGACTTACAAATTGTCTTGATTGCATT
>CAYOIP010000080.1:0-3608 GCA_964404065.1 uncultured Candidatus Peribacteria bacterium
CAACTGATTTTGAAATAGGAAGAGTTCCATATTCATACTGATCAGCATAAGCAAGAGGTCTTCACGCATTTGCTATACCTAAAATAGGAATATTTAACATAGTTTGAAATCAAATTCCATTTCAAAGTCTAATAGATCTAAATCATGATCATCTAGTTATAAATCATCTTTTTTCAAGTGCTTCTAAATATTGAACTACTCATCTTTTTGATTTTTGATTTGTTAGAGTTTGTAATTCTTCGATAGTTGGAGATTTACCATATCTACCAATAAAATCAGTAATAATATCAAGAACTTTTTGTTGTTTATCTGTAATCATAAATTTAAAAGTTAAAATATAAATTATATATTAATTATATATTTTTTACACGAAAGTCAAAAGTTTTTTTGAAAATAAAAAAATAAATTTTATCATATGCCTCTGTAATATTAGTAATTTTTCCTGCTATCTTCATACTTTCATCAAATGATAAAGAAAAAGATTTTACATAAAATTCTAATTGTTGTTTTAAAAACTTTTTAAAATCAATTAAAGTTTTATATTCCGATTGAGCAGAAAAATATTCTTCAAGTTCTTTATGAGTATCTTGAAATAATTTTTCTATATCATTAAATTTTTTTAAATGCTCTTTTATATCTTTATCGGTTTCAGCATTTAATTGTTCTAATTCTTCTTTATTAAACATATTTTATTTGGGAGTTATAAAAATAATTTTATTTGCAGTTGGTACAACTTTTTCGGTTAATAATTTTTGAGCTCTATATTTAGCATCTGGTGTAAAATCTTTATCTCTAATTAATCTTCAAATTTCTGTTCATATTTGTGAATAAGATTTTTTAAAATCATCAAAATCTTGTTTATTCATTTTTATAATTTTCCCAGAATTTTTATCAATATAGTCAGTTATACTTGATATTGATTCTAACATATCATTTGTTCTAGTTGGATGATTTATTAAATATTTTATATCTATTGATTTTGCAAATCTTTCAAGTAATTTTTTTGCTTCTAATACAGATAAATTACCAATCTTTCATAATGAATAAAATCATTTTTGATCTAAAACATCAGATACGTTTCTCTCAACAGCCTGTGGGACTTTGTGTTCAACCTTTTCAGCTTTTCTAAATAGATTTAATCCCTTAAATCATTTTCATATAAATCATAATCCATATCATCATATTGCCACTCATTACTCATAAGGTTTTTGTAGAATATTTCATAAGTCTTTTATTTCATCTTTTAAACTTCTTATTATTTCCATTATTCAAGTTACTGTTAATAACTCTTTTAAGGTATTTACAAAACTATCTATTCATCATTCAACTATTTCTTTTACTATTTCAATATTTTTTAATATAAGTCCATCTACAAATCATTTTATAAATTTTTGTATATCTGAATTTTTACCCAAATCTACATTTATTCATAACTTCTCATAAAGTAATATTTTTGTTTCTTGAATAAAATTTTCAATACTTAATAATTCTTTTGTTTCTGAAATAACTCTCTGTTTTAATCTTTCATGCAAAGAAATTTTTTCTATATCTTGTCTTTGTAATAATGTTCTTATATCTGCTAGTAATTGTACTAAATCTTCTCTTGAAATTCACTCTTTTATTCTCATTTCCACGTATTCTTTTGCTTTTCTTTTTATATTGATTTCTTTTTCTCAATCTGAAATACTATCAGCCTTTACATCAATATTATCTATAAAACTATCATGATAACTCAAAACATCTGCCATATAAAGAAATATATTTAATATTAATTTGAATTATAATAGCATATTTAAAATATTTTTGCAAAAATCTCATTTATTCAGAATATTAAACTATAAAAAAATAATCAAACTTTCGTTTGATTATTTTTTTATTATCTCTATGGAGGCACCTAGCGGAATTGAACCGCTGTACGGGGTGTTGCAGACCCCTGCATGAACCACTCTGCCAAGGCGCCAAATGTAAAGCTTTGAGATTATATAAAAAAAAATTATAAATTCAAATTTTTTACAAAAATAAAAGACCAATTGGTCTTTTATTTTTGTAATTTCTTCATTACTCATCTAAGTAAAATAAATTGTTTGTTATATTTATTTTTTAATTCCTGATTCTTTGTAGAAGTAGTTTCTAAATTGTATCTAGATAATAAATATTCATTAAATCTTTTTACATAATTTGCTTTATCAGCTTTTGATATTTTAGAAGAATTTATTACAGAAACTGAAAGATTTTTCATACTATCACTTAAACTATAACCAGAAATTTCAACTATTTCATATCAGTTATATTTTGTAGTAGATGTTTTTTGAGAAACTTCTTTTTGTTTTAATTTATTTTTCAATCTTTCAGCTAAAAGTTTTTTCTTTAGATTTTGTATGTATTCCCTATCTTTTTTTACAACTTGAGTTGTTTTTTTCACAACATTTCAGCAAGTTCTATCATAATAACTCGGTGAATTATCTCAAGTTGGACAATAATCACGAACCAATCATCATCAACTTCATCCTCATCCTCATCAACTAGAACTTGAAGATGAATTATTATTTGAACTAGATCATCAAGTACTTCAAGAACCTCAATTATTTCAGTTATCTCATCAACTTCAAGTATTTCAATTATTATTGTTGTTATTATTTTGAACCACTTCTTTATAAACTGCAAAATAACTAAAATGACTCGTTTCAAAATTCACATTACTTCAATCATTTGTTGCTCAAGAAATCTCAGTCCAATTAATTCCATCTTCACTTGTAATTACTTTATAACTTCCACTTTGAGAAACAGGAATTTTAAATTTTACATTTTGATTTAATTGCATTCAAACTCACATAGTATCTGCTCAAACTTTTAGAATTTTCTCTATATTTAGATTTTTTAGTTTTGTTCAACTAAATGTTGCACTATCAGATAAAAATTCACTAATATTTATAAACTTTGGAACAATAAATCATCAATTCCATGTTCAAGAATGTGTCAAAGTAGAAATAGAGGTTTCTCAAGTTCAGAATGTCATAACTATTCATCAAGTGAAACTTACATCTTTCAAACTTCAACTATAACTTATAGTTCAAGTTGAAGTAGATCATGTACTTGTAGAACCAGTAGAAGTTGTTCAAGTACTTGTAATAATTTGAATAGGATTATCATATAAAACTAGCTTAGTTATATTTGTAGATCATGAAACAGAAGTATTATTGTATTTCGCAAATAAACTATCAACATTTAAAGGAATTGTAGAATTTGTAGAATTTGATTCATATTTATCAGGAACTACAAAACTTCAACTTGCAGTATATGTATCATACTGATTATCTACAAGAACAATTTTATAATAATAAGTTTTTAGTTTTTGAAGATTTAGATTTAATTTAAAACTTCCATCTTTTTGCAAAGCATAATTACTTATTGTATATTTAGAATACTGAGATAAATTATTTGGATCTTGTCAATAATAAAAATTTATATAAGATCAATCTTTAGTTAAAAAGTTTTTATCATCAACACTAAATTTAAAATCAACTGTCATATAGTTGTTAGAATAATGTCTCACCTCAGTTCTAAAATTTACAGGAGTTGGCAAAGTAGTATTTAAATCATCTTCTAAT
>CAYOIP010000081.1:0-3555 GCA_964404065.1 uncultured Candidatus Peribacteria bacterium
GACCAATTTAGAGTATTTAAATAATCAACAAATTTATCTAAAACAAAGAAAAAAACTGTTATTCAAATAATTAGATAAAAATACATATTTTGCATAAAAATAATTTAAAAAGTAAATTTTACCCGATAATACAAAGAACTATTTTTTTGTAAAGAAAAAACTTTACAAATTTAAAATATAAATAAAATAACATTGAAATCTGAAATAAATTCAAATTTCTAAATATTTCCTAACAAAGAAATAATGGAAGATATAATTCAAAAATACAAACGCGAAAGAAAAATAAGAAATATTAGTATAGTTATTACAAGTTTAGCTTTAGCATTGTGACTGAACTTATTTTTAACAAATACAGATAGTTGAAAATATATAAAATCAAGTGTAATAGAAAACCAAGTTTGAACTGAGAAAAAGGCAGATTTATACATAGAAAATACAAAAAACTCTTGAAATATTTTACTAAACTTAAAATCTTCAAAAGAAATGACAAAAGTAAAAAGTATGTCATTTTCTATAGCTTACAATAAAGATAATGTTTCCCTAAAAACTAAAAAATTAAGTTTAGACAATGTTGATTTAATAAATGTTGTTGATAATAATTGATATAATACAGTAATACTAAATTTTAAAAATCCTACAAACATAAAAGCTTGAGATAATATTTTGGAGATAATTTTTGATAAAAAAGATGCAACTCAAAAAGAAAATGTTAATCTTATAAACTCAAATATGACTGATAGTGAGAACAATATTTTTTCTCTTTCAACTTCTTGAGTAGAATTTTAAATCCCTACCCCCTAGCTCCTCTCCCCAAGGGCGAGGGGAATTTTTTAATTCATTTTTTATGAGAAAATTAAAGATTACCATTTTAATTTCACTTAGTTTATTTGGGATTTATTTTATATTTCCCTATTTTATTAATGTTGAGATAAATAATATCCCTTCTTCAACAATAGTTTATGATGAAAATAAGATAGAAATTTGAGAAATAATTACAGAAGATAAATATAGACACAGAGAAGCTTCTCTTGATAAAATTCCAGACTTTTTAAAAAATTCAATTATTTCTATTGAAGATAAAAGGTTTTATTCACACAATTGAATTGATTATATATGAATATTAAGAGCTCTAAAAAATAATATCTTAAATGACAGAGTTGAATGAGCTTCAACTATAGAAAATCAATTAATCAGAAACAATTATTGGCTAAATGAAAAAAGATGATATAAATTAAAATTAAAAGAATTTATTCTATCATTAGCTTTAGATAAAAAATATTCTAAGGAATTGATTTTAGAAATGTACTTAAATAATGTAAATTTTTGATATTTAAATTATTGAGTAGCTTCTGCAAGTCGTTTTTACTATAATAAAGATTTAAATAATCTCACAAATGCAGAAATGCTTTGACTTATTACAATAATAAAAAATCCAAATAAATATAATCCTATAAAAAATTTATCAAATTTTAATAAAAGATTTAAAGTTTTAGCTAATTATTTAGAAAAAAATTGAGTTATATCTTTAGGTGAGAAAAAGTCTATTTTATCAGAGAAATTAACTTTTTACACTTGAGAAAAAAATAAATTACCTTATGTAATTGATTTTTTGAAAAATTCAAAAGGACAAACACAAGGTATTGCCCCTACAAAAAATTCTCCCCTTGCCAGGGGGGAGTTAGAGGGGGGGCTTTATACAACTATAAACTACAATCTCACTCAAAAAATTGATGAACTTGCTAAAACTTCTCTAAAAAGTCTTGCCTGGAAAAATGTTTCAGATTATTCAATTATCATAATTGATAGAAATACCCTAGATTTAAAAGTAATGATTTGATGAAATGATTATTACAAAGAAAACTGACAAGTAAATGGAAGCTTAGCTTTAAGACAACCCGGAAGTGCTCTAAAACCTTTTATATATTTACTAGCTTTTCAAAATCTGGGGAAAACTCCTTCTTCAACCATACTTGATTTACCAGTTAGTTATAAAACTGCTGATGAAAATAGCTATGAACCAAAAAACTATTCTCTTGATTATGCTGGAGAAGTAACTCTTGCTGAAGCACTTTCTCAAAGTATAAATATTCCAGCCGTTAAACTTTTAAATGAAGTTTGAATAAATACATTTATGAAATTTTTAAGAGAAATTTGAATCACAACATTGAATAAAGATGCTGATTATTATTGACTTTCACTAGCTTTATGAAGCTGAGAAGTTAGTTTATATGAACTTACAAGAGCTTACACAATTTTTGCAAAATGAGGTGAATTTTGTGAAGTGATTTTTATAAAAGAAAATAAAAATAATTGTAAAAAAATTACAGATAAAAAATATACTGATATGGTAGAAGAAATCTTAACTAATAGATATTTTAAACTAGCTTGATTTCCTATCAATTCAAATCTTGATTTTCCTGATAGAGAAGTTTTTGTAAAAACTGGAACTTCAAGAAACTTTAGAGACAATTTAAGTATTTGATATACTAGTGATTATATTATCTGAGTGTGGGTGGGAAATAAGGATTGAAGTGAGATGAAGTGAGTTTCTGGAGCAACTTGAGCGTGAGATATTTTCAGAAAAATAGTTTATGAACTGGATAATACTGAAACAAAATCAAATATAGTTAATCTTGGAAAAAATACTCAAAAATACATAAATATAATTTCTCCTTTAGATAAAAGTGTGTTTGAAATAAACCCAAGTATTCCTCTAAAAAATCAAGATATAAAATTATCTTTTTCAACAAATATAGATTATGATAATTTAAAATGGTTTTTAGATAATAAAGAAATAACTTGAGAATTTTTAAATATTGAAAAGTTAAATAAAAAAAATCTTGTGAAAGTTGAGATTTATAAAAATTGAGAAATAATTTGAAGTGATGAAGTGGAAGTGAATAGGAAATAAGTTTATTAATTATTTTCTATAAATTCAGAAATATTCTCTGATAAAGCCATTCATTCCCTTTTATCATCTTTTTGTCTAAACCTTGAGGCTATTTCAATTTGTATAGTATTAATTCAACTTACTTCACTATGATATCTAGTTATATGTCAAGCATCAAATTTATCTTCTTGTCAATTTATAATTGGATTTTTTTGAGGTAAAAAAACTTTATATCATCTTTTTGATAGAAATTCATGTAATTCTAAATCTTTCTCACCATGTAATATTGTTTTTCTATTTCAAGTTCATAAAATTAAATCATACCCTCATTTTGGAGAATAAGGTGGCTGACTAGTAAATCAATGTAAATCAATAAGTAAAATAGCTTCTTTTCAAAAACAATCAATAGCTTGTTGTATTTCTTTAGACAAACTATCATGATAACTATTATAATATAATTCAATTCATGGATCAAAAAAAGCTGGTTCTATTATTTGCGGTGAATCTTGATAAAATGTATAATCTTTCCCATCTATTCTTCTATTATAATCCACTATAGTTCTTGGTAATAATCATCTAATTAAAGAAGATTCTGAAGTATTTGAAAATATATCTCTTGCTATACCCCAAACATTTAAATCTCTTACAGATGTTAAATCTTTAGG
>CAYOIP010000082.1:0-3445 GCA_964404065.1 uncultured Candidatus Peribacteria bacterium
GTAGCTTGTTGTAGCTTGTTGTAGCTTGTTGTAGCTTGTTGTAGCTTGTTGTAGCTTCATACTAATTATTTATTTTTTAATAATAAAATTTTAAAGTTTTAGTGGGGTTTGTCAAATGATTTTTTGAAAGAAAATTAATTTGAAAAAATTGAATATTTTAGTAAATTTAAGTATTTTGAGTTATCAATTTTAACTCTTAAATTTTGTTTATATCATCAAACATCTCAACTTCAAACTATATACGAAGCATCTTTTGTAATATATTCTCATTCATTTAATGATTTTAAAGTATAATTTACACTATTACCTGAAACATTATGCAATATCAAATAATTTTTCTCTGAATCTTCTAAAAACTTTCAAATAGTCATATTTGAAAAATTTACACTTCAATCAGAAGAAATAGTTCTATAATTTCAATTAGTTGTATTTGAAAAATTCGAAACTCAAGTTATTCAGCCATTTTCTCAAACTATATTCCAAACTACATCATCATTTAAACCTGAAATTACTATATTTTTTACTTTTTTATAGTTCTTTGAATTATCTAGATAAAAAAGTGGAATTATATCAAATTCTCAAGAACTCAATGTTTTATCTCTTATTTCACTAGAATTTGCATTTAAATCATAAGTTATTGTTACATCTTTATTTTTATTAAAACTATTTGAATAATACAAAACTTTTGATTCTTCATCTGAAATAGTTAGCCTTTCACTATAAGAATAATTATACTCTTTAGCTTTTAACATAGCTAACTCTAATGATCATTCAGCTCAAGCAAACGCTTTTAAATAGTATTCCATAGCTTTTGTATCTTTATTTTCAACCATTACTAAAGAAAAAATTCATGAAGTTAAAACTAGCATAAATCATACCATCAAAATGGCTAATATTACAGAATATCAAGAATTATTGTATTTTTTCATAATAAAAAATTAATTTTAATAGTCACTATAAAGTCTTCCAGAAATAGTTGTTTGAAAAACTATTTTGTTTTCTTTTACTAAGTTTTGCTTAATTCATTTTAACATTGATGGCTCAATTATAAAGTTTATAGTTACTTTTCTCATTCAATCTTTTGAAACTGAAAAACTAAGATCTTTGAAATCAACCCAACTATTTGATAATTGAGTAACTGAAGTTCCATCATTTCTAACTAAAAAACATTGTGTTTTTCAATCACATTCTGAATAATCTCAAACTCTATTCCAAACTCATCAAACGTCTTTTGCTATATAATAACTATTTCCTCAAACACAAAGTTTAGTTCAAACTGTATAAATATCGCTATCTGAAAAAGAACAATCTCAAATTATTATATTTGAATTTACTCAATTAATTCAATTTTTTCTAACATCTTCAGCTATCAATTCAACTATATTTTTTATATTTTCTTGCATAGATCTAGAAACATCTGTTTTGTTATTTAAATCTGAAGCAAGTTGAAAAATAGCAAAAATTGAAACCATAATTACTGATAATATGGAAACAGAAACTAAAACTTCAATCAATGTAAATCAAGATTTATTTAATCTCATTTTTTAAATATAAACCAAATAAAATTATTGTCTTAAAAAATCACTTAAAACACTATCAAGTTGAACTTCATGATATCATCTACTATACCAAACAACTTTTGAAGTTAGTTTTAAAGCATCTTTTATTATAACATCAGTTCATCAAGAACTATATTTAACATCATCAAATTTTATATATCTGTAAAAAAAAGTTTTCTTATTTTCTCAAGAACAATCATAAGTATATTGATTTTTGTTATTTAAACATAATCTATAATTTTGCATTTTATCTTTTAATTCACTTTTTCATTCTCAAAAATCTGTAATTTTTTCAAATTTAATTTTATCTGAAGTGGTAGAAGAAAAATCATTTTCTACTTTATAATAAACTCAAGTTTGAAAAAGATTATTTACATCATTTCAAGGTAATTTATCCCATTTATATAAATTTTTATAATTACTATCTCTTGCATTTCTAACTAATTCAATTCCCTCTCTTGCTAAATTTGAAGCAATAATAGAGTTTTTTGAATAATCATTTAGTCACAAAGTTGAAACTATAAGCATATAAATAGAAACAAGCCCCAAAGTGAATATAAAGATTCAAATCAATATTTCTATTATTGAAAATCAAGTAGTATTTTTTTTCATATTTTAATTTTAATAATCAATTACATTTGTATTTTTAAAATATTTTAAATCTCTTTTAAATGGATAATTTCTGTTTCATTTAAAGGAAATAGAAATATTTAACTCTGGATCATCAAATGCTTTTTTATCTCAATTTTCATCAAAGTAAAATAATTCTGGTTTTGCGTAAATTGATGAAAAATATATCATCATATTATTTTTTCAAGAAATATAGTCAATTCAAACATTTTCTTGCAATTTCTTTTCACGCAAAAGATTATCACTATTTAAATCAGAAAATGTAACTCAAGAACTATAATTAAAAGTAAAATATTTAATAGAATTTTTACTATTTTTATCAAAATAAATTCAAATTGATTGATTTACTCAATTTTTATCATACCCATTTGTTGCCATATTTCTTGCAGTATTTATACTTTGAGAAATTTCTTTTAATCAAAGTCTAACTTTTGAAATATTTCCATAAAATGCATAATTCGCGTAAGTCATCATAACAAGTATAAAAAACAAAGTTGATGCAATCAAAAATTCAATTAATGTAAATCAAGATTTATTTAATTTCATAATGAAGTTATTTTATCAAATAGTTTGTGTAAGTTTTAAAATTGCTCCAAATATAGCAAATGCAAACCATAATACAAATAATCAAGCTACTAAAATAGCAATTGGTTCAACCCATTTAGTTAGATTTGATAGTGAGTAATTTACTTCTCTTGTATATTGTTCATTTAATTTTTTACAAACTTTATCAAGTGAAGCTGTTTTTTCTCAAACTGATAAAAGTTGAACAAAATCCGAAGGAAAATATTCATTTTCTTCATCAGTTTCCAAAATAGAATCAACTATTTTTTTTCAATTTGAGACTTTTTGAGAAATATCATTGTATAAATTTTCATAAACTATATTATCTGTTGCTTTTCAAACAAGTATAATTCATTTTACAACAGGAATTCAAGCATTCATCAAAACTCATAAAACTGAAGAAGATGAAGCTAAAATATAATTTTTATAAACATCTCAAATAAGAGGTAGGCTTAAAAATAATGTATCAAAACTTTTCTTTCAAGAATCTGTTGATTTATATGAATATACAAGCAAAATAAGTGCTAATATAAAAATAATTAATAAAGAAAAATTATTTGTTATAAAATTACTTGTTGCAATTAAAGCAACTGTTGCAAAAGGTTTTTCAACTCAAGCTTCTTCAATAAGCGGAATTAAAGCTGGAACAACATAAGTCATAACAACCATTACTGCAATTACCAAAAATATAA
>CAYOIP010000083.1:0-3346 GCA_964404065.1 uncultured Candidatus Peribacteria bacterium
TTTCTATTTCTTCACTATTTAAGTTAAATCTTGCTGTGAAATTAGTATTTTTAAGTTCTTTTGTTTTTGAAAGATAACTTGTTAAAGATTTTATTATATAAGAATTATCATAAGTCGAACCAAAATTATTACTGCTTTTTGATGAAGAAATAAATCTTATCATATTATCAATTATCTCTTGCGAATATGAGAATTTTTCTATTCAAATATTTCAAATCACTTCTAAAAGTTTTGACGAGTTATAAACTCTAGAATTATTTGAAGCGGAAATAAAAGCTCATCTTGGATTAAATACCAGTTCATTTGATAGAATTTTTGAAGTTATATTTAAAGCATCTTTTTTCAAATTTTCACTTTCTATTTTTGTTAAAGAAGAAATATTTGAAACTTTTGAAATCAAATCTGCTTTAGACAAGTTATTTAATTTACTTAAATCTAGTGTTTTAAACATTTTAAATACTTCATAGTCTTTATTATCTGCATTATTTAAAGCTAAAAGTATTTCAGATTTTAACTCCAAACTTATACAATTTTGCCAAACTTTTTCACTACAAGTTGCTTTTTTATAAAATTCATTTTTTAGGTAATTTTTTGCATTATCTAAAACTTTTTTATCTACTTCATATCAAAGTGATGAAATTTCTGAAAGTGAAGTTAATATATAATTTGTTAGATGAATATCAGAAAATTTATAATTAGTATCGAACCAATACATAAATCCTCAGTCAGTATTTTGGAACTTCTTAATTTCAGTTAAATAATCTTTTATAGCTTCATCTAGTGAAATTTCTTTATATCAAACTTCATTGTCAATATATCTTTTTACCATTTTTTTCTTTAAATCAAACTCTTTTCAAGCCGTGTCATAAAGTTTTTTTATGTAAATATTTGGCATTATTGCTGAAGTTTTTTGTTCAGAACATCCATAAGGATAATTAGCTAAATACTCGACTCAATCAAGTAAATAAGAAAATAAAGTTCAACCATAATTTAGAGTTAAGTTGGCATTATCTTTCACAATATTTCAAAGTGCGATTTTTTCATCAAAACTAATTTTATCAGTTTTTCCCACAGTAGAAGTGTATTCTGGAACTGTTCAGATTTGAATTGGAATAATTTTTTTAATAGCATCTGACATATTTTTATCAGTTTTTGAAATCACGCTAAATGTGATTTCTGAAACATCATTTACTTTAAATTCATTTGATTTTTCTACTTCAAAAGCAAATTCTATTTTTGATGATTCTGCATTTTTTACAAAAATTTCTTTTTTAGTTTCTTTTAAAGTTCAGTTTGTTGCTTTTGCAGTTATTTCAAACGTGTCATCTTTTCCAGTTCTATTGTAAATTACTGGAGAAAAAGTTATTTTATCATCAGCTTGAAAAAACCTCGGTAAATTATCTTCTATCATAACAGGAGTTGCAGTCATCACAGTTTCGTAATTTACTCCTATTTTATTATCTTCTGGAGTTGAAACTAAAGCTTCTAAAACCCAAGTAGTCAGATTATCTGGCATAACAGGAATAGTAATTGTAGCTTTTCAGTTCATATCAGTTGTAAAATCAGAAAGCCAAAAAGCAGTGTCTTTAAAATTTCATCTTGGTTTTTTAGTTTCACCTCATTTAACTTGGTCTCAAGCTCATCATTTTTCTCAACCTGAAACATCTTTTACTTCAAGTTTTTCCACTAAATATTTCAAATTTGAATAACTCTCCACTCAAAGATATCTTTTCATATCATAGAAAAATGAATATGGATTTTTACGTGGATTTCATTTGAGAGCCAAAACGCTTTCATCAACTACTGATAAACTTCAGTTAGCATTTGGAACTACTTTTCAACTAGCATCAACTACCTCAATAGTAACCTGCATTTTGTCGGCTGGTTTATAATTTTTCTTGTCTGTTAAAATAGTTACATTTAATTTTTTATAATCAGTCAAAACTTTCACAACTGATAATGCTCTTTTATAAACAGGAAGTGGATTTCATTCTTGAGATCATATTAAATATGCTTTTACATATACATTTGGATAATGTTTATCAGTAAGTTTTAACTCAATTTTATCTCAGTAAGTTTTGATATTATGCACAAAATAATCTAAAATTCCATCATCTTTTTCTAAAACTATTATAGCTTTTCAATTATTTACTGGAGATTTCAGAGTAAATGTTGCTTTTTCTCAAACTTTATAAGTGATTTTATCGGCCTCTAATTCTGTAACAGTATTATTATCATTTCCCCAAGAAATATAGGAGTCTCAAGCAACATAAACACTTTGACTAGAAGTAAAAGTTTTATTATTTTCTCAAGTATAACTTACTCTTAATTCATACTCTCATTCTCAAAGAGTTTTTGCGTTATATTTCAAAATTCATTTACTATCAGTTGTTAGCGAAAGTGTATTTTCAAGCTTATCTTCAACTGAATATTCATTATAAAATATTCAATCAACTCAAAGTTTTTTAACTTGTTTATATTCTTTTTTTAGGACTTCAACTTTAACTTTTTTATTTGGAATTTCTTTTGCAGAGTAATCAAGAGTTACAGCTTGAAAATATATTCATTTTTTCTTATCATTATAATAATTTGCTTTCATTCAAACATATCCGTCAGTTGTATGAACTACTTTTGAAACACTATTTGATACAGTTTTCTGAGTATCTGGATCGATAACATCAAAATTAAATGTATAAATTTTCTCTGAATTTTCTATTCAAGTTCAGAAAGTATAATCTAAATTAAATTCTCAATTTTCATTTATTTTAAAATTTTCCAAAGTACTTCATAGATGATCTGCAAAATTACAATATCACCAATAAATACAATCAAAATAATTACTTCAAGTACCAAATTGATAATCACTATAGTTTTTTCCATCAAAGAAATAATTTTGACTTAATATAGAGTAAGTTCAATTAGTATTTACCATTTTCCCACCGAAATAATATTTTGGTGAAATTTTAAAATTTACTTTTTCTCAAAGCAAAACGTCATTTTTAGGACTTTCTACATCAACTTTAAAACTAGGTTTTCTATAAGCTTCAATACTAAATCATCCATTTGTATAAACATAATCATAACTATCTTTTATAGCAAACTCAAATCTAAAATTTCATAATTGACTATCTTTTGGAATGACAAAACTTCAGCTGAAATTTGAATTTTTATCAATTTGAACATCAATACTTCTATAAATTTGCCAATCATCTCAAATAAGTTTTAAAGTTCAAGATTTAATTTCTGATTTTTTAAATCAATCAAAATTAAATTTTCTTAAAAGTCATTTTATTTGTACTTCATCTCAAGGTCTATAAATTGGTCTATCAGAATAAACATAAGCAAA
>CAYOIP010000084.1:0-3250 GCA_964404065.1 uncultured Candidatus Peribacteria bacterium
TTCATCTTCATCAGTAAATCAATGAGATAATACTAATAAAACTGTATCTATTGAAAATAATATATATAAAGAAATAAAGTTAAGCTTGGTTGCTATGTGATATAACCAGTATAAGGTAGAAGAAATACTAAAAGATTTACCTGATGAATTAAAAGATATATGAGATATAATTCCATATGTAATCAGAAAAATAAACTAAATAAAAACTAGTCGTAAGACTAGTTTTTATTTAGTTTATTTCAAATTAGTTAGCAGTAGGAACTTCTTCAGTAGCAGCAGGAGCTTCAACTGGAGTTTCAACTGTAGGAACTTCTTCAGTAGTAGCAGGAGCTTCAACAGTAGCTTCATCAGTAACAACATCAGTAGTACTAGTTTCAGTTGTAGTAGTTTCTTCTACATTAGTAACAGTATTGTTACCACAAGAAGTTAATGCAAAAGCTAAAACTAAAGCTAAGCTTAAACTTAATAATTTTTTCATAGTTAAATATTATAAGTAATAAAAGGCAAGCATATTATAACAAATATTTTAGCTTTTCAATATTTTTTTGAAAATTAACTTTACATTTCAGTATAATTTATTTTAATTTATTAAATTTTTATTTGTTTTTTTTATATTTTTTTATATTATTATATTGTATAATATTATATTTTTAAGTTCTTGATATAATGACTAGAATTTCATATAACTCTAGAAGAGGTAGAGTAAGAAAAACTTTGAAAGATTATTTAATTCCTGTTAGTGGTATAATCGTAATTTTTTTAATAATTTTTGGTATTTTTTCATGAAATGATGAAGCTAAAGATACTAATTCTGAAATTGATATAGTTAATTCTACAAAGTGATTGGAAGTATTACTTGATGATGAAAAAACAGAAGCATATATTATGTCTGAAAAAAATGAAAAAACTTTAATAAGTTGAAGCTCTAGATTACTTCCATCTCAAAAGTTAATTATTAAAGAATGAAGTACTACTTTAAATTCTGATGACTTTGGTGAACTTAAGTTAAATAAAATGGGGGAATTAACTATGGATGAAAAATGAGGAATTAAATTAGTTTCTTCGGATTTATGGATAAATTCATCTAAGTGAATGAATATAGAAACAATTTATTTAAAAGCAAAAATATCAGCATGATCTGTTATTTCTATCAGTCAAAATGAAGCACTTAGTACTATATATGTAATATCAGGTTCTGCAGAAGTTTCAAATCTATCATGAAAAAAAACTTTGCTTTGAAATTTACAAAAACTAACTATTTCTAGACAAAATGCTTCAAATAAAGATTTAGATTTATCTATAACTAAAGATAATATTGATGAATTTTTTAAAAATAGTGAATGGTATGTTAAAAATAATTGAGATTCATATATAAAAAATACTTTATCTAATACATCATCTTGATCTATAGAAGAAGAAAAATCTACTTCTGATACTATATTATTGGATGATTTGAGAGATGAGTCTGTGGTCTCTTCTAGTAAATTAATTGTATCATGAAAATATTTTAATGACTCTGTTTTTTCTATTGTTATGGGGGAACAAAAGGCTACTCTTGATCAATTAAAAAAGACTTTTACTTTTGATAGTATAATTTTGGATAAGAAAGTAAATGATTTAGTTTTAAAACTAAATCATTTACTTTCTTATCCAAAATTATACTATCAAAAGTAAAAGTCTTTTTTAATTGATCAAGAGTAGCCTTTTGTTCCCCCATAACAATAGAAAAAACAGAGTCATTAAAATATTTTCATGATACAATTAATTTACTAGAAGAGACCACAGACTCATCTCTCAAATCATCCAATAATATAGTATCAGAAGTAGATTTTTCTTCTTCTATAGATCAAGATGATGTATTAGATAAAGTATTTTTTATATATGAATCTCAATTATTTTTAACATACCATTCACTATTTTTAAAAAATTCATCAATATTATCTTTAGTTATAGATAAATCTAAATCTTTATTTGAAGCATTTTGTCTAGAAATAGTTAGTTTTTGTAAATTTCAAAGCAAAGTTTTTTTTCATGATAGATTTGAAACTTCTGCAGAACCTGATATTACATATATAGTACTAAGTGCTTCATTTTGACTGATAGAAATAACAGATCATGCTGATATTTTTGCTTTTAAATAAATTGTTTCTATATTCATTCACTTAGATGAATTTATCCATAAATCCGAAGAAACTAATTTAATTCCTCATTTTTCATCCATAGTTAATTCCCCCATTTTATTTAACTTAAGTTCACCAAAGTCATCAGAATTTAAAGTAGTACTTCATTCTTTAATAATTAACTTTTGAGATGGAAGTAATCTAGAGCTTCAACTTATTAAAGTTTTTTCATTTTTTTCAGACATAATATATGCTTCTGTTTTTTCATCATCAAGTAATACTTCCAATCACTTTGTAGAATTAACTATATCAATTTCAGAATTAGTATCTTTAGCTTCATCATTTCATGAAAAAATACCAAAAATTATTAAAAAAATTACGATTATACCACTAACAGGAATTAAATAATCTTTCAAAGTTTTTCTTACTCTACCTCTTCTAGAGTTATATGAAATTCTAGTCATTATATCAAGAACTTAAAAATATAATATTATACAATATAATAATATAAAAAAATATAAAAAAAACAAATAAAAATTTAATAAATTAAAATAAATTATACTGAAATGTAAAGTTAATTTTCAAAAAAATATTGAAAAGCTAAAATATTTGTTATAATATGCTTGCCTTTTATTACTTATAATATTTAACTATGAAAAAATTATTAAGTTTAAGCTTAGCTTTAGTTTTAGCTTTTGCATTAACTTCTTGTGGTAACAATACTGTTACTAATGTAGAAGAAACTACTACAACTGAAACTAGTACTACTGATGTTGTTACTGATGAAGCTACTGTTGAAGCTCCTGCTACTACTGAAGAAGTTCCTACAGTTGAAACTCCAGTTGAAGCTCCTGCTGCTACTGAAGAAGTTCCTACTGCTAACTAATTTGAAATAAACTAAATAAAAACTAGTCTTACGACTAGTTTTTATTTAGTTTATTTTTCTGATTACATATGGAATTATATCTCATATATCTTTTAATTCATCAGGTAAATCTTTTAGTATTTCTTCTACCTTATACTGGTTATATCACATAGCAACCAAGCTTAACTTTATTTCTTTATATATATTATTTTCAATAGATACAGTTTTATTAGTATTATCTCATTGATTTACTGATGAAGATGAA
>CAYOIP010000085.1:0-3197 GCA_964404065.1 uncultured Candidatus Peribacteria bacterium
ATTATACTTTTTGAAAAATAGTTGCCTGTGGAAGTATAACTTTTTTTATTTTCTGATTTAAAATTCAGGGGAGGCATTTTTTATATCAATGTCATTATTTTAAAAATTGTTAGAATTTTATTTTTTATTTTGAAAATTGGATTTTTTTCTTAAGATATTTTTGTAATCCTTAAAATTTGTATATATATGAATCTATTTTTAAATGCAGTATCTTCAAATTGAGTAATAATTGTCTTTGACAATAATAGACAGATTATAGACAGTGAAAACATTTCAATTTTGTGACAAGAATCAATAAAACTAATAGATATTATAGACAGCTTTCTACTGAAAAATAATGTTAAATTTACTGATATTAATAACATAGTTGTAGTTAATTGACCTGGAAGTTTTACTTGAATCAGAACAATTGTTTTGGTTTTAAATACTTTGGCTTTCCTTAATAAAAATATGTTACTTACTCCAATTTCATATTTTGACTTATATAAAAATTATCCTATAATAAAAGCTTCTTCAAAAAGAGATTTATTTGTAAAAAACGATAAAAATAGTATAATAGAGGTTGTAAATAATGAAGATTTTTTGAGTGAGTTCTCTGAAATAAAAATAATCGAAGAATGAGAATATATTTGAGATTGAGTTTTTAATTCAGTTATTGATTATTATTCAATATTAAAAAATATAGAACTTACAAATAAAAAGCAAATTGAAGCATTTTATGTAAAAAAACCAAACATATGCTAAATAAAAAATAAAAAATAAGAGATCAAAAATTTTTATATTATCTTTTATTTATTATTTCTTATCTTTTATTTATATAATTTATGTCATGACATGTAGTTATAGAACATTCTAGACCTTGAGAGGTTATGGAACTTGTTGTTAGAAGACACTGGATTGTTTATGTAATAGTTTGATTAAATTTTCTTGCTTGATTATTTGCAAGTATAGGTGTTTTGGTAATGTTTTCTTTTCAAGCATGGGTAAATCTACTTATAGTTGCTTTTTGGATGTTTTTCTCACTTTTTTTGTTTATAGAGTGGTTAAATCATGAACTTGATTTATTTGTTGTAACTAACAATAGAATTATATGAATAGACCAAATATCTTTTTTAAATAGAAAAGTTTCTGAATGTAATCTGTGACAAGTGCAAGATGTATGATCTTTAACTAAATGATTTTTTGCAAATATATTAAATTACTGAACTATATCTATACAAACAGCATGAAATGCCGCAAATTTTATTATGGAATTTGCTCCAGAACCAATTGAAACATCAAGAAAAATTCACAATATAGTAGATCACTATAGAGATTCTCATAGTACTTGAAAGGTAAAAACTGATTGAAGTGTAGGAGAGATGATAAAATGAAAAGTTGAATAAGCGATAAAATGAATAGTTAATATAAATATTACTAATCAATTATTCACTTAGTCATTTCATCAATTTATCATCATTGCATCTCAAAAAGAAAAAAATCTGTATTTTTGGCTTATAGCATAACTATAAGCTTTTTTTATATTTTCTTTTCAAGCAAGAGCTGAAACTAGCATCATAAGAGTTGATTTAGGTAGGTGAAAATTTGTTATAAGATTATCTATAAATCTCCATTTATATCAAGGGTAGATAAATATAGAGGTTTCTGTTTTACAGATGAAAACTGAACTCTTTGATACTGAGAAAAAGAAACCTCTATATTTATCAAGGGTAGATAAATATAGAGGTTTCTTTTTCTCAGTATCAAAGAGTTCAGTTTTCATCTGTAAAACTTTCAAGAGTTCTAACTGATGTAGTTCAAACTGCTGTTATTTTTTTTCCTTGTTTCTTATAATTATTTAATCTAATGGAAGTTTCTTTATCTATACTTATTAGTTCAGAGTGCATATTGTGTTCTAGTATATTTTCAGTTTCAACAGATTTAAAAGTCCCAAGTCAAACATGAAGTAAAACTTCTTCTATAATTACTCATTTACTTTTTAGTTTTTCTAATAATTCTTCTGTAAAATGAAGTCAAGCAGTAGGAGCTGCTACACTTCAGCTATCTTTTGAGTATATAGTTTGATATCTGTTTGAGTCATCAAGTTTCTCTTTGATGTATGGTGGAAGTGGTGTTTCTCCAATTTTTTCAATTTCAACCGTAACCCTGACGCCAAGCCCCACGCCCACGCCACAGCCGACCCCACGGGGAACGCGTTATCCCGGAATGCCGTTTGGATTGTTTGAGCAAGAGCCTGGGTTTTATGAAAAATTTGAAACAAACAACCGAAAATGGACAACAGCAACCAGTTACGGCAATTCTGTAATCGAAAATGGTGAAATTCGGGTTTTCTTTGATGAAGATGAAAAACTGTTTGGGCCAACAGATACTTTTGCGCTTTGCGTACAATGTGGCAATGTCAGCAAGTCCTATTATCTTCAGGGAGATGTCAGGATTGATTCGCTGACAGGTTCAGGCAAAAGTTACGGAATTATCTTCGCACATGCCGGAATCAGCAATTACTACAAATTTGGCATTAATCATGAGACAGGCGCATACAACATTCGGCGCGCCGTCGGCGGCAACGGACTGGGTGAACGAGAACTCGCGTCCGGGAGACATGATGCCATCCGCACCAGCGGCTTCAATACCCTGGCTGTCCGGTTTGAGCGCGGCAATATGATCTTCTACATTAACGAAGTGCCCATCGCCGAGCTTTACGAAAAGCTACCCGCTTACGGCAACAGCTTTGGATTTTTTCTCAACAGCAACAGCAACCACGAAACAACTTTTGTCACTGGCGACAATTTCATTTACCTTGAACCCGCACCCTGATTCAACCCACTGGAGACCCCCATGAAACTGACCGGCATTTACGCGCCCATCGTCACGCCTTTCAACGCAGACGAATCCATCAATTATCCCGTCCTGGCCCAACTGATTGACTATCTCATGGATAACGGCATCAGCGGCCTCGTCCCCGGGGGCACCACCGGCGAAGTCTACGCCCTGAGCGAAGCCGAACGGCTGGAACTCTTCCAGTTTGTCAAAGACCAGGCCAACGGGAAGGTCACGCTCATCGCCGGAACCAATTCCGGAGCGACGCGCGACGTCATCCGCTATTCACAGGCCGCAGAAAAGATCGGTTACGATGCGCTGATGGTAGCCGTCCCACCCTACTCGCGCCCCACCCAGCGCGAACTGCTCGCCCACTATCG
>CAYOIP010000086.1:0-3161 GCA_964404065.1 uncultured Candidatus Peribacteria bacterium
AAGCCAAAAACCTAGAAAAGCATAACAACAATATTATGATAAATAAAACAATTCTTGAAATTTTTGTAGATAAGCAAAATGAAAAGTGACCTGGAGCTTTTGAACATATTTTGATAATCTTACATAAAATAATAGAAAAAAGCAAAAGGTTCATATGGAAAACAAGTTATCACAGACCTAGTTTTTCATTTGAGATTGCAAAAATCTGAAATAAAATCAGATTTTTTGTCGTTTGTGAAAAAGAATTATCAGGATTTATAAAAAATCAGATTTATGCTCATTATAATGATATAGAAATAAAAGAAATTCCTGATTATTTAGAAAATATCCCAGATGATAAAATACTTATTTGAAAAATATCTCAAGAGAAACATTACCTTCATCCTATAAAAACTTTCACAGAACTTCAAGAAAAAGAAACAAAAGATACTATTGATCCTTACTCTTCTATAACAGCTTCACTTTCAAAAATAGGGAATAATTCTATAAATTTATTTCAAATAAATTTTTCTCCAATTCCAGATGATTTATGGAAAAAAGATGCTCCTAAAAAAGTAAAGATTTTAGTTTGATGATTACCAAAATTTTTAAAAATATTTTTAACTAAATATAATTTTAGTTTTTTGCGTGTTTTTACTTATCCAATTTATCTTTTAATCCAATTATTTTCTTTTATCCTTCATAAACAAGCTGAAGAACATCATGAAGAAAAACATGATGAGATCCCAGAAGATATGAAAAATAAACTTGATTTGTATTGATACTGAGTAAGTATAAACCTAGCTTCTGCTTCAGAAGATAATATTCAAAATAAATTAAATTTAAAAGAAATAGTTTCAACTCTTTGAGTTTATTCATTTTCTGGACAAAATGGATTTATTTTAGATGAAATCACAACAAAACCAAAAGATATTTTAGATTTAAAAGATAGAATTTCATCAGATAAAATTATTTTATCAACAAAAGAATTATCAGGACTTGTTCATCTTCCGACTACTTATGTAAAAACTCCAAATATAAATTGGGTTTTGTCTCGTAATTTCGAACCACCAGCAAACCTACCAATTTTATCTTGAAATATAGAAGAAGATGCTGATTTAACTCCAATTTGAAAAACAAACTTTAGATGAGAAGAAAAGATGTTTGGTATTTGATCTTCAGATAGAAGACGTCACATGTATATCATCTGAAAAACTTGAATGTGAAAATCAACTCTGCTTGAAAATATGATAATTGATGATATAAGAAAATGAAGATGAGTTGCAGTTATTGATCCACACTGAGATTTAGCCGAAGCTATAATTTGAAATATTCCAAAATCTAGAACTAACCAAACTATTATAGTTGATCCTTCGGATGTTGATTGGCCGATAGCTTTTAATATGCTTGATGGAGTTTCAGTTGAACATAGACCACTTATTGCGTCATGACTTGTTTGAATATTTAAAAAAATATTTGGTGATAGTTGGTGACCAAGACTTGAACATATTTTGAGAAATACTATTTTAGCTTTGCTTGAGTATCCAAATACAACTTTAATTTCAATTCCTTTAATGTTAACAAGTGATGTTTATAGACATAAAGTTGTATCAAAAATAACTGACCCAGTTGTGAAGAAATTCTGGACACACGAATATGAAAAAATGGCTCCAAATCAAAAGGTTGAGGCTGCTTGACCAATTTTAAACAAAGTATGACAATTTTTAAGCTCAACAATTCTTAGAAATATTTTAGGGCAACCAAAAAATAGTTTTAACTTAAGATGGGCAATGGATAACCAGAAAGTTATAATTGTTAATCTTTCAAAATGAAAAATCTGAGAAGATGCTTCAGCACTTTTGTGAGCGATGATGGTTACAAAATTTCAACTTGATGCGATGAGTAGAGCAGATATAGCCGAGAAAGATAGAAAAGATTTTTATTTATATGTTGATGAGTTTCAAAATTTTGCTACAGATAGTTTTGCGACTATTTTATCTGAAGCTAGAAAATATAAATTAAATCTTGTAATGGCAAATCAATATATTGATCAAATGACAGAAACTGTTAGATGAGCTGTATTTTGAAATGTTTGAAGTCTTGTTTCATTTCAGGTTTGATATCATGATTCAACTATTATGAAAGAAATATTTTGAACTGATGTATCGAGTGAAGATTTAACAAATTTAAAAAAATATTGTATTTACACAAAACAATTAATTGATTGAATGCCTTCGAAAATATTTTCTGCCGATACCCTCCCTCCTTATCCTATAACTCCTGAGGCATTTGATATAAGATACAAAAAGATTCTTCAAGTTTCTAGAGAAAAATATTCAACTTGAAAACAAATAGTTGAAGAAAAGATTTATAAATCTATGAAAGAATTAGAGGAAGAAGAAGATAAGCTTGAAAAAATAAAAGAAAAAATTAAAGAGGAAAAGAAATTAAAAAAGGAAAAAGAGAAAGAAAAAAAATCTGAAGAGGAAAATTAAAATATTTTGATTTTCCTTTTTATTTTTATATAATCCGTTTTAAATAAAATTAACTTGTAAATTATGAAAATTGAAAATTTAACTCTATCTTTCTGAAATAAAAAAGTACTTGATAAAATAAATTTAGAAATAAAACCTTGAGAATTTGTTTTTGTAATTTGATCAAGTTGAAGCTGAAAAACTAGCTTTATAAGAAGTTTGATTTGAGATTTGAAACCAACTTCTTGAGATATAATTATGGAAGATAATTCTTTTTTGTATGAACATTTTAATGAAAAGAAATTAAGACAATATAGAAAAAAAGTTTGAGTAATTTTCCAAGATTATAAATTACTTGAATCAAAAACAGTTTATGAAAATGTAGCTTTTGCTATGGAAGTTTCAAATTATAAAGATAAAGATATTGTAAAAAAAGTTCCTGAAGTTTTGGAACAAGTTTGACTTTTACTTAAAAAAGATAAGTTTGCTTCTGAATTATCAGGTTGAGAAAAACAAAGAGTTTCAATTGCTAGAGCGCTAGCTCATGATCCAGAAATAATTATTTGAGATGAACCAACTTGAAATCTAGATCCAAAAACAGCTTTAAATGTTATGAGTATTTTTGAGGAATTAAATAGGATAGGGAAGACTATTATAATTGCAACTCATGATAAAAATATTGTAGATAGTTATAAAAAAAGAGTAATT
>CAYOIP010000087.1:0-3020 GCA_964404065.1 uncultured Candidatus Peribacteria bacterium
TTTCTCAAGCTAGTTCTTCCATAACAGATTTAACTCTTATTCATTTTGGTCAAATTAAACTTCAGGCAGGATCAAGTTCTTCATAGCTTGTTGAAACAAGAATTTTTGTTTTTACTCAAGGGTATCTAACTATGTTGTCAATTGATATACTTCAGTCAGCAATTTCTGGAACATACAAAGCGAAAATTGCTGGAACAATTAATTTGTTTTTTCTTGATAAAACAACTCTTGGTCCAGTTTTTTCATCTGTTGTTGCTTCAGCAACATAAACATAAAATCTAGCATCTGGAACATAATTATCTCTAGAAACTTGTTCTGATTTTGGCAAAATTACTTGATTTCAGTTGTAATCTAAAATAATTTTTCCAGATTCAATCATAACAACTTTCATACTTATAGCTTCTCCAACTTTATCTTTAAAAAGTTCATAAATTTTTTGTTTTTCACTATCTCAGATTTTTTGGATAATTACTTGTCTAGCAGCTTGAGATGCTATTCTTCAAAAACTATCTCAAATAGAAGAATTTAAAACTTCATCAGTTACATCAATTTCAATTATATCTCCTTCTTCAAATCATTCTCCATCTTCTCATAGTTCTTCAAAACTTATTTCTAAAGCAGGATTTGTAACTTCTTTAACTACAGCTTTTTCAACTGTAATTTCTATATTTCCACCTTCTAGGTCAAGTTTTACAATTACATTTTCATCTTTTGAACCATAATCTTTTTTATAAGCAGTTTTTATAGCTGATTCAATTATTTCTATAAGACTTTCTTTTGGAATCTTTTTTTCAGCTGAAATTTGATTTATCGCAGCTTCAATTTTTTTAATATCTAACATAATTAAAAAATTAATAATAAATTTTATAAATATTAAGACGAGAATTTTTGCAAATCCTCGTCTTTTCATTTGCCATTATATGTAATTTATAAAAAAATCAATTTTTTTATAAAAATTAAGGAAAAAATTTATAAATATCTTTTCTGTGTTTTATGGCAATCAAAGTAATTTCATCTCAAACTATTTTAATTCAAAGCCTAAAATCTCAAATTCTTATTCTATAATAATTATTAAATCATTTAATTTTCTTTATACTCAAATAAATATCACTAAGATTTTTAATAGATGAAAGTATTGATATTATTTCATTAACTTTTAGTAAAATTTTATCATCAATATTATCAAAATCCTTGTAAATTTTCTTTGAAAAAACTATTTTCATAATCTTGAATTTAGATAATTATTAAAAAAGTCTATATCAACAACTTCTCAATCATCAGACTTTTGCATAATTTTTCCAAACATTTCATCTTCTAAATCTTCTAATCTAGTTGAAACTTTATATAAAAAATCTCAATTCGTTAAAAGTTCATCAAAAGATATTTCTTTTTTTCAAATATCTAAATTATTTATTACTACTGCCATATTTTTAAAAATTATATTTTAAATTTCTCTCATTATAATCAAATTAGAAATATGTCAAAAAATGAAAAACAAGAAATCCCTTGGATTTTGAAATCCCGGGGTTAATGTATTTTTTTAATTTCTTATAGATTATTAATTTTAAAATAAAGATTTGGTTGTGATTTTTGAGTAAAAAAAGAATTATTGATATAAATATCTTACAATAACTATTCACGATCAACCATTTCAACCGTAACCATTATTATAATATCATCCTCAACCTCCTCATCATGTATTTGGTGTACCATTAGTTGCTGGACTGGTTGAATTTGAACCAGCTCATCATCAACCAAGTCATCCTGCTCATACAGAGTATGAATTTCATGCTCAACCTCCTCCCCCTCATGCATAATAAACGCTTATTCATGATATACTTGATGCTAGTCAATTTCCTCATTTTCAACCTCATCATCAACTTTGATTATATCATGTTTCTCAAGCACCTCAACCACCTCATCATGCATCTGAATTACTTCCATTAACACCTCATCAATTATTTCATTGTCATGCAGTTCAAGTACCTCAACTTGCTGTATTTCTTTGAGCAGCTCATCAACCAGAGCCTCAATTTCCTCAAGGAGCTCATGATAGGGCATTTGTTCAAGCTCAGTATCATCATCAAATACTTATAATTGTTCAGAATGAAGAATTTGATCAAGAAATTCAGTTAGTATATGATGATGTTGCTCATGCTCATCCTGCTCAAACTACTACACTAATTGATTCAACTCAAACATTATAATTTCAATTTCTAAATCAACCTCACCCACCCCCTCATCATCCATATCAAGCTTCACCTCAACCTCACCCACCTCCTATTACTAGATATTCAACAGTAGCTCAGGATGGAGCGCTTGTAATTTGAAAAGTTCAATTTGAAGTAAAAGTATGTATTTTATAATTCCCTGATGTTGTAATATTTCAACCAGTTGCAATTATAAAACCTACACACCCACTTCAATTCCGAGAATATCAGTTAGCAGTATCACACTTATACTGACAAGTATTAGAAGTAGGAGTAGCAGAATATCAAGCAGTAGTTGCAACTAAGCTAGTTCAATTAGGAGCATTAACTAAAGAATAACTAATAGTTGAGTTATAATACAAAGCTCAAGTAGGCAAAGAACTACAAGCTCAATTCACATAAGCTAAACAAGTAGCTCAACTATCTTCAGTATAATATCAAGTATTACAAGTATAAGTACAAAGTCATCAAATAGTATTATAATTCCAAGTTCATCCAGCAGTAGAAGTAGCATTTGATACTTTGGTTGTTCAGTCTGGTGTAGTTCAAGCACAACTTTCAGAAACACAATCATTTCATACTAGTACATTTCAAACTCCACATGTCCAATAACAAGGATTAGATGAATTTGTTGATTGCCATGACTCATTTACTTGAGTTGGAGTTCAAGTTGTAAATATTGCATCTGTATATGTTGGTTGAGTTGCACAACTAGGTGTTTGAACTTGATTACTAACACTTACATTTACTTCAGAAAAATATTTTTCTCAAAATATTTCTTTTCAAATTATACTAACATCATATCATAAA
>CAYOIP010000088.1:0-3018 GCA_964404065.1 uncultured Candidatus Peribacteria bacterium
CTGAGTTTCTTCTATGTTATTTAGATTTCCATGAAGCATCACAAAAAATAAAGTTACAATAGAAAAAATTATTACAATAGAAACAGGAAATCTTTTAGATATATTTATGATATTTTCCCTGAATTTTTCCAAAGAAAAAATTTTAGATAAATTCAACATAATTTTTTAGTTAATAATTAAGCTAATTTTCATTATAGAGTATTTTTGAAATTTACAAATTTATATCAGTCAATTTTCTCTAAAACTAAAATAATCTTCATTTGTAATTATCAAATGATCTAAAACATTTATTCAAAGGATTTTTCCAGCTTCAAGTAAGTTTTTCGTAACTATTTTATCTTCTATACTAGGCTCTTTTGAGTTAGAAGGATGATTGTGAATAAAAATTATAGAATTAGCTCTTTCTTCAATTGCGTCAGCAAAAACTTCTCTTGGATGAACTAAACTTTGGTTTAAAAGTCAAATAGTTATAACTCTTTTACTTATGAGTCTTCCGGCTCCATCAAGCGTAAGTGTGAGAAAATATTCTTGTTTTTTGTTCCTATATTCGCTTACTTCTTTTAAAATATCAGCTATATTTCTTATAATTACATCAGTTTTTATAAAATATCTTTTTGCAAGTTCAAAACTTGCTATTATTTGCATAGCTTTTACTTTTCAAATTCATTTTATAGAAAGCAAATCTTCCATTTTTAAATTTTCTTTTTTTTCTTCTATAAAAGCAAATACTTTTCTAGAAAGCGCAAAAACATCTATTCATTTTATTCAAGAACCTAAAATAATTGCTACAAGTTCAGTTCATTCTAGGTTTTGAGCTCAGTATTTTTCTAATTTTTCTCTTGGTTTCATATATTTTTAGTTAATTCTTTTAAACATAATTTTTTAACAATATCTTTTAAAAATAAAACTTTTTCTTCAATAAAAACTAAATCTTCTTTTTGGACTTTGTAATTCTTTTTATATCTAGAATTTATGTAAGATCATTTAAGTAAATCAAAATAATAATTTTCTTGCGTTAAATCAAAAAATTTATTAAATCGTTTTGAGTGAGTTTTTAAATTTGAATAAAGGATTTCCAAATCATGAGTTTTTGGTTTGTATCAGGTTTTGACAAGTAGATAGCAAGTTATAAATGATTCAACACTTTGGTGCAAATAAAAAATGGCAATTTTGAAACTATTTCTTGCAAAAGCATTTTTATAATCTATAAAAAATTCTTCAGCTATTTCAAACCAAGACTCAAAATCATCTTTTTGAATTTCTTTTATTTCTGACAAAGTTAAAGTTTTCCTTGAGTGAATTTTACATTTATGAGAATCGTGTAAAATTATTCCGGAATTTATGATATCTAGATAAAAATATCTTCACTCTTTTATTCATTCATTGAAACTAAAAATATCTTCTATTAAAATATTTATAGGTGAATTTATATTTTTAAAATTTTTAATTTTTGATGTTATTTCACGAGAAAGTCGCAAATTTTTCTCTTGAGTTGGTTTTTTTGTGATAATTAAAATATTTATGACTTGCTTATAAATAACTCTTTGATCTCATTCTTTTATAATATTTTCAAAATAATTATTGTTTATATAATCTCAAAAAACTATAATCATTTCAGCAGAAATGCTGTTTTTTCACGAAGATAAAACTATATCTAAAATATCTTTTAATTCATCTTGTTTGAACTTATCTAAAAAATCTATAGAGCTCTTCATAAAATCAAAATTAATAATATATACAAACTATACTAATAAAAATATAAAATAAGTCAAAAGAATTTTGTTGTAATTTTAAAAAAATCTATATAATCAACTTATGGGGTCATTTATGGTTTCTATTTTGAGAATTGATGATCATATATGCTATTTGGGAGATGTTTATGCCTTCCATAATCAATCATAAACAACAATAAATGCAAAAACTGCACTTTCTAGGTTTGCTGCTTCTTTTAAAGCTGTAACTCCTTCTTTCGCTCCAACTTTTGCCTAGTCAATAGTTTTAGAACTTAAGTAAAATTCGTAGCCTTCTTTTATAGATGATAACCGATTGGTTTGCTACAAAATTTAAAATACTTTGCTTGAGAGAGATTTTAAATTATAAATTCAAGTCTTATAGATTCTTTTTCCTGATTTTGTCTTACATCTATAAGTACCAATAGACGAAATTATCTTGTAAGTTTTTTGTTTGTTTTTTTATTTATAAGATTATCAAAATAAACTATAATAGTAGAAATATTTGGTTGTCCTTGAAAGACACGAGTTCAAATCTCGTTGGCTCCACCAAAAGGAAAATTAAAAGAAGTTAATGAAAATTAACTTCTTTTTTGATTTTATTTTAAAATGATTATATTAATAAATATTTTACTTTTAATTATATTTTTATGTCTTCTAATAATAAATATACTTTTACTGAATTTGTAAAATATTTATTTACAAATAAAGATAGATTAGCTATTTTAACACTTATAATATATTTTATTTGAGTTATTTATCAATTTATAAAAATAGTTTGAATAGATAAACCTTTAGATCCATCAATATTAGTATTTTTTAATTTTTATAATTCATTAAATGATTTTTTTAGTATTGTTTGATATGCTTTTTGGTTTTTTATATTAACTTTTTTACTAGCATTGATATTTTTTTGATTTATATTTATTTTTGATACTAATAAAAATTTTAATTCAAAAATTTATTTTTGGTATTGAATTATAATAAATTTATTTTTTATTTGAATATTTTTATTTTTAGACTCTATAAGGGGAGTAAACATATTGAGCGTAGTTGTAATAATTATATTTATAACATTATCACTTTATATAGTTTATAGTGTATTTTATGATAATAAAAAAAGCATAAACTGGTATTATACTATAATAAGTTCTTATATAATTTTTTCTTTTATAGTCTTATTAACTTGATGAAAATACTATGCTTGTAATCAAAAAGATATATTACCAACTGATTTAAAAGATAAAACTAAATGTATGATACTAAATTATAAGAATGATAAATATTG
>CAYOIP010000089.1:0-2987 GCA_964404065.1 uncultured Candidatus Peribacteria bacterium
ATTATTCAAATTATTTTCTGACTTGTAATATTTTACATCGCTTCTAGTTTAGAAGAAAGTCCAAATTTAGATTTCGATGTTTTGATATGACTTATGTGAATTTTACCACTAACAGCTTGAATAACTGGAAAATGTATTACTTCAAAATGTATGAAATATAAAGAAACTATAACAAAAATAAGAGTTTAAAAACTCTTATTTTTTTGACTTAAATTTCTTTTCTAAATACTTCTTCTAAAGTTTTTAAGTCATAAATTATTAATTGATTTTTGTCTCATGAATATTCTCTTATATTTTTTACATAAATATGATTATCATCTAAATATCAAGATGATATATCATAATCATTTATTTTTTTAGTTTTAGGAAAGTTTCATTTTATTGTAATATATAATCATCATTCATTTCCAATTCATCAAACTTGTCAGTATATAAATTGAGATTTATCATTAGTCCAAGTATTCATAGTAATTTTTCAATATATATTTAAAAATACTTTTCCAGTTTTTACATCTACTAATCTATTTCTTTGCCATTCATATCCATAAGAGCTATATAATAAATAATATCAGCTTGGAGAAAAGTTAATAAAACTTCAAAAGTCTTCTCCTGTCATTCAACAATCTCAACTACTTGGAGAACTATAATATTTTCAATTGACAACAACATCTGTTATATCTCATGTTGCTAAACAAGCTCCATTTTTTACATTATTTAAATATTTTTCCATTATCTCTTTAGTATAAACTCATGGAATTTCATATTTCTTATTATTAATACTAATAAGTATTTTGTCTAAGTTTTTTGCATAATCTTCTGGAGCAATATATTCAGCCTTAAAATCTCATTGAATTAAAGTTCAAGTAATATTTTTTTGTATTTCTTTTTGAGCTTTCTCGTTTTCTTTTAATTTAAGAAGAATATCTTTTATTTGTTCGTCTGAAAAATTAACTAAATTTTTCTCTGTATTATTTGAAATCTCTCAAGAGTTACTTTGAGTTTGATTATCAGAAACACTTCATTTTTCTAGATTTTCAACATTTTTACTTTCAGTATTTTGAATGGTTTCTTGTTTTTCTACTACAATTGATTTTTCATTTATATAATACTCTAAAAAATATGGAGTTAATGATATAATTATAAAAGCAAAACTCAAAAATAATACTTTAAATTTTAAATATTTTTTTGACCAATTTTTATTATAAATATCAAATCTAAATAAATATTCAGTTATACTGTTATGAAATAAAAGTGTAATAATTCATAATAATCCAACTAAAATAAATAATGTATTGTAATAATCCATAATTAAAAAATTAGAAAATATTTTTGGACTAAATTATAACTGTATTAAATGTTATTTTTATTATAAAGACTTAACAATTGTTTATCAAATGTAACTAAAGTTGCTGAATATTTTTGAGAAATTAATAACAAAGAAAATCTACAAATGAAATCTTTTCTTTAAATTGCAAATAAAAATTTACTTCATCTAAAACATCATTATTTATAAGTTCAATATTTTCGGTATTTAAAACAAATTTTATGAAATCATCAGCTTTTTGTTTTCAAAAACGATAAGCAAAAATAGAACACACCTCTTGAATAACACAATACGGAAGAATTATTTTATTTCCTTGAACTTCTTTAAAAATTTCTAAAGATAACTCATGTAATGAATCTCATTCAAAAAAAGCTCATATAAAAACATTACTATCAAGTATATAAATATTATTTGTTTCCATAAAGTAGTTCATCAATATTAATTGCTAAATTTTCTTTTTTATTTCAATCATCTTTTATCATATATTGAAATAAATTATCCATAAGATTTTTTTTCTTTATTTCTCTTTTGGCCTTTATAGTAAGAAAATTTAAACTATATTTTTTTAAAATCTTATTTTCTAAGTCAATTGTTGTCATATTTTGAAATTAAATTTTAAATTTACATTGATTATAATTTTTTTTGAATTTTTGCAAAAATTTTACTTCAAACTTTCCATCAATTCCCTTCTAAGTCAATCAACTCAAATATTATTTTTTGCTGAAACTGACATAACTTTTTGTCAAAAGAAAATATCTTGTGTATGAGAAACAGATTTTTGTATTTCATTATTTGAAAGTCTATCAATTTTATTTAAAACAAAAAGTAAAGGAATTCCAAATTCTCATAAAAATTTATACATATCAATATCTGTTTCAGTAGGACCTAATTTGCTATCTAAAACTATTACAATTTTTTTAATTTCAGGACTAAATTCTTCTAAATACCAGCTAATTAAAGCGTCGAGTTTGTCTTTTTCTATAAGTCAAAGTTTTGCAAATCAATAACCAGGCAAATCAACAAAATGATATTTATTATTCACTTTAAATAAATTTGCTAATTTTGTTTTTCCAGGGAGAGATGAAGTTTTAACTAAATCTTTACTTTGAAATATAGCGTTCATAAGCGAAGATTTCCCTACATTTGACCTTCAGACAAAAACTATTTGCTTTTTATTATCAAAAGAAACTTTATTAGACTCGATAGAAATTGATTTGTCAAAAGAAACTTCTAAATTTTTCATATTCAAAATTTGTTTTTAAGTAATATTTGCTGTATAATATACAAAGAATTTAGTTTATTACAAATAAAAAATGAATAAAAAAATTATAAATAATGCTATTTCAGCATATTTCTGACTTTGAGCTTTACTTTTACTTCCATCAAAAAAAGAAAACATAAATCATCCTTTTGTAAAAAAACATGCAAGAACTGCATTATTTATCCACGTGCTAATGTTTTTAAATTATTTAATTTTTATCAGTTTTGCTTTTTTATCTTCTATTTCACTTTTATGATTCAATCTAAATCATATTTTTGCATCAATTATATTTATATGACTTTTTGGTTGGATTTTATATTGAGTTTCAAAAGCAAATTCTTGAAGCGATTTCAGTGTTGTAGATATGACAAATATGGCTCAAACTGACAAAATTATTGAAAT
>CAYOIP010000090.1:0-2693 GCA_964404065.1 uncultured Candidatus Peribacteria bacterium
TATCATAAAATCCTCGCTCCCGCGAGGAGTTATTTTGTTTTATTTAATAAGATTTTGAGCAATTTTCATTACTATATCGGAATTTAAAGCATTTCATAATGCTTTAAATGCTGTATTAGTACTTTCTAGCATTTCAATATTACTCATCCCTTGTAATTTTGAAGCTTCATGTTTTGTCATATATCTTTTTTCCCATCATATTATTGGTATTTGAGATGAGGTTGATGAAATTAGAGAAGGTGATGTATCAATTTTTTTAATTCTTATTCAAGAAGCTCTAAATTGTATTATATGTTTATATATATCTCTTTTATCTCATTGACAATTCCATTCAAATTTTTGAAAACTAGGTGGATAATTTTGCAATTTTTGGATAATAGGATCAATATATTCTTTGAATTTTTGATAAAATTCTCTATTATATTTAATGAATCTAATTTTCCAGTCAGGAAATTTATCTTTATGTTTAGAAAACTGAACATATGTAGGTAAAATTTTATATTGCTCTTCTTTACTAGATAGTTTTAAGCTTTTTCAAAAACTTCATTTATAATTTTCTAATTCTTTTTTAGATAAAATATTAGGATTTGTTTCTTCATATGGATATGTAGCTCAAAATTCCATAGCCCAAATTGGAAAAGATGGTAATTTTTCTTTTTTAGGGAAATTATTTAAAAATTCTTGCCATATTTCTAATATTTCACTCTCTCTTTTTCATATTTTTACAGATCCTTTAGGTTTTTTATCTAAAATAGATAAAATTGATGTTTCTTTTTTTTCTTTCTCAGGCCATTTAAAATCTTGTAATCATTTTAAACATCAAACTATAAATATTCTTTGTCTATGATGAGGAATTCCAAAATTATGAGGTGATAATATTTCTCATTGAACTTCATATCATAAACTTTCTAACTCTGATTTAATTATATTCCAAGTTTTTCACTTATCATGATGTTTTAAATTTGCAACATTTTCAAGAATAAAATAATTTGGTTTATGGTATTTTAATATTCTAATTATTTCAAAAAATAAATTACCATTTCTATCACACATTAATCAATCTTGTTTTCAAGCATGAGAAAACGGCTGACAAGGAAATCAAGCACAAAGTATATCGTGTTTTGGAATATCTTTTTCATCTATGAATTTTATGTCTCAGTGTATTTCAGTGTTATAATTTTTTTTATATAATTCCCTTAATTGAGGACTTAATTCAGACGAAAAAACACACTCGTGTCATAATTGAACAAGTGCATTGTGAAATCATCAAAGTCATGCAAAAAGGTCTATAAATTTCATTTTTTAAAATTAAGAATAGTTATTAACTGCTCTAATATTCCAAGAAGAAATATCAGTACACAAATTTTCATCATAAAGACTACCAACTTTAGATACAAATCTATAAATTCTTGCTCTATCAAAAAGAAGTCAGCTTCTCTTTGCTCTATCAAAAAATTCTCTATCTTCATCTATAAAAACAGGTGTAGAAAATCATCTAATTGGAGTTATTGAGAAATTAATGTAATCTTTCCATAAATCTATTGATAATTCTGTTAATTTACTTTTCCAGTCTTTCCCAGAAGCACTTTGTATTAAAAAGACAATTTTATTTTCTCTACTATCTATAGATTTATAAGATATTAAATCTAATTTATCATCTTTTGCATGAGTTAATGGTTCTCATCTTCATCTTTTTTCATTTATTTCTATAGCTAAATTATCTATTTTTGAAGATAGATTTCAAGTTACTCAATCAGGGAATCAAAAAACTTTAGACTCTCATCATAAATATTCCTTAAAAGCTTCATTAGATAATCTTTCAAATAATTTTCATACTTCATTTGTTTCAAATGAGTTTCAATAAATAGATAAAAATAAAGAGAATATATAACTAATTTTGGAATGACTATCAGAGGAAAAATTAGATGATATTATATCTCCATTTATATTATATGGCGGATTATTTCAGTATAAATATAATCTACTTCATAATAACATGAATAAATCATCTATATCTCTATTAATAAATTCTGACTCTAAATCATCTTCACAATAGTTATTATCTTCAAATATATCACTAAATTCTGATAATATATCTGCTTTGGAAATTCTTCATTCCAACACTACATATAATTCCAACCAATCAGATATATTTTTCTTATCAATATTTTTAATTAAAGTCATATTTTCATTATTTATTATATTTTTCTAATATTATTTTTAAATCATTAATATTTTTTTCAAGTAAAAATATATCATCTTCTATATCTAAAATAGATATAACTCATTTATTAAGTAATAAATCTAAATCATCTTTTAAATTTGAAATTTTCCTATGAGAAGACTTCAATCAAGTTAAAATCATATCTTTTTCTCAATCGCTTCTTTCAAAAGCACCTTCAATATCATTTGTTTTTTCTAAATACTCTAATGATTTTTCATTAACAATAATTTTTGTAAGTTTATTTGTAATATCTCTAGACTCTTTAATTAAGGGTGGTCTTCATGACCTCCTATCTCAAAATATCCATTTAAAATATCTTTTAAAATTCTCTATATGTTCATCATCTATTATGTTTGGTAGACTTTCCAAATCATTTAAATTTTTTGGCCATCAAAAGTAATCTTTTACTGATTTTTGTCAAATTGATAATACTAATAAAGAAAAAAATTGTTTAGCTAAAATTACATCT
>CAYOIP010000091.1:0-2655 GCA_964404065.1 uncultured Candidatus Peribacteria bacterium
TATAACTAACTCCAAAAAAATTAAGTATATTAGATTCAAGCCAATTATTATAATTCAAATATAATAAAATCTTGTTTTCTCTTCAAATATATTTTAGCATATATTTATATTTTAATTTTTGCCTTTCCATTACTTCTTCAAAAGTTTCATAATCATAATAATGGTATTTATCTATTTTATGTTTTTCAATACTTAAATCTCTTTTTTTCATCTCTTTTAATATTTTTAGTTGAGTATAGAAAAATTGAGTAATAGGCACAACTCAAATAACAAGTCTTCTTTTGAAATCAAAAACTTTTAGCAATAATTCATTTCAAAAATTAACTCATATACATTTATTTACTAAAAAAAGAATATCTCAAACATCTCTATTATTGTAATTTTTAAATACTTCTTTCTTGTTTCTTATGTTATACCATTTTTTGGCATTTTCTTTATTTGCAAATACTCCTTGAAAATTTCAAATTTTTACATCAAAAAATCAATTTTCAACAAAAGAAGCTAATATTAAAAATTCTTGTGTAGTTGTTCAATGTAATCTAATCCAACCTTTTTTATTTTTAAAATCAAAGATTCAATAAAAAAACCTTGCTCTAAATCATCAATTATAATTTTCAATATTTTCAATATTGATTTTATCAATTTCATCAAGATGAAAATTTTTTATAGTTCAATCACTATTTTTTTTATAAAAACTTATAATTTGTGCTTTTATAAAATTTATTTCATAATTTTTCTTGTTTTTAGTCATTTTTAAAAAAATTAATAGGTAAAATGAATAAAATTTTAAATATTTTTGTACTTATTTCTTATAAATGGCTTAAATATCTAATTTTCTATTTTTTCTTTAAGTTGAAAAGTTTTGTTTTCAAATCAAAAGTTTCTGTTTTCAAGTTGATAGTTTCAGTTTTGAAACTGATAGTTTTTGTTTTTATGTTAAAAATTTTTGTTTTCAAGTTGAAAATTTTTTAGACAAATCAAAAGAGAGAAAAACTCTCTTTTGATTTAAAAGTCTCATAATTCAGCTAATTTTTCATTTATATAATACTCAATATATCACTTTATAGAACAATTTTTTTCTCTTAAATCTTGATTTAAAAAATCAATTGATTCATTATTTACTAATGATTTAAAAAATTCTAAATCATTTTTTGAAATACCTTTTGTATCTCATTGTATTGAAAATTTTCAATACTTATCAAAAACGAAACTTTCTCACATATGCAAAAAAAGTTAAAAAAATAAAAAGCAAGACATACTTTCCCCTGGGGAGAGTGTCTTACTTTTTAATATATTCAAGTTTTAAAAAATTGTTTTGAATTTATAAAATATTTTAATAGTTTGTCAATTATTGCTTTCTATAGCTGAAAAATAAGGATTTAAAAGTTTAATTTGTAAAGTTACTATTTATTTAATAAGAATGTCAACATTCTACACATTTAAAAATTGTAATATCATTATCTCAAATTTTTGAAACAACTCTTCATTTACATATATCACAAAAATATGAATCATCATAATGATTCCATCAATTTTTTATATGAATATTAAATTTTTTATTAACAAATTCGTTATACAAAATATCTATTTTTGAAAAAATATCATAATCTAAAAAATTAAAAGTAATAAAAGGTATAATAAAAATTTTATTATTATTATATTTTAAAAAGAATACTTCTCATTTTTGTATATTACCATTTTTATTTTTTTCTTTATATTCTAAAAATCAAATTTCATCAAATATTCATATATTTTTAAATAATAAGTCTTTTTTATATTCATTTAATCAATAAAAATATATGGTTTTATTTTGAGTTAATTTATTATTTATAAGATTCTTTATAAATAAAAATCTTTTAAATAATAATTTTTCTAATTTAGATTTTTGATAAAATTCTTTTCTATTATCAATATTTTTTAATCAATATTTCTTTCATATTTCACTTCAATTAATTGCAGGTAAAAAATATAACTCTAAAATAGCTAATTTATCTAAATTTGGATTAATAAATCTTTCCATAATTTTATATCAATCCCATTCAATACATTCATAAGTTTTAGAAAAACTTTTTGTAAAAAATCAATCATTTTCTTTCCTTTTTAATATATCTGAGCTATCACAATTTAATTTATTATCAATTATTCTATCTAAAAGATTTTCATTTTCATCTTTCAATCATTCTTCGTTTCAAATCAACCAAATACTACTTTCTTTAAGGTCTCAATATCATAAAAATTTTGAAAATAAATCAACTTCTTTATCTCTTATATTTAATTTGTATTTTTCATTATCCATATAAAAAAACAAAAATTACTGAATAAAAATTATTATCTTTTTTCAAATTTTACTTCCAAATCCAAAATATCACAAATTCTTAATAAATTTAGATAACTAATATTTGTATTTCATTTTTCAAGAAAAATAATAAAAGTTCTATCAATTCAAGCTTTTTCAGCTAAATCATTTTGAGAAAGTTTTTTTTCTTTTCTCAATTCTTTTATTTGCTTTCATAACTCTTTTAAATAGTTTTTTTCATCTTCTGAAAAATCTTTTTTAGTGTATGCCATAAATTGAAATGTAAAAATAATATCTTTTAGATAATAATAAAAAAGATTTAAAAATCAATTTTATAAAATAGTTGAGTATTTTCAACT
>CAYOIP010000092.1:0-2629 GCA_964404065.1 uncultured Candidatus Peribacteria bacterium
TCTTTAGTATCTATTTCTTCTACTTTTATATCTAAATTAGTGTTTGATTTTTCTTTATATTTTCCTATATATTCAACTGAAAATCTTAATACATTTTCATCTTTTATTGCATCAGTTATAACATAACTATGTAATTGTTCTTCAAATAAATCTTTTGTAGTTCTTTTATTATTATGATTTTGAGCAAAAATTGGAGTTCATGTAAAACCAAACATTTGATTATTATGAAAAAACTTTTTAATTCTATCATGAGTATCTCAAAACTGACTTCTATGACACTCATCAAAAATAAACACAACTTTTTCATTTGCTAAAGCTTCCATTTTCTTTAAATACTTCTCTTTTGAAATAGCTGTATTTAGTTTTTGAATAGTAGTTACAATTAGTTTTGTATTACTATCTTCAAATTGTTTAACAAGTTCTTGAGTATTATCAGTTCAATCAATACTTCATTTTGAAAAACTATTAAATTCTTTTGTTGTTTGATAATCTAAATCTTTTCTATCTACTACAAAGACTACTTTTTTAACCTCAGGGATTCTTGTTAAAATTTGAGCTGTTTTAAAAGAAGTAAGTGTTTTTCAACTTCAAGTTGTGTGCCAAATATAACCATTTTTATTTGAATTTTTTACTCTATCAATAATAGCTTCAACAGCAAAATATTGATAAGGTCTTAAAATCATTAATATTTTATCAGTTTCATTTAAAACAATATATCTAGTTATCATTTTAGATATATTACATGGCTCTAAAAATACCTTTGTAAACTCTTCTAGTTTTGTAATATTTTTGTTTTTTACATCAGACCAATAAAAAGTTTGTTTAAAACTTTGTTTTTTATTATTAGCATAATATTTTGTGTTTACTCAATTACTTATAACAAATAATTGAATATATTGAAATAATCAAGCTCAACTACCAAAACTATGCCTTTGATAACGATTAGTTTGATTAAAAGCTTCTTTTAATTCAAGTCATCTTCTTTTTAATTCTATTTGAACGAGTGGAAGTCAATTTATTAATAAAGTTACATCATAACGATTTTTATAAGTTCACTCAATAGTTATTTGATTTGTTACTTGAAATTCATTTTGACACCAGTTATCCATATTTATAAATTCGATCCAAATTTTATTTCAATTATCAAGCTCCAAACTCATTTTATCTCTTAAAATTTTAGCTCTTTCAAATACATTTCATTTGTTTAAATGATTTAAAACTCTATCAAATTCTTTATCTGATAAGGTTTTTCAATTTAAAGTTTTGAAATTATGTATTTCAAGTTGTTTTTTAAGATTATCTAAAAGCTCTTTTTCATCTTTAATAGTTACAAAATCATATTCTAGACCTTGTAACTGTTTTATTAGATTATTTTCTAATTGTGCTTCTGACTCTATTGTGTTCATAGTATTTAAGATAAAATTTTTATAAATTCAGGAATAAAAATAAGTTTATTTTTTCAAATATTAATACTTGATATGATATTATTTTTTTCTAATTCAGTAATATACTTTGTTATTGTTTGTCTTGAAACTCAGACTTGTTTTGTAAATTCTGTTACTGTTAAAAATGGAAAAGAAAATAATATATTTGTAATTTTATGATAATCTATATTTAATTTTTTAAATTTTTTTTTTGTTTTAGTCATCAATTCCTTAATTTCCAAAATCTTTTTTCAAGTATTTTTTGATTGTTCTATAATTCATTTTAATAAATAAATTATAAAATCATTGTAATCTCAAGTCTTTGTAGTTTGATTTAAAAGTTTATAATAATCTGATTTAGTTTTATTTATATATTCACTCAAAAAAAGTATTGGATAATCAAGTTTTTCAGCTAAAACTAAATACAATACATTTAAAATTCTTCCAGTTCTACCATTTCAATCATAAAATGGGTGAATACTTTCAAATTGATAATGAATTACTGGCATTTTTATAAGTGGATCTATATCATCTCAAAAGTTATTTATAAATCTTTCTAAATTTGTAAGTAATTTAATTATATTTTGTTCTCATTCTGGAGGAGTATATAAAACTTCTCCTAAACTATTAGCTATAATAGTTCAAGTGATTTTTCTCACTCAAGTTTTGTTTGGTTCAATTATACTTTGTAAATTAAGTAAAAAATTATATCCAATTCATCATTGCTTTTTTAGGTCTTTAAATCAAGTTAAAATAGCATTATGGTAATGTAATACTTCTTTTTCTGGTCATTTAATATATTTTTCTCAAAGTGCTTGTTGTTGTAAAACTTTTATTGTAGTTGTATTTATATTTTCAATTGCTGATGATTCTACTGATTCTTTTGTTAAAAGTGGTGAAATAAGTATCTCTAAATTTGGAACTAAATAAATAAGTCAATTTAATTTTGAAATTGATTCACTTGCTTTTATTGTAAGTTTTAAAATTTCTTTTTGCTCAAAATCAAAGTTTCAAGGTAAAAAAGGAAGTTCATTATATGGTTTTTTAGGATCAGACATAGATTTAAAAATTATTTTATATTCTTGTTTTATTATATACTTTTTTATACAAAATCAAATTATATGTAAAGATTTTCTACTTTTACTTTACATATTAAGCTTATATGTAAAGTAGAGTTTACATGTTTTTATAAGATTATTTTCTAA
>CAYOIP010000093.1:0-2615 GCA_964404065.1 uncultured Candidatus Peribacteria bacterium
CGAATAGAACCTGAAAGTATTTCATATCAATTACAAGCTAAATCATATTGATTTGCTTTCATAGAAAGTAAATCTCAAGTATTAAATGCTTCTAATCATCCTATTGGCATAGAAAATGGATTGTGGGCAAAGTCAATTTTTCCAGAAGCTTCATCTTGTTCAAACATTGGGAAATCAACAATCCAACACAAAGCTAATTTTTTTGGATCAGCTAAATTAAATTTATCTCTTAAAGCAAGTCTTACTTTATTTAAAATTCCAACTGCTCTTTTAAATTCATCAGCTGAAAAGAAAATAATATCTCCATTTTTTGGTTGTAATCTTGATTCAAGTTCTGATATTTCACTCTCAGACATAAATTTTAAAATTGGAGATTTTTTCCCACCAACCTCTGCATCATCATAAATGATATAAGCAAGTCATCTAGCTCACTCTTTTTTTGCAACTTCTGTTAAATCATCTATATCTTTTCTAGACATAGTTTGTCATTCTAATTTTATTGCTTTAATTACTCATCCAGTTTCACAAACAGTTTTAAAAACTGAGAATTCAGAATTTGTAAAAATATCTGTTAAATCCACAAATTTCATTCCAAATCTTAAATCTGGTTTATCTGAACCATAATTTTCTAATGCTTCATCATAAGTCATAGTGTAAAATTTATCATCCATAATAGTTTTATCAGATAAATTTTTTGAAGCATCACGAATATATCATTCAACAACTGCAAAAATATCTTCTCTATGAATAAAACTCATTTCACAATCTATTTGATAAAATTCACAAGCATGCCTATCTGCTCTTGGGTCTTCATCTCTAAAACAAGGTGCTACTTGAAAATATTTATCAATTCAACCTACCATAAGTAATTGTTTGTATTGTTGTGGAGCTTGTGGAAGAGCATAAAATTTTCCTGGGTGAAGTCTTGAAGGAATTAAGAAATCTCTTGCTCCTTCTGGACTTGATACAGTGAAAAGTGGAGTTTGAACTTCAATAAAGTCATTTCCATAAAACCAATTTCTTGTAAAATTTAAAAGTTTAGAACGGAATAACACATTATTTAAAACTTTTCTTCTTCTTAAATCTATAAATCTATGTTTATATCTTACTTCTTCATTTGATTGAACTCCAAATTCATCTAATTCAAATGGAGGAGTTTTTGATCTTGATAATATTTGAGTTTGACTAACAATTATTTCAATATCTCAAGTATGTAAATTTACATTTGCTTGTCCATCTGGTCTTGATCTAACAGTTCAAGTAATTTGAATAACATATTCACTTCTAAAATCATTTGCTGTTGCGTGAGCTGTAGCATCATGTTCTGGATCAAATACTACTTGAGTAAGTCCATATCTATCTCTTAAATCAATAAAAATAATTCATCCATGATCTCTTCTGTTTGATACCCAACCAGATAAAGTTACTTCTTGTCCGACATTTTTTAGTGTCAAATCATTACAAGTATGTGTTCTTAACATAATCTAAAATTTAAAAAATAAAAAAAGTACAAAAATAAAATTTTCGTACTTTCGGTTCAAAGTTATTTTGAAAGGTGCCACCGAATGTGTTTGCTTAATTTATATTATTTTAACGAAGTATCACGACTTCGCGAGGTTCTACTTGGATGTAAAATCTGTTCTTCCCCGAGCTCGCAGTTGTTTTCTGCTCAAACGCTTTTGAAAGAGTTTATAATTTTTTTTAAAAAAATCAAGTTTTTGTTTACTTTCTTTTCTTAAGCAGAAAATAAAACAGATAAAAACTATACCAAACTTTTTTAAAATTTTTTTTGGGATTTGTTATAAATCTCCATAACCATTCAAGTTTTAAAATTAGAAATATTTTTGGAGCTCTTTTTTCATTTCAAGCCCAAAAATCAAAAGTTCATCATTGGGAAAAAGTCAGTAGGTTGTATTTTTTAATATTATCTAAATTATTTTTTATCCAAATTTCTTGTTTAGGAGTTCAAAGTCACACAAAAAAAATATTTATTTTTTGTTTTGAAAAAGAATTTTTATTATTTAATTTTTCAAAATCAAATTCACTATATCAGTCTTGAAAATAAGCAACTTTTAAGTTATATTTTTTTTCTATATTCTCTACAGCTTTTTTTATAACTTCTGATTGTGCTCAGTATAAAACCAAGTTGAATTCTTCACTTTTTAAACTTTGAAGTAAATAATCTGAAAAATCAGTCCCATTAAGATTTTCTAAATTAAATCAAAATATTTTTTTACAATAAAGTCTTAAAGCAATTCAATCTGAAAGTAAAAAATCTCAGTTTTCAAGTGACTCTAAATATTCCTTATTTGTATTTTCTCCTGATAAAATTCAGTTTGAAACTAAATTTGCAAAATAAAGATAATTAACTACTAAAAATCATTTTTCTTTATAATTTTTTAAAATATCTTTTAAAGCTTGTTTTTTATCAAATTTATATATTTTCTCTAATATCGTCATAAAATTTATTTTTTGATTTATAATATTTTTTATTATACTAGGAAAAATTTAAAAACAAATGAAATTATGAATAAACTAGAAAATAAAAAAGTTGCAATAGTTTGTGATTGGTTAAAGGATTTTGGATGAGCTGAAATCGTTATTTCTCACCTGCT
>CAYOIP010000094.1:0-2583 GCA_964404065.1 uncultured Candidatus Peribacteria bacterium
ACTTGTTGATGAATACCCGGAAGTTATTATTTATATTTAAATTATAACTTCCGGGTATTCATCAAGAGAAATTACAGATTTAGATACTCAATTTAAATCTGTAATTTCTCATCAACAAGTATCTCAAGTTCAGTATTCTAATAATTTAAAATTTTCAATTTTTGCTAATTCTACAAGCTTATTTCAAATAATTATGCTATCATTTGATTTATAAGAAATAAAATTATTTATATTTAAATTATAACTTCCGGGTATTCATCAAGAGAAATTAATAAATCACTGATTCTTTATATCAACTAATTCATGAATTGGATTATTAGTTCAACTTTCAGTCAAAATTCACAATTTATGTCATACTACATAAGGATACCTTTCTTCATAATTTGCATTAACTTTTGGGATATATGAAATCTCAGTATTTGATTTTTTTTCCAAAAATGACATCAATTGAAAATACTTTTTATCTTTTGTAAGATAATATGAATAATATTTTCAATCTTTTGGGTCTTTTGTAGAATATGATTTTCATCTGTACATTATTGAATTAAGAACATTTTCTCAAATATATCCTTGATATGCAATAGTAGTTCATCAAACTCTTATTTCTACATAATTATCTGGAAGTGGTAACTCAGTATTATTTTTGAAATACATCATAGAATTATATACATTGTTTAATTGTGTTACTCTATAAGCATCTCTTGAATCGAGCATAGTTCAAGTATAAAAATAAAATCATACCATTGGTAAAATAGTCAAAATAGTTATTACAACTACTAACTCTACCAAGGTAACCGCTTTTTTATTTAAGTATTTTTTTCTATCAAAAATTGAAGACTTATTTTTAAGTAAATTATTTAAATATTTTTTTATTTTTGTTTTTGATAACATAAATTGATCAAATTATTAATATATTCCTAATTATTTTATCACTTTAAAAAATTTTAGTCAATAATTATAATTTGACTTTAATATATTTTATTTCTAGATATAGAGTATAAAAATATAAAAAAAGTTGAAATTTAAAAAAAATCATTATAATAATTCAAATTTTAATAAATTAATTTAAAAATATGGCAAAAGGAAAAAGAACTTATGTATGATTATATAGCGAAGAAACTGGAAATCTTTGTTATGTTACAAATATCCAAAAGAAAAACTTTGGACAAGGTGAAAAACTTACTTTAAGAAAATACAACAAAGTAACTAGAAAACACGAAGTTTTAAAAATGAAAGAAATCAAAAAAGGATAATCGAAAGATTATCTTTTTTTGATTCAAAAATAAAATAAATGAAAAAATATTATAATTTTTAATGAAATGAATAATTTAAAAACATTTAGAAAAGATAGGGGGTTAGTGGGTTATATTCAATTAATCATTTTTCTAAACCACAACTTATCTCAAAATAAATAAGTTAGATCATAATGAGCTCTTTCTATACTCACTCATCTATCGACCAAATCATCACTAACTTTTCAATCTTGCAATACTTTTTCAATTATTGCAATTTTTTCAGCATAGACTCTTCCCCTAGTTGGAAATTTAACAGTTTCAAGATTTTTAAATTTTGAGAAAAAAAGATAACTGTATAAATTTAGATTATCACTTTTTGAATAAAAACTTTTTAGTTCTAAAGCTTTTAGTTTTGGTTCTCATCAGATTTCTTTTGACTTTTTAGTAAGAAATTCTATTCATGTCTTAATTGATTTTTCAAGTTCTACTTTCAAATCACTTAACTCCTCTTTCTTTCAAGAATCTATATCAAGTGATAAGAAATAATTTAATCACTTTATAAATGTTATTATATTTTGATTATGTAATGAAGATATAGGTTTCAAAGCATCAAAATACAAATCAACTCTATTTTTAGAACTATAAATTATATCTATTAATCTATCATCTATTTCTTTTTTATCATAAATTCAAAGATCAAGTTTTTGAATCAAGTCATTTATTTCTTCAAATATGTTTAAATATGTAGTATCAAATTTTTCTACTTTATCATTGTTTGAAAGTGAATTATCAAGAATAATTTTTTTATAATCAGCTCTAAATTTCTTTGTTACTATCAGATCATTTACAACAACAGTACAAATATCTTTGCTTCCATATTTGTGTTCTGCAAAACATAATCAATTATTGTATCTACAAAAATCCCCTTCTCAAAATACTTCAAATTTAGTATCAGGAAATTCAGATAAAATAGATTCTATTTCTTTTAAAGTTATTTCTCTCGATAAAATTACCTTATTTATCTTGTAATTTTCTAGAAAAAATCTTATAGCTTCTTTATTATAAGCTGCTAAAATTGTAGAAATATTTATCTTTCATTTATAATCTATACTTTTTAAATACTCCAAAATCGAGATATTTCAACAAATTATTCCATCTACTCATATCTCTATAAATTCTTCTACCATCTTTTTTATGTATGGAAAAGTTTCATCTGTATAATACCATGCATTTAGGTTTACAAATATTTCTAATTTATATTCATGAACTTCTTCTACAACTTGCTTTAATGTATCAAAATCTGTTATCTGTTCATGTTCAGCAAATCTACCATTTGGACTTACCTCAA
>CAYOIP010000095.1:0-2583 GCA_964404065.1 uncultured Candidatus Peribacteria bacterium
AAAAAAAGTGAAATGGGTTTTTATTTCCATTCCACTTTTCAGGGGACAGTTCATTTCAGTGATTTTTTTATTGACTTAATCTTTTTATGTTCTAAAATTTAAAATATTTTAATTATTTAATATAAAATTAATATTTGATACTTATAATATGAAATATAATTTATTTTTTAATTTAATTATATTATGCAAGTTGTTTATAATGATTCACCTAATAATTTTTGAAAAACTCCAGCAGTTTATTTGGATAGAGAATGAGAAGTACAAAGATATATAGATAAAGTATCTTCAAGTTTTAAATGTTGGAGTGTATGAGAATTGGATAAAATGTGAGTTTTTGCAAATCAAGCAATGTGGGATAAGTTTGTTACTAATAATTCTGTTGAATGAAATATGAAACTTATACCATGAATTGTTTTATGATATGCTAGTTCAAAATGAATTAGAGTTCAAAATATTAATTAATAAAAAATATTTTATGATTTGATTTTAAGTAATAACTCATCTTTATTATCAAAACTTATATTTTCTCAAAAAGCTATACATTTATTTAAATATTTTTTTAACATTTCAGTTTCACTAAAAGTTAATTTATACTTTTGTCTTAAATCTAAAATAGTTTTATCAAAATCAGTTTTAGATTTATTTTTTTGCAAGAAATCATCTATTTCTTGTAAAAGTTTTCTATAATCAAATCATTTTAAAGAGTCTTTTAATTTATTTACATCAACTTTTTTAGAATCTTTTGAAACTATATCAAAAGGTTTTTTTATGATTATATAAGGAATCTTTTCTTTTTCAGATATAAAATCAATTCAATAGCTTTCCATATCAACAAAATTTTCTTCTCAAAGTTCTTTTTTTTCAGTAATTATTTTACTTGAACAAGAAATTGGTTTTAAATGAAGATTTTTTATATAAACAGGACAAATTATTTCTTTATTATTTGATAAATAATTTATTTTATAAACTTGAAAAAAGTCTAAAAAATCATAATTTACACTTCCACAAACTCAAATATTTATAATAAATTCAGGTTTTCAATTTTTATCTATATAATCTTTTAAATTATAAATAGTGTTTTCAACTCAGACTCATGTTAGCAAAAAATCAACTTTAAAAGGTAATTTTAAAGCTTTTATCTCCTCTTTTATAACTTTTAATTCATGAGTTAGTGCAATAGCAAAAAGTATCATATTTTTAAATTATTTCTAAAATTATTTTATCAATTATTGTTACTGATTTATCAGTTATACAAAGATTTTCATTTTTTATTTCTAAAAGTCAAGCATTTATAAATTCACTGATTTTTTGCATATTTAACTTTTTATAAATATTTTTTCTAATTCAAGAAGTTCTAAGTCAAAATAAAACTTTTTCTAGAAAAATATCTTTTTTTTCTAGTTTTTCTTCATAATCAAGTTTTTTGCCGTAATAACCTATAAAATCATCTTTATAAGCATATCTTATTCATCAAACAAAACTATGACTTCAAAGTCAAAATCATATATTTTCTTTGTGATTCCAATAAGATTTGTTGTGTTTGCATGAGTATCATTTTTTTGCGAAATTTGATATTTCATATCTAAAAAATCAATTTTTTTCAAGATAATTTTTTATACTTAAATATTCCTCTAAATAATCTTTTTCTTCTATTCAAAGTCATTTCCAATTCTCAGGATATGAAATTTTTTCAAAATTTGAATCATTATTATCTGATGAATAATAATCTTCAAGCATATAAACTGAAATATGTTTTACAAACTTATAATTTTCTAAAATATATTTTATATCTTTTAATGTTTCTGATTTTTTTACATAAGGAAGTCAGATAATAAAATCAACAGAAATATTTTGAATCCCCCTGCTTTTTCAAAGCTTCTTCCTTGATAAGGGGGACTGAGGGGGTCTTAAATTTTCAAGTCAATCTAAAATAGTTTTTCTATTATCTCTATTAATTTCCTTTAAAGCTTTATTATTTAGTGTCTGAATCCCAATACTTATACGGTTTATTCAAATTTCTTGCCAAGATAAAATATTTTCTAAAGTAATATTTTTTGGAGTTGTTTCAAGAGTTATTTCAATATTTTCTTTAAATCAAAATTTAGTTTTTAAAGTGTTTATTATTTCTTGTAACTGAGATTTTTCTAAAATACTTGGAGTTCATCATCAAAAATAAATACTATCCAATTTAAGACCGGTCTTTTTTAAGACCGGTCTTTGAAATGAAACTATGTCATTTATCAGATGTGATAAATATTTTTGGACTAAAATTTTATTTATTCCTCAAATTGAAGCAAATCTACAATATTTGCATTTGCTTTCACAAAACGGAATATGAATATAACAAAACATTATTCTTTAATGAAGTTTAAAACATTTAATTTAACAACCAAAAGCATAAATCTATTTTTATCACTTAGATTTTTTTCAAGAAGAGTATCAATTTTTGCATCTAGAGCTTGTAGTTTTGCTATGTAAGTATCTGGATATTTAGCTTTTAATTTTGGTAATATAACATCAAGTTGAGATTTATATTTTGTTTGAGACATTTTATTATATTTAAAGTTTTTTAATTCTTTTTCT
>CAYOIP010000096.1:0-2568 GCA_964404065.1 uncultured Candidatus Peribacteria bacterium
TAATAAACGTTTAGAAAGTTTTGAAATTTTTTATAATTGAGAAAATATTTTAGAAGAAAAATAATTAATATTTAACAATTAATTTTAAATTTATGAAAATAACTCGCGAACTTGCAATTCAGATTTTAAAATATTGTTTTGAAAATCATGATTTTTACTTTCCATTTTCAGTAATGTGTAAAGAATATTCTCCAGAAGATGATGATTTAGTAGAGATTTGTCCAAATGAATGGAAAAACATAGAAGAGGATAAAAGTTATCAAACTTTTGAAATTTGGGAAAATCTTCAAGATTTGAGAGAAAATACAACTGAATTACTAGCTAAATGATTTATTGAAAAAATTACTAATAATAGTTTGGAAAAAGAAATTAAAAAATTAGCTCAAGATTATTGAAAACTTTATAAACAAAATATAACTGAAAGTGCTAATATCGAAGAATATTGAGAAAATGAATTTTTTTGATGAAAAAAAGAAGCTTTTGAAGATGTTTTAGATTTAATGAAAAAATATAAACTCTAAAAATTCTCCCCTTAAGTCTAAGTGGCGATGTCTGAAAGACAAATAGATTATAAATCTAAAAAATCTTTCCTCTCCTTAAAGCCAAAATTCCCCACACCTCAAAAAACTCGCTTAAATTTAAGCGAGTTTTTTAAAAATTATAAAATTTTCCCTTAAAAATCACAAAAAAACACATATTTTCTCTTGCTAAAATAACAAAAATAAATATATTAAAATAGTATTTTATCACTAAAATTTTAGACAATGTCAGAAAACGAAAATCTAGACCCAGAAGAACTAGAAAATGATGAAGGTTCTCTAGAAAACGAAGCTCAAGAAAATGAGACTGAGACTGAAGCTTGAGAACAAACTACTCTAGCAGTTCCAACTTGAATAGTTTACGCGGGAGATATAAACAGAAACATAAATGATGAAATGGAAACTTGTTATCTTGATTATGCGATGAGTGTTATCGTTTCCCGTGCCCTTCCAGATGTAAGAGATTGATTAAAACCAGTTCATAGAAGAATACTTTACTCTATGCACGAACAAGGTTTAAGAGCAAACGCTAAATTTAGAAAATCAGCAACAGTAGTCTGACATGTACTTTGAAACTATCATCCACACTGAGATAGTTCAGTTTATGAAGCTATGGTACGTATGGCTCAAGATTTCTCGCTTAGATACCCACTAGTTCATGGTCAATGAAACTTCGGTTCTATGGATTGAGATGGAGCTGCAGCATATAGATATACTGAAGCAAAAATGACGAAATTAGCAGAATTTATGCTAAGTGATATTGAAAAAGAAACAGTACTTTTTAGAGATAACTTTGATACAACTAAACAAGAACCATCAGTACTTCCAAACAGAATTCCAAACTTACTTATGAACTGAGTAATGTGAATCGCAGTTTGAATGGCAACAAATATACCTCCGCATAATTTAGGAGAACTTTGTGATGCTATTAACTACCTTTTAAAAGTTCCAAACGAAGAAGAAGTTACAGTTGAAGATTTGATGGAATTTGTAAAAGGTCCTGATTTCCCAACTTGATGAATAGTTTATGATAAAGAAGCATTATTAACTGCTTATTCTACAGGTAGATGATCTGTAATTATGAGATGAGTAGCTTCTATTGAAGAAACTGCTAAATGAAGAAAATATATAAATATTTCTGAAATCCCTTACTGACTAAATAAAGCAGCATTTGTAGAAAAAATAGCTGAACTAGTTAAAGAGAAAAAAATAGTTGGTATTTCAGACTTAAGAGATGAATCAAATAAAGACTGAGTAAGAGTTATTGTAGAACTTAAAAAAGATGCATTTCCTAAAAAAATCTTAAATCAATTATATAAATTAACTCCACTTCAAACAAGTTTTGGTTACAATATGATTGCTCTTTGAGAAAGAGGAAAACAACCAAAATTACATAATTTAAAAGAAATTTTAGTTGAATTTATCGCTCATAGAAAAGAAGTAGTTACAAATAGAACTATTTATGAATTAAAGATTGCTGAGGCAAGAGCACACATACTAGAATGATTAAAAATCGCTTTAGATAATATTGACGAAGTAATTAAAGTTATTAGAGCTAGTTATGATGATGCTGAAGTACAACTTATGAAAGCATTTGGACTTTCTCAAATCCAAGCTGAAGCAATAGTTGAAATGAAATTAAGAAGATTACAATGACTTGAAAAAGAAAAAATTGAAAAAGAACTTTTAGAAAAATTAGCATTTATTGCTGATTGTAAAGATATTTTAGCTAAACCTGAAAGAGTTATTGCGATAGTTATTTCAGAAGTTGAAGAAGTAAAAGATATGTTTGGTGATAAAAGAAGAACTCAAGTAAATAATGCAAAAATTGGTGAATTTAATCCGCGTGATACTATTCCTAATGAAGAAGTGGTTATTACTATTTCAAAAAACAGCTATGTAAAAAGAATGCTTTCAAGTTCATTTAGAACTCAAAGAAGATGAGGAATTTGAGTAAATAATGCTACAAAAGATGAAGATGAAATCAAATTGATTTTATCTACAAAAAATCATAATGACCTACTTTTCT
>CAYOIP010000097.1:0-2550 GCA_964404065.1 uncultured Candidatus Peribacteria bacterium
GCCTTGCCCCCGCCGAATACCAGCCCGACCTTCAACGGCTCTATGTCGAGATCAATTCAGAAGTAGTAGTTCAGAAATTTCAGAAAAGATTATCTTGTGTTAACTCTGCTTTTGTTTGTTCAACTTTAGGCTCTTCTTTTAGTTGATTTGATCAAAATAAAAATCATACTTGTGAATCCAAGTTCAGTTCATTTGTATCAATTGAATTTGCAGATGAAGTTTCTAAAGGAGCTTGTTCTGAAGATCATAACAAATCATTTGAATCAAAAGATATCAAAGGAGTTGATGTTTGATTTAAACTCTCAGAAACTATTGGAGTTTGATCAAATGTAGGAGTTACATTATCTGATAAAATTATCAAATCTTCTTCTTGTGTTGCAGTTGGAGTCATAATTGAAATTTAAATTATAAATTTTAAATGTTAAATTGAAAGTATAGTATCTAAAATTTAACATTTTAATAATAACATATATATTTTTTATTTGCAAAAAAATCAAAAAAAAATAAAATCCTCTAGCTAAATTTTAAAAATATTGCTTACTTTCAATGCAATTAATTTATTATTTATTATTTATAATTTAAAATTTCTGTATTATGGATTTTTCGAAAGCATGAGAATTACTTAAACTTCAACAAGAAGCAATGAAAATAAAAAAAGAATTAGAAAATACTTTCATCGAATCTGAAGTATGATGATTAGTTATAACTGTAAACTGAGAAATGAAAGTTGAAAAAGTAGATTTTGAAACTAATGATTTAATCCCAGGATTATCAGATTCTCAAAAAGAAGCATTACAAAAAGCAATTACTGAATCTATAAATAAATGAATTAAAAAATCTCAAGAAGTTGCAGCAAGTAAAATGCAATGAGTAATGAGTCAAATGTGATTAAATATGCCAGCAGGATGATTACCTGGTATGTAAAAAATACAAAACAAAAAAATCTCATTTCAAATTTGAAATGAGATTTTTTTGTTTTACCAATCCCTTTCATTTTTATTCATAGTTGAATCATCAAAGTTTTTTAAATCAGAAAAAAAAGGATCTTGCATAAACATATCTAGCATACTTTGATTATCTTTTGTATCAGTATTTTTTTTGCCAAAATATATAGTATTTTGCTGTTGATTTTGTTTCAATTGCTCATTATACTTTTGTAAATCCTCTTTTTCTTTTTGTGTCAATTCAGTTAATTGTTCTGATTCTCAAACTTTATATTCCTCTCCTCTTCATCATTGTACAGTTTGTGCATTTTGATTTTGTTCTTCTGATTTGTTTTTTGTATTTTCACTACTTTTTTCTTCTTTTTTTTGTTCATCAGATTTTTTATCATTTTTTTCGCCGTTATTTTCTTTTTCTTCATCATTCTTTTTTTGCTCTTCTTCTTTTTTATTTTGTTCTTCTTGTTGCTTTTTATAATCTTCTTGCTGTTTTTTCATTTGTTTCATTAATTCATTCAGTTTTTTATTTACAAAATTGTAATTATCTCTTGCTTTTTTATCTTCTTTTTTTAATAAAACTTGATTATAACTTAATAAAGACTTTTTCCATAAATCTATCTTTTTTTGTATATCGTAAATTTCTTTTTCTCATTGAAAATAATAAATATTTCACAGATTATAAAATGTATCTAATGATAAATTGGATCAAGAAAATAAATTTATTTTTGAATAATATTCAAGTGATTTTTCATAATTTCAAAGTTTATAATAATCTCATCAAAGATTGTAATTAAAAACTTCATTATTATCTATTTTACTTGAATTATTATGATAAATAATAGATAACCAATAATCTCATTTTGCAAAACTTATATTTCAAATTGTGTTATAAAAAAATACCCTGAAATTATTCCAGTTGAAAAAAATTGCTGTAAATAAAAATAATAAAACCAAATAAAAGAATAATCTATTTTTTATGATTTTTTTCATCATAGTTTAATTAAAAAAAACATATAAATTATAAAAAAAATAAAAGAAATCATAACAATTCATCTTGTTGCATCTACAAAATTTTCACTTTTCATAAAAAATACTTTTTTGCTTGTATTGCTTAACATTGTATCTAATTTACTAATTTTATCCAATTGATTTAGAGAAAAATACTCTCACTGAAAAATATTAGCAATACTTTTCAAATTTTCTTCTTCAAGTTTAGTAATTACCCTTTTTCATTGATATATTTTATAAACTGTTCTTCAAAATACATCAACTCAAGTTGGTATATTTACTCATTTGCTTGTTCAAACTCAAACAATTAAAAATTTTATATCATTATTTAGATTTTTAAAGTCTTCAAAATTTATTTTTTTCTCATCATCTCAATCAGAAACCAAAACAAGTAATCATGAGTTATTTTCACTTGAAAAGTTTTTCAATCATCAATTTATAGCTTCAAACAAGTTTGTTCATTGTTTTGAAACATTGTTTTCATCTACTCAAGAAAGTATGGTCAAAAATAAACTAGAATCAGTTGTAAAAGGTAATACTCTTTGTATTTCTCATGCAAATACTACCAAAGCATACCTATTTCAAGGATTTTTTATCACAA
>CAYOIP010000098.1:0-2544 GCA_964404065.1 uncultured Candidatus Peribacteria bacterium
ATATTTTTCTGGGATTTATAAAAATAATTCGGGTATAAATCAAGATGATAGGAAAAATATAATAGAAATTAATCATACTCCAGATTCATATATTTGAAAAGTATTTAATAAATTATGAGATTTTTTAGAAAAATATAATGAAGAAAATAAAGTTGAACTTGAGTTGATGAATGATTTTGCTATAGCATTTGAGATAGATGAAAAATGAGAAAGTAGAATATTATTAAATGCACAAGGGATTCATTCTCCTAATGGAGATATTTATAAATATGAAATATTAACAAGAATAAAAGATTCAAAAAGAAAAGAGAATTGAACTGAATATAATATAAGAGAGTATATAGATATTGCAATAAAAAGAAAAAGGTATGACCTACTTAGAAGATTAATTGAATTTACTATTGAAAGCTTTATTTCAATGATGCGGTGAGAGAATTGAATAGCTATTTCTATAAATACTGAGTATATTAATATAACTGATAATGAAACTATAAAATTATTGGAGTGATTAGCTGATACTTGATTTAATACAAGTAGAATTACTATTGAACTTATTGAATGAAAATGGGAAAATAATGAAGCTGCTCTTTCAAACTTAAGAAAATTAAAAAATTTATGATTTAAAATTGCAATGGATGATTATGGTGCTTGAGAGTCAAGTCTAACTAGATTATTGAAATTATTAGAATATTGACTTTTAGACTATGTAAAAATTGATTGAGAAATAGTAAAAAATTTATCAAGCAAGAATCCAGAAATTAGAAGATCGGCAAAAATAATAATAGAAGATATTGTAAAATTATGTGATATATGGAATGTTACTGTGGTTGCTGAATATGTTGAAGATGAAAAACTATTTAATAGTTTATTTGATTTATGAGTAAAGTTATTTCAATGATGGTATTTTTCTAAGGCTATACCTTTAAATAAAATAATGTAAAACATATATTATTACAAAAATAAATAAAAGATACAATATTCTTGACATTTATAAAATATATGATTTAATATAGTTACTTTAATCTTTAACTATATTTATATGGCATGAGGTGGGTAACTAAAATAAAAACAAAAAATAATTAGTTTTTTAAAACCAAGTAAAAAGTTTGCTTGGTTATTTTTTTTGAATATAATCCGTCAAATATTAATTTTAAAGTTAAATAAATTTATGAAAAAATACTTTCTAAAAACATTTGGTTGTGAAATGAATCAAGCAGATAGTGAGAAAATAAATATGATTCTATTACAATCATGATTTTTGAAATCAAATGATTATAAAAATGCGGATGTTGTTATACTAAATACATGTTCAGTTAGGAAAAAATGAGAAGATAAAGTTTATTCACTGTTAAAAGAAATTAAAGAAATAAATAAAAATAAAGAGAATAAAATTATAGTTTGAATTACTGGTTGTATGGTAAGAAAAACTTGAATGAATAAAAAATATTTACCAGAGCTTTTAGAAAGAAATGCTCCAAAAGATATCATATATTTAAAAGATAAATCAGGTATTTTTAATAATGATGATAAACTTTTTCCAAAACTTGAAAATCTTGATTTTACTATCAGAATCGAGGAAGTAAAGTATTTAAATCTTATTTTATCACACATTTATGGACAAAAAATATGAAGTGATGATAAATTTGATGATTATTTAAAACTTACGCAATTAAGAGAAAATAAATTTTCATCTTCAGTAATAGTGCAAACTTGATGTGATAATTTTTGTAGTTTTTGTATAGTTCCATACACAAGAGGTAGGGAAGTATCAAGAGAAAGTAGTGAAATAATTGAAGAAATAAAATCTTTAGCACTTTCTTGAAATAAAGAAATTTCTTTAGTATGACAAAATGTAAATAGTTACTGAAAACAAAAAAATCTAAAACTTTGGAACGAAGAAAAAATGTCTTGGGATGTCCCTCACACCAACCCTCTCCCAAAGGGCGAGGGAGTTTTTTGTTCTCCATTTAGAGAGCTTTTAAATGAGATTAATAAAATAGATTGAATTGATAGAATTAGATTTACTTCATCAAATCCTCATGATATGACTCAGGATATTTTGGATGCTCATTTTGAACTCGATAAAACATGTAATTATTTGCACTTTGCATTGCAGTCGTGAAGTGATGAAATGCTTAAAAAGATGAATAGACGTCATACTTACGGTGACTTTAAAAAAATGGTTGAGTATTTAAGAAGTAAAGATCCTTATTTTTCAGTTTCAACTGATATAATTGTTTGATTTTCAGGGGAAACTGATGAGATGTTTCAGGATACTATTAAAGCTATAAAAGAACTTGAAATAGATTTTGTTTATATTGCTAGATATTCGGTTAGAAATTGAACATTAGCCTCAAAAATTTACCCAGACGATATTCCAGATAGTGTGAAAGCTGATAGGTGGCATATTTTAAATGAAGTACTTGAGAAAAATGTTCAAAAAAGAGGTCAAATGATGATTGGTAGGGAAGAAGAAATACTTGTTTCATGAGAAAAAGATTGAGAGTTTTATTGAAGAACTAGAAACTTTAAAGAAGTTTTTTT
>CAYOIP010000099.1:0-2536 GCA_964404065.1 uncultured Candidatus Peribacteria bacterium
TCAAAAATCTAGAGAAATATCATCAAATATAACAATTATATCTTTTTTTTCTATTTTATAAAAACTCATTATTTTTAGTACAGATTCTCCAGATAAATTCATAAAAGTCAGAGGTTTTAATAAAATAGTTTTTTCTCAGTTAATTTGTGTTTCTAAAATTTCAGCTTTAAATTTTCACTCAATTTCAAAATCATTTGAAATACTTAATTCATTTTTTAGATAATCTAAAAATAAAAATCAAGCATTATGTCTTGTATCTTCATATTTTGTTCAAGGATTTCATAGTCAAACTATAAGTTTCATTTGAAAAAATTAGTTGTAATTTCTACCATTATATAAAAAAAAATTAAAAGAAAATTTTTTTTATATTTTTCTTACCTCATTCTTAAATATGTATTATAAAATAGCCTTGTAATTTCAAAAATAGGCCTTATAAGAAATTACAAAATTTTATATCTTAATTTTTATATTATGAAAAGTAAAATACTAATTGCAAGCTTAATTTGAGCTACAATTCTTACTACTTGAGTTGCAAGTGCGTATATCTGAGGTTATTGATTAAATAATTTTAATTGATTAACTACTCAAGAAAAAACAGCATTAGAAACTATGACTCAATCTGAAAGGCAAACTTTCTTTCAAGAAAAAATATCAGAGAATGAAGAAAAAAGAGAATTACATGAGAAAGTTTTAGATAAAGTTCTTAACTGAGAAACTCTAACAGCTGAAGAAAAAACTATTTTAGAAGAAATAAAATCCCAAAGGTCTGAAAGAGAAAAAGTTAGAGTTATTATGGAAAAAAGAAGAAATTGAGAAACTCTTACATCAGAAGAAAAAGATATTTTGCTTAATATGCAAGATAGGGGATGATTTTCAAAAAGAGGTTGAAGTTGAAAAAGATGATGAAATTGTCCAATGTGAGGATTTGGTTTCTAATAACCTAAAAAGGAAAAGTTTTAAACTTTTCCTTTTTTCTTACTTGTTTCTTAAAAATAAAATATATAATAAAATTAAATAAAATTAATTTAAAATTATGAAAGTTCTTTTAATTGAAGATAATCTGCAAATTTCAGCAAATATTGTTAGATATCTAGCTTTAAAAAATATAACTTGTGAATCTTCTCAAGACTGAAAAGAAGGTCTTTATAAAGCATTATCTAATTATTATGATGTGATAATTCTTGATATAAACCTACCATCATTAAATTGACTTGAAATATTAAAAATTATTAGAGAAAGACAAAAAGATAATCAAATAATTATGCTTACATCAAACTCCAAAAAACAAGATGTTGTTGAATGATTAAACTTATGAGCTGATGATTATATGACAAAACCATTTGATTTTGAAGAGCTTTTAGCTAGAATAAATACACTTAATAGAAGAAACTTAAAAAATAAGTGAAATATAATTCATTTTTGAAAATGATATGTAATTGACTTAGAAAGAACTGAAGTAAGAAAATGAACTGAATTTATAAGATTTTCCCCACTAGAATTTAATTTACTTAAATATCTTGTTCAAAATTCAGGAAAAACTATTTCCCGTCAAGAATTGTATGAAAAAGTTTGGTGAGAGTTTGATTGAGATATTATGTTTTCAAAAACTGTAGATGTTTATATTTGATATTTAAGAAAAAAACTTGATAGTAAAATAATCGAGACTGTAAAATGAATTTGATATAAAATAATTGATTAATTAAATTTTATTATGGAGTGAATGAATTTAAATTATACTAAAAAAAGACTTTCATTAATATTTGTTTTGATAGTTTTTTTAATCGCATCTACGTTGGAATTGTTTTATTTCTCTATAAAATATAATAATATTAAATATTTTGAAAAAAGAGATTTTAATCAAATTACAAATAATTTTATTTTTCAAATACAATCAAGTCCATTTTTTTTAGATAATTATTTTTCCACGAATAAAATTAGAATGCGTCACAATATGATAATGTGATGAGAAAATAATGGAAATTTATATAGATTTTTAGATTTTGTATTAATAGACCACAACTCAAAAATATATGAAAATTTAAATCAAGATATAAGTTTTAATATTGATTTAGAAAAAATTCAAATTAATAAAATTTTTATTGAAAATGGCTTTTTTATTAGAAATATTGATATTTCAGATATATCTAATTATAAAAATATAATTTTTTTTAAAAAACAATCATATTACATAGTTGATTATTTTAGAGATTTATTTTTCTTTTTTATTATAAATTTTCTTTTTTCAATAAGTTTTTATTTTATTTGATTATTTTTTGTTAATAAAAATTTGAAACCAGTAGAGGAAACTTTAGACGATATGAACGACTTTATTCATAATGCAAATCATGAATTAAAAACTCCAATTTCTGTAATAAGTTCAAATTTACAACTTTTAAAAGCCACAAAAAATTATGAAGATGATTTGGTTGATAATTCTATAAATGAAATTAAAAGAATTGATAATTTGATTTTAGAACTTACAAATTTGTCTGATATAAAAAGTATTTCAGAAATTTCAAATATAAATTTAGAAAAT
>CAYOIP010000100.1:0-2524 GCA_964404065.1 uncultured Candidatus Peribacteria bacterium
AGGATGATCTATAAGATGAATAAAATGAACTTCTTCTCCGTACAAATCTTGTAAAGCTACTCAAGTTACATCTTTTATTTCTTTTGGATCAAAAAGTGTCCAATCTGTGTTTTCTTGTACTCTTCTCATAAATATATCTGGAATAGAAACTGCAGGAAATACATCAAATGACTTTCTTCTAATATCACCTGTTTCAGTTTGCATATCCAAGAAATCATATATATCTCTGTGCCACATATCAAGAGTTACACTTATAGCTCAAGCTCTAGCTCAAAGTTGATTTACAGCTATCGCAGTATCATTTATAACTTTTATCCATGGAAGTACTCATGCAGAAGTTCATTTTATTCATCTTATAGATCATCCTTTACTTCTTATATTTCACATATAAACACCTATTCAACCACCAAATTTTGATATTTGAGCCATATTTTCAACATTGTGATATATAGATCTCAAATCATCATCTACATTTAATTTAAAACAACTTGATAATTGATGATAGTTTGTTCTAGCATTAAGTAGAGTTGGAGTCGGAAGAGAAATCATGGCTTTTGAACAATATTCATATATCTTTAAAGCCGTTTTTAGTCTATCTTCTTTCTTTTCAGGAATAGCCAAGAAAAGAGCTGATGCCATATACATCTCTTGTGGAAGTTCTTTTATAACTTTATTTGGATTTAAAAGATATCTTTTTTTGTACATCAAAACTGTAGTATAGTTGTATGTAAAATCAGTATCTTTTTCTAAATGTTTTCAAGCTTTTAATATATCTTCTTCACTATAGTGCTTATAAAAATCTCTATAATAAATACCTTTATCTATATATTCGTCAAAAAGTGATTTAAATGATTTAGCTGAATAAACATCTTTTATTTTGATATCTCTATTTTTTGAAGCTTTTTTATACAAGTCAACCATAGCAAGTCTACCTGCTATAAATTGCCAAGAAGTATTTTCAACAGTTGTTAAGTCTATACAAGCTTTTATCATCATATTCAAAATATCACTTGTTTTCATCCCATCAACTATATATTTTTTAAGTGAATTTTCCAATTCCTCAAATTTACACCTACGAGCTAGTGAAAAAGATACTTTTTTGTAAGTTTCTCTAATTTTTTCTATATCAAAAACTTGTTTATCTCAATTTGATTTTATAATTTTTAATGTCTTTTTTTCTAATTTTTTCTCAATCTCTTCCTTTTCTTTTTCTCTTTTTCTTGCTCTTTCATTTCTATATATGATATAAGCTTTTGCGATATCATAAAAACCCTTTTCCATTAGTTTTCTTTCAACTGAGTCTTGTATAGCTTCAATGTAAACAAAACAATCTCCATCTATATCAGATACTTTGCTGTTTAAATCAGAAAGTACTTCCACTGCTACTGAATCAACAAATGAAGTATCAAAATAATTTGTAGCTTCTGCTGCTTTTTCTATTGCTCTTTCAATTCTAGATATATCAAACAAAAACATATCTCCAGCTCTATTTTTTACATATTTGATTCACATCGTCAAAGAAATTAAAAATTAAAAGAAAGACTATAAAAAAACTTTTTGTCTAGTTTTTAACAAATTGTATTTAAAAACATACTTTTTTTTATGTCTCTAGATATCTTGTATTTATAATAAAAAAATCAATTTATGCTAACAAAATTTATACAATGATGTTAAAAAAAATCACCTAATTGTTAAAAACTAAAAAATCTACTAGTAATAAACCTAGTAGATTAAAAATCAAGATATTTTTAAAGTTTTTTAAAAACTAATTTTTCCAAGTTATTGCATTAACTGGACAAGCCATTATAGAATCGTCAACTCAAAAATCCTCATAAGAATCAAGTGATTTAACAACAGATTTTCATTCGTCATTTAAATCAAAGACATCTCAAGATATTGCAACACAAGCACTGCATCCTATACAAGTTTCATTTACATCAGGATATCTAACTCAAGCAGTTTTTAATTTTTGGATTTGTTCATCAGTAAGTAACATTATAACTAATAATTAATAACTAATAATTAATAACTAATAGTGAATAAAAAAAGATTTTCTGATTTTATTAAATTTCTTTAATTATTCATTATTCTCTATTCACTTTTTAAATCCATTTTAAGGTCAGAAAGCAAATTTTGTATTCCTTCTAATAGTAGGAATGAAAGAAGCCCGTAATCGATTCGAAGAAGTCAATGAAGAAATCCTCCCCTCTATTACAATTTGGACCCTCTTTTATAGATTTTTTTTGTAAGGAAAAATCTAAGCCTCGTGCAGCCTATAAAACAGATATTTTAAATATACTCAAAAATGGTTTTTTATCAAGTTTATCTCAAAACTCATCAAACTTTTCAAACTCTTTCTATAATTGTTTTGATTAAATTATTTTTTACATCATCTCATAGAGTTCACTCAAGTGATTGAATATATATCTTGAAACTTAGACTTCTTTTTCATGGAAGTTTATCTTCATTTTCATATATATCGAAAAGTTCTACTTTTTGAATAAGCTTTGGGTCAGTTTTCGAA
>CAYOIP010000101.1:0-2490 GCA_964404065.1 uncultured Candidatus Peribacteria bacterium
ATTGCTTCATTTACAATATTTTCAATAATTAATCTAATTTTCTCCTCAAAAACATTCATTTCTCTTACAACATCTTCTCACTCTAAAGGTAATACTTTTACATGATCTCAAAACTCTCACTGATCTATTGCTAAAATAGTATCTAGCACTCAATCCTCTGGATTTGTTTTACCATGATTTGGAAATTTTCATTTTCATAATATTTGTACCATATATTTTTAATTATTTTATAATAGTTACGAGTCTTAACTTTCAATACTTTCTTTGTTTATTTCACAAACATACTCTATTTTTACTTGTCATTATTTCTATTTTTCAGCTTCACAAATAAGTTCAAGAAAGTCATAAAACTTCTTCAAAAAAAGATTGCCTAAAATTTGCCGGAATAACTCCCAATTTACCCCAATCTGGAATTTTTTTTCATTCAGGAACTTTTCTCTTTGCTTTTCAAATCTCAACATTTTCTGAAACAGTATCTTTTAAATCATAAACATATCAAAATAATTCTATTCCGTTTAGTACTAATTTGATATTATCTTTATTTTCTAAAAACCATTTAATATTTTCTCACCTCATTGCCCAATCGTGTAAAGCTTTAGATTTTTTATGATCATTTTGTAAAATATCATCAACCATATTTCTTGCTTCATCCAAAGTTAATCCTCAAGCATATAATCTAGTTTTAGGAACTCTATCTCTAGGTTTATTCATAAACATTTTTAAAAATAAGAAATTATTATATATAAAATTATTTTTTGTCAAAGATAAAAAACTTTGCAATTTCCATAAATAAAAATATATTTAAAAAAATAAAATCTAACGCAAAAATAATGAAAGCAATCATACTAGCAGCTTGAGCTGGAACTCGTCTAAAACCACTTACAAACACGATTCCAAAACCGATGATTTCTATTTTTGGGAAACCAATTTTAGAACACAATCTAGAAGCGATTTATGAATTTGTTGATGAAATAATTATAATTATAAAATACAAACAAGAAATTATAAAAGAGTATTTCAAAGATAATTTTAATTGAGTGAAAATCACATATATTGAGCAATGAGAGGAAAAATGAACTGGATGAGCTTTAAAGTGACTTAATTTACAAGATGATGTAATTATTTTGTATTGAGATAGTATTTTAGATAAAAATGATTTAAAAAAAGTTATTACTTCTCAAAACTATGCTTGACTTGTTAAAGAAGTAGAAACTCCTGAAAAATACTGAATTTATAAACAAAATTCAAATTGATTTGCAATTGAAGTTATAGAGAAACCCCAAGAATTCGTAGGAAATCTTGCAAATTTATGATGATTTAAATTTTCTCCGGAAATCTTTAAACATATAAACAATATCTGACTTTCAGTTAGATGAGAATACGAACTAACTGACGCGATAAATTTATTTTTAAAAGACAATAAATTTGAGCTTATAAAGATATCTTGAGAGTTTATTGATGTTTGATACCCTTGGGATATTTTAACTGCAAATAAATATTTTTTAGATAAACTGCAAAAAAGTGAAATTAAATGAACTGTTGAAAATTGAGTTACTATAAAATGAAATATTATACTAGAAGAGTGAGCAATACTTAAATCTGGAACTTATATAGAATGAAATGTTTATATTTGAAAAAATACTTCTATCGGACCAAATACATATCTAAGATGACAAACAGTTATCTGAGAAAATTGTCATATCTGAAATGCAGTTGAAATAAAAAATACTTCTATCTGAAACAAAACAAATGTAGCACATTTAAGCTACATTTGAGATAGTATTTTAGGAAATAATATAAATATTTGAGGTGGAATGATTACAGCTAATCTACGTCACGATAAATGAAATATAAAAGTTATGGTAAATGGAAGTCTTGTTGATTCTGGACTCCATAAACTTTGAGTAATTATCTGAGATAACTCAAAAACTGGTATAAAAACTATGACTTACCCGGGAAGAATTATAGAAAATGATAGTTTCACGATGCCGGGTGAAATAGTGAAATAGATTTATTTGACAAATATTAAAAAATTATTATAAATATTTCTTATTTTTTAATATTTTTTCTATGAAAGAAGTTATGCCTCATATAGCTCAGAGAAGAATTGATAGTTGAGCAATGTGAACTATCATAGGTTGAGTTGCTGTAAATGTAAGTCGTCTTATCGAATGAACCACAATAGTTCATTTTGTTAATGATGATTGACGACCAGATGACAAACTTCATAAACTTACAAGAAAAGACATAGTTGAATTACTTCGTGCTGCATCATTAGCAAAACAAAGAGATAAATTACCTAAAAAAGATTGAAAAAACTGGCATATTACAAATAGTATACTTATTCGCCTAAAACAATGATTAAAAAATAATTTTCAAGAAAAAAGAACTAGAATTTGAAAATTTTTTGTAGAATGATGTAGAAATAAAAGTATTTTTGATGAAAACTGAGATCCTACTCAAGAAGCAATTGATACTTTATGTAAAATA
>CAYOIP010000102.1:0-2474 GCA_964404065.1 uncultured Candidatus Peribacteria bacterium
GAGACATTACGTTCGAAAAGATATATGTAGAAATAAATACAAAAATAAATAGTAAGGAAGCTGACTTGCGTTTTTCTTGGACAATAAATTGATTACATAAAATACTAGTTATTATTAAGACTAAGAAAACAAAAATATGTTTATAGTAGGCATGAAAATAAATAACTTTTAGTCCGACAAATAGATATATGATTGACGAAGCCATCATTATATAAATTAATACTTTTTGTTTTGTTCTGAATTTTCCTAAAAATAACATACCGATGATTGACACTATTAAGGGCAATACCTGAGTGTGCATCACTAATTCTCTAAATATTTCGTAATAAACTCTAAAAGAGAAAGCAATATTAAGATCAGTTAAAAATTGAGTTAAGAATAAAGAGGCTTTGGATGATATAAACAAAAACGTTGATGTAAATATTACTATTAGCAGAATAGTTTTAAATTTAATTTGTAAATTAAAAATTAGTGAAAAAATAAAATCTATTATTTTTAAACCATAAAAGATTAATAAAAAAAATATAAGAGTAAAAATTGAAGCAATAGTTTTGGATTGAGATGGAGCGTGATTAATGAAAATATTAAATAAAATAGTTGGGTATATTAATATTGTTGCTAATTTTGTTAATATAATAAGAGAGCGATCTTTCGATTTCCACCACTCATAAAAAACGAATGGCAACACTATTAGGCCGAATGACAACTTCATCATAAGAGAAATTCCACCCCACAAAGCACTCTTTTTATTATCTTCTGTGAAAAAAACAAGCATCATTAAAAATGCTGCCAAAGCTGGAAAGTCCATGACCGTAATAAAACTGATTAGTTGGAATATAGGGTTACTTGCAAAAAGGATTATTAGAATACCAGCCTCTATTTCTCCAATATGTTTTTTTATAGAATAAAAGCACAATATTAAAAATAATATTCCATAAAAAGTTAATGATAGGTGCAATATTAGTGCTGTACTCAAATACGGATTTAATATTTTAAAAAATGGAAATAAACTCCACGAAAAAAATGGAAATTCACCATAAGTCGGCCTAAAAACGTCTTTTTCGTTACTGAAAAAGGAAGAATAGGCGTTATTTGTGTTCTCAAATATATTGCCAGACTTAACCATACTTAATAAATTTGGCAAATATGACGAATTTTTATCAGCATGAAGTTGGCTATGAAGGTTTGAATTTAAATACGGAATTCTAACTATAATAAATAAGATGATTCCAGTTATAAGTAATATTATTGGTTTTTTTTTATCAATCAACTGAGGTTGAAAGTTTTTTATTGGTAATTTAATTCCAAATATAATTGCAGAGAATCCTATTAAAATTGAAATATAATCAATTTGATCTTTTAAGAGTTGATACTCGTAAGATTTAATGTTTAAAAAAAATTGCAGCAAAGCTATTTTTATTAAATATAGAATAAAAATTTTAGAGACAACTCTGTTATCTAAATTATTTTTTTTTAATTTAAATAAAAGAAGAATTTCAATTGAAGCAAAAATTATCCCTATAAATACAACAAATAGCAAACTAGGATTTGTTTTCAATGTTAAATAAAACAAATTTGGTAAAAGAAATAACTTTTTTACCAAATTTGTTTTAGAGAAAGAATAAATTATTTGGATTGATTTATTTTGATTGAAAATATTTTCAAAATTTGTGATGCTATTTTCTGAAGATATTTCAATGTAATAATACTTATTTTTTGAATTGTTTATTGGTTCAAACCCAAATGGATAAGGAGATTCGTTTGCTACAGATAAGTAATTATATTCTGCTTCATATAGTAAATTTGCAGAGTTTTCCTCTCTTAATTCAAAAGTTAAATATTCGTTTTTTTGATCAATTGGCAACTGGTTAGTGTTAATTTTTATTATCCCAACATTATTTTCAATAGCTTTAAATTTTCCAGATATTGATGATTCAGAATTTTTTTCCCAGTAGATGGGTGTATCTTTGTCTGTAAAAGTGAAAAAACTACCATTTGACTTTAAGACGAAGCCTAAAGTAAAAAAAAATGTAAATAGAATATTTATTACTATTAGTTTTGAATAAAACTGTAAGTTTATCTTTTTTAGTTTAAATAAAAAGGACAAACTAAAACCTTTTACTTTATAAAACAAGAGTAGTAAAAATAATAAAAAACATAAAAATAAAATAAAGTAATTAAAAATGATTTGACTATGGTTTAAGTTAAGTTTTAGATAGGGAGTAATGTTTAAAATGAAACTCACTATAATAGAAGATTTAAATACACTAATTAAAATTTTCTTCATAAAACATCAATCGGTTTTTTCAAGTCAAATGTTGTGTAAATTTTAAAAAAACTTTTTTGTTTCTTATTTTTTATATTTACAATCTCCAAATTTTGATTTCCCATTTTTACTATCACAGGTATCTCAAAAATAACCTCTTTATCTCCCCATTTTTTAATAATCATTTCCGTGTCTCCCAAATAAACTT
>CAYOIP010000103.1:0-2462 GCA_964404065.1 uncultured Candidatus Peribacteria bacterium
CTATTTCTACACTCAATCAAAATTGTATTGAAAACCTAAGACTATTTAATGCAATTGATGACATAAGATTTTTTATTTATTAATTTAATTACAATATAAGAAAAAATTTAAAAAATACTAATTTATAATTCAATATTATTTTCATTTTATTTCAATTATAATATATTAAAAATATAGAAAATAAAAAAACAAAAATTTAATTTAAAAATCAAATTTGATATAATAAATGTACTTTAGTAAGACATATGTGCTTACAATGATTGGAGTAGCAATACTCCATAACAATATTTAGAGATTTAATAATAATTTAAGTCTCTTTTTTATTTTTATAAATGCACTCTTTTACAATTATTTCACTAGATTTATATTCTATTTCTTTTTTTAAATCATTCCATTTATCAAAATCTTTTTCCATATTAATACAAAAAAATAAAGTATATACACTGATTATATACTTTATTTTCAATAAATCAAATTTTTTACTCCCTATAAAACACTCCTGTCAAATAAAAATACCCTGCTAAGAAGTATATAATCATCATAAATGACCATCAATAAGTTAGTGATATATCAAAAAATGCATGTAATCAAACTGCCAAAGCTATACCTGTAAAAAGTATTTTTATATAAGAAAAATTAAATACATTTCCTATCCTGATATAGGCTCTAGAAAAATAAAATGCAAATAAACTACTACAAAGCACATGAACCATAAGTGAAAAAACAAATCTGAAAAGATACACTCTAAAAAACTCTGGAGTAAATCAAGAAACTTGATAAATATTGTAGAGATACAGCATATTTTCCACAAGTACAAACCCAAGAGTGGCAAATATAGAGTATAATACTCATTTTTGAACTGTATCTATGTGTTTTACTGAATACCCTAAGAAGTTTATATGTTTTGATAACTCCTCTACCAAAGCTATAAAAACATAATAAAAAAGCACAAGTCTAAAACTATTCAAAGCTATTCAAGAAAAGTTTAAATCTGATTCTCAAAGTCAAAAACTAGAAAAAAATCAAAAATAATCAGTAAGGTATAAAAAACTTGTTGAAAAAATCGTAAAAATTAAAAATACTCCAAAATTACCAAATAAATAAGGCAAAACTGTTTTGTAAGACTTTTTTTGAAAAAATAAATAAAAAAATGATGAGAAAAATATAAACAAAAAGAAAACAAGCAAAAAAATCCAAAATCAAGTTAAACTAAATTTTGAAAATATTAAAAGTAAGTGTGAAAGTTTAAAAAAAGAAAAGATCTGTTCAAAAAAAACTATAGGTACAACTGCCACTATTCAAGCAAAAATTCACACCAATAATCTAGACTTATTTAATCTATCTCCGTCAATATAAGAGAACACATAAGCCCAGATTATTATCGGTAAAAACGAAAGCAAAAGCAGAAGTAAAAGCATCTAATAATTTTAATTATTTACTAAACCAATAATAAAAACCTAATTCTAATCTAAAAATATTTCACCTTATATAGCCATACATATTCGATGTGTATCATCGGGATTTTTAAGGGGATGACTTCGCCACAAAACGACACACAATACTTTTTAGATTCACCAGCGAAGATTCATCTCCTTAAATTCTTTTGTTACTTTTGGGATCAAAAGTAAATCTAAAAAAAATCTTTTCTGATTTTTAAGTATAACTATAATTTTATGTATCAAAGATCCTGAACCAAGTTCAGGATGACAATATAATTACAAAAGTAATAATTCTTACCTATAAATCTTATACTTCCCAAACTTAATATACTCATCCTGTCATTTTTTCATCTTTGAACTAAACATAAGTGAAAATCAAAGTATATTTAATCCAACAACTATAAAAAATCAACCTATAAGATAAGCTAATAACTCAGGAAAGACTATCACAGTAATTCAAAACAATATAAGCAAAATTGGAAATATTTTCATAATATAAGTTTATAAATTAAATTTTATTTTTAAAGTTTATAATTTGTTCTTTAATATTTTCTAAATCATTATAGAACAAATTAAATCAACTATGCATTATAGAAAATCTAAGAGAATAAATATTTCATACTATATTATATTTTAAAAAATTATCTAATCTATTTTCAATTAAATAGTCCATATTATTTATGAACTCTTGATTCTTATTTATATGATAAAAATATATTATATTTTTCAATATACTTATAGTATTTTCATAATCATAGATAAAATTATTCAATTTATTTTTTGGAATAATAGTTAAAAAATATTGGTACTCTCATTTTATTGTGTTTCAATATATTTCATTAGGATTTAAACTAAAGTTTCATAACTCAGATTTAAGATTACTAAAAGCTCATTTTGGTAAATCATAACTCGATAAAATATAATCTAGTTGACTATTTAATATAGAAATGACTGTTAAATATGTTATCATTTCAACAGAATCAACATCTCAATTTAAAGCATTTAAATATAATTTATAACTAT
>CAYOIP010000104.1:0-2435 GCA_964404065.1 uncultured Candidatus Peribacteria bacterium
AATAAAGTATTTAAAGTTATTGACTGAAAAATTAATTAATCAAATCCAAATCTTCAATTTTAATCTTCCCTATCATCAATTTTTCTATATCTCATCAATTTTCAATCCATTTTTTTACTTTTACATATCAATCAAGATAAACTTTATCCTTGGCAAAAAAAGCTCAAGGATTTTTTATACTTGTATCTTTTATTCACTTTTTAAATCTAATAGTAGTTTTAAATACTTTTATATAATCATTTCACTTTAATTTAAAACAAATTTTAGCTAAATCTTGGAAATCTAGTTTTTTTGCTAAATCAATTAGATAATAGTTTTGATACATAGCATTTTTTTCATATCATTCTGGAAAGTACGATAAACTATTATAAACAGCTAATCATTCTTCTGTTTCTAAATAATTTGCAGTTCATGATTCTAAAATATTCCATCAAGTGTTTTTTCAATTAATTGATCTAACAAGATGCACTCAAATCTCATGAGCAATAACTCAATCCAATTCATTTTCCTTAAAAACTCAGTCAGCAGAAACTCTTACCTCAACTTTTCACTTCTTTCTTGTTACTGAAATTCTAGACATATTTGATGTAGATAAAACAACCTTTACTCAAGTAGATAAATTATTTTTATCAAGATAATTTTTTATATATTCAACAACATATGATTGATCTAATACTTTTCATAATATTTTATCATCATTTAAAAATCATAACTTATACTCTGCATTTTTTACTAAATCTTTATCTATTTCTCAAAAAAGTAAATTATTGTAATACTCTATTTTTACAAAATCATCATTTTTATATGATTTTATCAATGCAAGCCTATTTGATATCTCATCCAACTTATCCCTAAACAATTTAGAAAAAGATGATTTCAATTCTAAATCCTTTTTGAAGTATAGATCCCTTAATTTCAAAATTTCATTTTCTAAATCAACAATCTTATCATAAGAAAAAAAGTTATATTCAAAAATTGGATTATAATTTCAATTTAATTCTATAAATTTATCTAATTCTCATAAAAAATTTGTAGGTTTTAATGCAATAGTTAAACTAACTTTTTTATCCAGTTTCATTACTTTTTCATCAATAATTTTCAAGAGATTTATTTCATTTTTATTAGCTTTTTTTGGTATAAACAGAATATCCTTTTTTAAATTTTCTTCTGGTTTTATAAAGTAATCTTTAACTTGATTAGTTCATAAAATAACAAAATTATCATCCAGTTTTTCATCAATCTGAAATTTTATATTTTCAAAAACTACATTTTCATTTATCCCTATTGAAAAATCTTTTGATTCTTGAAATATCTCAAATAAATACTTAGAAATATAACTTTTTGTTTTACTTAAATCTACTTTTAGTATTACTTCTTCTTCATTATCTCAGGAAATAATCCTAGCATTTTGTGCTAAATACAATATCTTACCGCATGCAATCTGTGATGTAAGTTTAGTTGAAAATAATGATTTTGATAATTCTACTCATTTTTCTGGTTCAGATATCTTTAAATCCTTAATTTTATCAAGGCTCTTTTTTAATGGCAACAAACATACATTTTGAATTTCAAGTCAGGCTCTAGCATTTATTTCAAGTATTTTAGGTCAATTTTCAGCTACTACCCAATCAAGAGCAAGATATCACAAATTTACAAAAAATTGTGTTTTTGAGGAGGCAATCAATATATCATCCCAAGAAGGAATTTCAAATTCTTTTAAATTATTATATTCAATTGGACAAGACTTAGTAAAAACTTCTCAATTTAATGCCATAGTATTAATTATTCAAGATCAAACTTCAATTCAAAGTCAAATTCAACCTTGTGATAAATTTGCTTTTCATTCACTTTGTTTAGTCGGCATCCTTACCATAGCAGCAACAGGAACCATATTATAGACTATTACCCTAATATCAGCTAATCAAAAATCACAAAATTTTTCAAATCAATTTCATGCTATCAATTTTTCTTCTATCAATATCTTATCAAATCAATAATTTAGAGAAAAATCTCAGTTCAATATATCATGCATATGGTCTATTAGAAATGATTCATCAACTATATTATCTTGAACTTTGTATTTTCAATTTTTTAAATTTTTAACTATCAAAATCCCCTGTCATCTACTTCAAAAAACAGGTTTAATTACAAAATAATCTTCCTTTAGAGACTTCAAATCAAAGCTAGAAAGTTGTTTTTTTGATGAAATCACTGCTAAAGTTTTTGGTACTCAAATTCATCTTTCTTCTAAAAACATTTTAGTTTCTATCTTGTTATCAGCCAAATTGATTGAAGATTTTGGATTTAGCTTTTTTATGTAATTTAGATTTCTTTCATTCATTGAAAGTATTCAAAAGTCAAACATTTTTTAAGTTTTAGGTGTAAAACATAAACAGGTTGTGTAGAAAGTACTTATGAATAAAATTACTCGGAAC
>CAYOIP010000105.1:0-2350 GCA_964404065.1 uncultured Candidatus Peribacteria bacterium
GCTATTTTTTTAGGAAATTCTTTTTCAAGAGGGATTTTTTGTTGTTTTATATTTAACTCTTCTTTTTCTTTTTTTAACATAGAAAGAGCTTCGTCTAAATCTTTTTTCTTTTTTTCTAATTCTTCTTCTTTTTTAGTTTTTCTATTATCTTCTTTTGATGACTTTATATCTTTTGTTGCTTCTCGTGCAAAATTATCTTTGATTTTTGATAAATCAGGTTTCATAGAAACAGCTTTTTCAAGCAATCATCTCGGTGAAAATCTAAAAAGAATAACAAGTGAAACAACAAACAAAATCAAAAAAACAAGCAGAGTAGTTTGAGTTCAAAGTAATCATTTCAAAACTGGATAAACGTTAAAAATCGCCTTATATTCAGTAAAATAACCTATTATAGTACAAATTGAAGAAAAATAAAATATAAATCAAAAAGCTCTGTAAACATTGAAATTGAAATTTATGCCGTTTTTAAAAAGCATAAAAGAAAAAAGTAAAAACTCAGGAGAAACAATAAATTTAAAGTACTCTCAAACCAAAGTGGAGAAAGTAAGTGATAGATAATATCAAAAAACTGAATTTGTATCTGCAAATATTGTTGATGCTCACAAAATCAAAAAAAGTATTCAAAATACTACTTTATTTAATTCAGGAGGTAGTGATACTTGTTTTCTTCTTGCCATAAGGGAAATATAGTAAAAGTTAATTTAACAAAGTATAATTACTTATTTTAATAAATCAAAAAAAATACTAAAAAAGACCAATTCTATAGCGATATTAGAATTGGTCTTTTGGAACACATTTATAAAATTAGATTTTCAAAGTTTTTGGAGCTTTTGTAGGATTTAAAGAAATTCTTTCTAATCATCCTGATCTTGTGTTTTTTTTAGTTCACAATCAAAATTGAGCGAGCATTTCTTCAACTTTTTCTTTTCTATCTCTTTCAACTAAACTTTGTAATTTTGCATGTGATAATCAAAGCAGTTGTCATAGTTCATAAGTTTTTTCTTCCTCATTGCTATATCAAGTTATATCTAAAACATTTGAAACTTTTACTTTAGATTCTGCAAATGGATTATCTAATAAATTTAATTCTCTTTCTGAGTATGAATCCATAGCAATTCTAACTGCTTTTGATAATGGTTTTTCTTGTGTTCTTAATGTTTCATTTGAAGTATTTAAACTTCCTAATTCTTTTGTTTTCATATTTGTTTTTATTATTAAATTAAATTTTTTCCTTTCCTTTATTTTAAATTTTTATATTTTCTCACTATCACTTTTCTACATTTTTATAATTCTAAATTACTTTACCGATACTGTTAAATTTTTTGTTTTTGTCATTGCTATAGATATTAAGTATGCTCATTCTCACTTTGTAATATGTTGGTAAGGCTGGTAATATGCTTCTCAAAATCTATCTTTCCATGTTGTTTCCTTATCAAAAATTGTATTTGCTTTTTTATTATCTTCATTTTCTAAATCCCTATATGTAATCGAGACTTGCGAGGTTTTATTGAATACTAAATATTTATAAACCTTATCGAGATAATCTTTTCTTGTAATAGGATTAAATGAGCTTGGAGTTTCTTTATTTATAGCAGTTATATTTGTATCTATTACTGATAAAATATTTCTATCAACAGTATCTTTTTTAATTGAAACCAAAGTATTTTTTATCCAATCTATAGCTTCTTTTTCAGTCATAGACTTTTTCTCTTGAAAATATCATTGATTAAGAGAATTTTTAGCTATATTGTTTTGTAAAACTTCCATTACTTCATTGTAATATACATAAGTATCTGTAAGTCACTTAGGAGCTTGACTTTTTACATTTAAAGTAATTAAGTCCTTTTTTTCAGGGAAAGAATAAAGTTTTATTTTTGCATTTTGATCAAATACTTTGTAATTAAATATTACCAATCCTCAAACTGTATCACTGTATGTAATTTTTTTACTTTTAACATAATCAGAATCACTACAATCTTTTTTCAAAATATTTTTTATATCTTTTATATTTCAAGATAAAACACATAGTTTTGCATTTCATTCTGCTTTCAAATCAAATTCTCAATTATATTTAATATTTAGAAGTCTTGCTCATTTATCATCTTTTAACATTACTACTCAAACATTTTTATCTCATAATATTACTTTTGATTTTGCAACAGAAACTGCAGATTTAGCAGAAATTGTTTTTCAATTATCAAAAACTCTTAAATCTATACTTTTGATAACTTTTTCTCACATTTTTACATAAAGAGTGGTATTTCATATTTTTTTTCAAGATAATGTTATATCTCTAAATCAATCTGTAAAATTATAAAATTTTTCAGGAAAAACTGAGACTAAATTTGAG
>CAYOIP010000106.1:0-2342 GCA_964404065.1 uncultured Candidatus Peribacteria bacterium
AAATCGTGTATTTAAAGAAGTTGGGTGTTTTTGAATATCTCGAAGCAAACAATATTGAACACAAGATGTTCATTGACTTTGAAGATGATCCAGTAGATTCACCTATTTAAACTTGTAAAAAAGGGGGCGTTAATTCGCCCCCAAAATATTTTGGATTAATATGAAAATAAGCAAAAATTATATAGACAATTACTTTAAAGTAATAGTATATACAAAAAACAATAATTTTAGAACTGTAAATTTTGGTAAACAAATAGTTTACGATAAATCAAAACTCAAAATGACGTGGGAAAACTTTGAAGAGTATTTTTATATAATGTTTATGAAAAATTAAGGTTGTTTTCTAATGAAAATAGTTAAAGCAAACAGTAATAACCCGCGATTTGATTATCAATTAAGATTTCATATTAAAAGTCCAAGCAAATACTTAGTAGTTGACGACTTAAATATAATTGTTGTTTTTTTGTATGGTAATACAATTTTCTATTATAAAAAATATCAACCCTCTTATGCCAAAGAACACTTTTTTTTAATGTTTATTAAAGATTGAAAGTTGTTTTCCAATGAAAGTAGTCAAAATAAATAATATTAAACTAAAGTCTGGTTATCAATTAAGATTTTATATTAAAGGTTCGAATAAATATTTTGTTCTCGGTGATTTAAATATAGGTTTTGTATTTTTGTATGATAAATTAAGTTTTTATGATAAAGAATATGAAGTTTTTTATACTAAAAAACATTTTCTTATTATATCCATGAATGATTAAGTTATGAAAATAGTAGAAAATTTACTTGAATCTAATTCAATTTACAAAAACAGATTTTATTTAAGAAGTAAATCTATTAAATATTATCTTTTAGAAGATTATAATAGATTTTTTGAAATTGCAAAAGATCATTTTATATATGCACCATATAAAAGTACCGCAAATTCAGAAACTTTTTATCTTTTTTTTATGAATGATTAAAATATAAAACAACAGGAACTTCAAATAAAAAAGGCGTAAAATGTATTATAAAAAAAAGGATGCAAATCACAACAAAATAGTGTGGGAACTACGTCAACTGGGTTTCAGTGTTTTTGAGCTACATAACGTTGGCGGTTCTTTTCCAGATATTATAGTTGGTTGGGAGGGTGAAAATTATTTGTTTGAAATTAAAACAGAAAAAGGTAGACTTTCCAAAGTTCAAAAAGATTTTTTTGTTTTTTGGAAAGGAAACAAGTTTCTGATTCGTTCTAGTCAAGAAGCGCTTGAATATATCAAATTAAAACAGTATCAGCGTAAATCTATGTTTTTGATGCTATCTAAGCTAGAATATGTAGAGAAGCCTAAGAAGAAAAAAATAAAAAAATGAAATCAACAATTGATAACTATAATCGTATTTATATAGAAAAATACATAAAATTGACTTATGATGAAAAACAAGATGGCAATATTCATGTTGTTTATTATTCTTATATAAATTTAAAAGAATATTTTTCATTACATTATGATTCATATCACAAAAACTACGAAACAAATTTCTACTTATTTTGGTTGAAAAATGAAACTAAGAACTGACAAATATGTAGTCACATTAAAAAACAAAAGAAGTTATGGCTTATATTATATTAATAGTGGAAATTTCTATGGTTTAATGATTATTGATAGATATGCAAAATCTATTGAAATGACAAATCGTGAATATGGCAACACAAAAAATACTTTTTTTCTACTAGAATTAGTAGGATATAAAATTCATGAAATTCAATGAAGATAGAAAAAAATTATATGTAAAAATCTCAAAAGGATGGTTTAAAATAGTTCATAGTGAATATCAAGATTTTAGATATTTAATAATTGACAGTAACACATATAACACTTATGAACATATTGAAGAAAAATTCTTATGTTTTGAATTTTGTGATAAGGGTTCATTCATTAAATGAAGATACTCAAAAGCCCATTATTAAAAAGTACAACATATGTAACTCTTTTTAATAAAAAAAGGGTTTTGTGTGATCTCGATGTTATTTTTCACCCATATTTCATTAAAACCTATTCAACATATAATACCAGTATAAGATTTAATAATTATGCATTTTTATTTTTTGAAATAATTTATGAAAACGACTGAAAAAGAAAAAACATATTTTGTATTATTTTTTATTGAAAACTTGGAGGAATAATGGAAGTCAGTATTTATGATTATGGTGTTTACAAATTGTATTTTGTTACAGAAAACAACAAAGAGCCTCTTGAAGAATTGACCTATTCAGAGCTTATGGCGAAATTAGACTTTATTGAAAGAACAACAGGTCAACACAATTTTCCATGCAAGGAATATGATTATACTTTAGA
>CAYOIP010000107.1:0-2335 GCA_964404065.1 uncultured Candidatus Peribacteria bacterium
CAATATAAACAACTCTATTATAGAGAAATCTCAAATTGTTTTTATAATTTCAAATATTTCTTTTGATGTTCTATATTTGTACTCTATATTTAAGCTAGACATATTTTTAAAATTATTCTTTAACTAATTCTCAAACTACAATCATTCTGTTTAGTGTAGTTCAAACTGGCCAACAAGTCATAAGACTTATTTCTGATATTCAATTATCTCTTTTTAAAACTGAAACGTCTCCAGGTTTTATAACATTTTTTTCTTTTATTTTATATGTATATTTTTTTTGTCAATAATAAGCAATAACTTCATCTCAAAATTCTAGATTATCTAAAAGAGCAAAAACATCATTGTAATCTCATTTTATCCAAGGGAAATTTGATGAGTGACCAAAAATAAAGCTATTTCATACTTCACCAGGACGAGCACTTCCAGGATATCTAACTATTCAATTTGCCAGTTCATTCATAAAAACATCTTCTAATTCTTTTACATTTTGAACTGTTCTATTTTCGACATCAACTAAAGGAATATTTTTTCAAATTTTTGGTATAACAATTCTATTTTCGTAAGGTAACATTTCAATATTCATATCAATATCATCAAAACTTGAATTAACCAATTTATCCATTGAATGATAAGTTGAATTATCATTTAAAGAAATAGTTTCTTTTGTTTTACTTCAAGAGTTTGAAATATCTTTAATTTCTTCTTTTGATAAGTTTGCTCAATTTACTGAAGCAAGCATTGATAATTTATTTTCTTCTAAACTTTCAGGACTTAAATAACTTCTAGCAATTTCTACATAAGCGCTATAATTTGTGGCACTAAGTAAAAATGCAAAAATTAAAGCGGAAGTTGAAATATATTTAAAAATAAAAATTAAATTATTTAAGGCTTTTTTTAAAAATCAAACTTTTTCTTGAGAAATATTTATTTGAGTTTCTTGTAGATAAATTTTTTCTTGCTCTTGAATGATATTTGACTCATTTTCAAGTTCTTCTTGTTTTAATAATTCTTCTGCTAAAACTTCTAGCGGATCACTTAGTGAATTATCTTTGTTCTCAGAGTGTAAGTTTATAGAATTTTTTAATTCAAACAATTCTAAAATATCTGTGTTTTTGTTTTCCATATTTTTGTTTTAATAATATTTGTTTTTGTATTTGATGAGTTAATTTTAGCATAATATTTTTTTAAATGCAAATATGTACATGATTTCTAAATAAAATTTAATTGACAATTATTTAATAATATTTTTTCTAAGTTTTTATAAACTTAGTTTGCAAGTTTCGATTTTTTGATTATTATGAAAAAAATTATTTTCTGCAAATAGATTAATTTATGGCAAAAATTTATGAAAAAAGTTCTGGATCAATACTTTATCGAAAAATTGATAATAAAATTGAAGTATTGCTTTTAGAATGGAAAAACTCAAAATGACAAATAGAATTTGTTATTCCAAAATGACATATGGAAGAATGAGAAACCGCAAGTCAAACAGCTCTTAGAGAAACTTCTGAAGAAACTTGACTTTCTTTAAAAGATTTAGAAATAATTAAGTTTATTACAAAACTAAATTATACTTTTACTGCATGATATTTAGAAGATACTCCACTTATAGATAAGGATGTTTATTTATTTTTGATAAAATATAAATGAAATGCTAATCCAGTTCCAGAAAAAGAAGAGAGATTTGTTTGATATAAATGGGTTTCAATTGAAGATATAAAAAATCTAGATATAAAATTTGATTTGGCATGAATTGTATCTAAGAATAAAACATATTTTATTTAATTTATAAAACTAATTTATGATAGAAATATTTAATAAAAACCAAATTGTTAATATAAAAAATTCTGATAATGTAATTGTTTCTTTAGACACTGAAAAAAAAGAAGTTAGTATTGGGGATTATCTAATTGATTTTCCTGGAGAATATGAAAAATCAGGTATTTTACTTGAAGTTATGGAATATGATAATAAATTTTTCTATAGTTTTTTAATAGAATGAAAAGTTGTATTTGTTTTATTTTATGATGATTTTGAACAAAAAGAAGAAATTATGTCTTTTTTTGGAGATGTTGATGTGCTTTTGATAACTGGAAGTAAAAATTCTCCAAAAATAGTTGAAAATGTTGAGGCTAGAGTTGTTATACCATTTGGAGAATGAAAAGATTTATTTTTACATACTTTATCTCAGCATAAAGAAGAAATAGAAGTTTTTAAATTGAAATGAGATATGTGAGATGAAAATACTGAATTTGTGAATTTAAAATAAAAAAAATGTAGATTTTGAACTGTCCCCTGAAAAGTGGAATGGAAATAAAAACCCATTTCACTTTTT
>CAYOIP010000108.1:0-2317 GCA_964404065.1 uncultured Candidatus Peribacteria bacterium
AAATTTGTCTGATATAAAAAGTATTTCAGAAATTTCAAATATAAATTTAGAAAATGAAATAAATGAGATTTTAAAAGAATATGAAAAGCAAATTACTGGGAAAAAGTTATTTATTTCAATAAAGGTAACTAAAAAAACTATTTTAAAAGCAAATAAAAATTATTTTTATATAATGTTTTCTAATTTACTTAGAAATGCAATAAAACATAATTTTGAATCTTGAGAAATAAATATTATTTTAGATAAAAATAAATTAATTATATCAAATACTTGAGTTTGAATTTCAAAAGAAGATTTACCAAATATTTTTGATAGATTTTTTAAAGGAGAAAAGTCTAGAACATCAGAATGATTTGGTATTTGACTTTCACTTGTTAAAAAAATTTGTGATATTTATAATTGGGAGATTTTAGTATCATCAGATAAAAAATTAACAACTTTTGAAATAAAATTTTAAAATAAAAATACGGGATATCCCGTATTTTTATTTTTTTATTAATTCTTTTATAGAACATTTTATCATTTGTCACTCAGTTGAGTCTTTTTCTATTAAACATTGTCTTGTATAAATCGCTCATTTATAACTTCAAGTATTTACATAATTTCATAAATAATTTATGTATTTATAATCCCCATTTTCTACTCATGTAAAAGCGCTTACTAAACTTCAAGTTTTATATATATAAAATTCCTCATTTTCTAAAAAGTTTGATGTATCAACTCACTTGGCTAGAGAAATAGTATTTTTTTCAAGTATTGAAGTATAATTTATTTTATCATATTCAAACTTTAGTTTATCATCATATTCAACAATTTTTATTAGAGAAATTATTGCAACAGAAATTATCACAACAACTATAATAATTGAAACAATAGTTTCTCATTTTTTGTTTATTTTCATAAATTTTAAATTATTTATATTTTTTGAAATTATATCAATTTTTTTTAAAAGTTAAATTTTATTTTTTTAAAATTAAATATATAATCCATAAAATTATTATTTTTTTAGTATTTGCTATGTATAACAAAAAATGATTTACATTAATTGAATTAACTATTTCAATTTTAATATTATCAATAATAATTATTTGAATTTCATTATCTTTAACAAGAATCTGATACAATTTAAATCAAAGCACTCTCGAAGCAGATATATTTATGGATGTCAAAGAATTTAATTATGATTCTTATTTATTTGATTATAGTTCTTGAAAAATTTTATCTTGAGCATTACTTTTATATAACAGTTCAGATTGAGTTTTGGTATGAAACTTTTTAGATAGAAATAATTGATTTGATTATGAAATAAATACTTGAAGTTTAGTTTATAATAAAGCTTATCTTTGATATTTTAAAATTGATAAAGATACTTTAAGTTGAGTTTTAAATAATACTATCGATTTAACTACAAAAAAGTTTAATAACTGAAAAATTTTTAGAAAAGTTATTTTCAAAGATTTTGTTATAAAATCATTAAATTTGGGTAAAATGTTTGAAGTAGATGCAGAAGTATTTAAAAAATATTCTGACGATTATACTGGAAAAAATAAAAGTGATATTTTTATACCACTTGATGAATATTTAAATTTTAATTTCAATTTTTAGTATGAGAAACACAAACAAATGATTTTCGATACTTTATGTTTTCTTTATGATTACTTTAATATTATCTTTTTGAGTAATTATTTTAAACAAACAATCTTATTTTGAAAAAAATTTAGAATACTCAAAACTTCAAGATATCTTATCAAAAAATCTTTATACAAATTGAAATATTATATTAACTAAACATTTAGCAAATAATTCAAATTCTTGATTTTATCTTCCTTTTTTATCTTGTCCTGACAATGTTGCATATTATTCTTGAGAAATACTTTTATCAGTTTGAAATACCACGCTTTATGATAATTATTGTTCTGGAACATTAAATTCAAAAAATTTAGTTTTGTTTTTTAGTTGAACTTACCAAACATTTTGAAGTTGAATTTATGATTGAAACTGATTTACACTGACTTGAACTGATAGTTTTACTTGAGATTTATCACCATATTATGTTTCTTTTTTAAACCCCCATACATATGATGATAGATTTATAAAATCAAGATTAGAAAAAGATGGAATAGTTATAAAAAACACTTGATTTCAAAATATTTATTGGATAAATGATGAAATTAGATGAGTGGTAAATAAAAATACAAACAATACTTGAAGTTTTTTGCGTGTATGAGATACTTCTTCTTGAGCATTATATTTTGATGTAAATTGAACCTTTTCTGGAAAAGTAATTGAATTGGATAAAGGATTATTTAATAAAAAT
>CAYOIP010000109.1:0-2315 GCA_964404065.1 uncultured Candidatus Peribacteria bacterium
AAAAAATATGTTACACGAATTACCAAAATTACCTTATGAACTTGACGGCTTAGAACCATATATTTCAAAAGAAACTCTAGAATATCATTATGGAAAACACCATAGAACTTATGTAGATAATTTAAATAATTTAATTCTTTGAACAGAATTTGAAAATTTATCATTAGAAGAAATTATAAAAAAAGCCCCCGCTTGAGGGATTTTTAACAATGCAGCACAAGTTTGGAATCATAGCTTTTATTTTTTAGGATTAAAAAGCCTTCACCCCAACCCTCTCCCAGAGGTAGAGGGGGAAATAATGAATTTAATAAATAGAGATTTTTGAAGTTTTGAGAGTTTTAAAGAAACTTTTAATAAATCTGCAATTTGAAATTTTGGTTCAGGTTGGACTTGGCTTGTTTTAAATGCAGATTGAAAACTTGAAATAATTAATACTTCAAACGCTGGAAGTGTTTTGACTATGAGTGACAAAAAACCACTTTTAACTTGTGATGTTTGGGAGCATGCTTATTATATAGATTATAGAAATGCAAGACCAAAATATCTAGAAAATTTCTGGAATGTAGTTAATTGGGAAAGAGTAGAAAGTTTAGTTTAAAATTTGATAAAAATAAAAAAAGATTAAAATAAAATTGTTTAAAATTAATTTAAAAAATATGACAACGGTAACTTTTGAAGAAAGTATTAAAATATCTTGATGAAAATCTAAGATGAGTGTTTATGATTTTATAGATATTTTAGTGGAAAATTGATTTTTTCCAAAATTAGAGAAATTAAGTAAGAGTGAAATTACTCCTGAAATAATGGATTCTTTTCTAGCTTCAAAAGAATCTAAAAATAGAATTAATATTTAGATTATGTTAATAGAAAAAATTGAAGAGGAAAAAGATGTTTTTGAATATTTGCTTCAAAGAAATTTATTAAAACAATATAAAAAAGCAAAAAATTACCTAATAATTTGAAACTTAAAACAAGCTGATTTTAAAATAAGAGAACCTAAATCGGATGAAATCTATTATTTTAGAATAAATAAGCAATTTAGAGCTTTATGTTATTTTGAAGAAAAAACTTTAGTAGTTTTCAAAATAGACAATCATCAAAATTAGAATTTAAAAATAAAAAATGACAACACATGACTTAATAATAATTTGAGCTTGAAGCGCTGGATACCCAGCTGGAATGTATGCAAGCCGTTATAAAATAAAAAATATAATTATTTGAGCACAACCAGGTTGAGCTCTAGCAACTTCTCATAAAGTAGAAAATTGGCCTGGGACTTTATCTGCTTCAGGGAAAGAAATAATGGATAGTTTTAGAATTCATGCAGAAAATTCTTGAAGTGAAATATTAAATGAACTTGTGACTGATTTAGAAAAAGTTTGAGATATTTTTAAAGTGAAAACTAGTTCTGGAAAAGAATTTTCCTCTAAATATGTAATAGTTGCAACTTGAAATTCTCATAAACATCTTTGATGTGTCGGAGAAAAAGAATTTCTTTGAAAATGAGTTTCATACTGTGCTACTTGTGATGGAAATTTTTTTAAAAATTTGACTGTTGCAGTTGTATGAGGATGAAATACTGCAATTACTGAAAGTTTGTATTTAGCTGATATTTGTAAAAAAGTTTATATAGTGCATAGAAGAGAAACTTTTAGAGCTGAAGATTCTTGGATAGAAAAAGCTAAAATTAAAGAAAATATTGAATTTGTTTTAAATGAAGAAATAGAAGAAATTACTTGAAAATTTTTCGTTGAAGAAATTAAACTAAAATCCGGAAAAAATTTAAAAGTTGATGGAATATTTGTTGCAGTTTGAACTGATCCAAATGTGAAAGTTGTAGAAAAGCTAAATCCTACAAAAGACGAAGAGTGATGTTTAGTAGTAGATAAAAGGCAAGAAACAAGTGTAAAATGACTTTATGCAGCTTGAGATGTAACAACTAATTCAAATAAATTTAAACAAACTATTATGTCTGCTGCAGAGTGATGTTTGGCTGCAAATTCAGTTCATGAGGATTTACTGAAAAAATAAATTGACAAATATTATTTTATCTTTATATTTCATTTCTTAAAATAATAAATGTAAAATTAAGATGTTAAATAATAGAGAATTATTAAATTATTGAAGTTTAGATTTTAAACTAAGAAAAACAAAACAAGAATATCAATATATGCTTGATATTTTTCAAGACTGAAAAAAGATTTGATATTTGTATTTTTATAAAAAACCAAACAAAGAATTAGAATTTATATGAATATATTTGGAAAAAGAATGTAGATGACTTTGAATCGCAAATATTTCCATGAAATATTTAG
>CAYOIP010000110.1:0-2309 GCA_964404065.1 uncultured Candidatus Peribacteria bacterium
AACTTTATTTTTTGTGATGCTTCATGGAAATCTAAATAACATAGAAGAAACTCAGATTTTAAGATATATTTTTTCTTTAATTATAACTTTTTTTCTTAGTTTATGAGTTTATTTATACACGGAATGAACTGAAAAACTAAAAATAAATAAACACATTTTTCAACTCTTCCCTATTTGATTTTGAGTTTTATTTTATCTGACTTTTAAAGCAAATTTTCAAGGTGAAGATGATTTAATTCATTTTATTTTAACTCTTGCTTGAATTATTTGATATTTTTATTTTTCACCTTTTTTGAAAAAAATTATTTCAAATAAATCTTTAGATGAAATTTATTATAGTTATTTTTATAATTTAAGTGTTGTAATTCTCACATCTTTCATACTTGGATGAGTTTTATTTGCACTTTGAAGTATTTGAATTACAGCTGTTTTCACACTTTTTGATATAAGAGATTTTTTAGATGATAAAATATACTGAGATTGGGCAATTCTTGCTTTATCTTTTATTACTCCTATTTTTGCATTAACTCAAATACCAGATCAAAAAACTTTTAATAAAAAATCATTTGAAGAAAATAGATTTTTCTCATTTTTAGTGAAATATATTGCAATTCCGTTTATTTATATCTATTTCATCATACTTTATACTTACAGTGTGAAAGTACTTTTAAATTTTCAAGAATGGCCAAAATGAGAAGTAAGTTGGATGGTTATTTGATTTAGTATTTTCGGGTATTTGATCTATATGTTTTCAAATATTTTTGAAGAAGAAAACAGGTTTATAAAATTTTTTAGAAAATATTTTCCGGCTGTTGTTATACCTCAACTTTTTATGTTATTTTACGCAATTTATCTAAGAATTAATCAATATGATATAACTATGAATAGATATTTTGTAGTAGTTTTTGGGATTTGGCTTTGAGTAATTTCACTATATTTTACATTTTCAAAACTTAAACAAATTTATTTTATTCCAACTATTTTAACAATTTTTACTATAATTATCTCAATTGGTCCTTGGTGAGTTTATTCTCTTCCTGAAGCTAGACAATTTAAAAGATTGCAAGTAAATTTAGAAAAAGCAAATATTCTGCAAAATTGAAAAATAATTCCTTTAAAAGAATATTCTGATATAACACCAGAATTATCAAAAGAAATCTACAATTGAATTGATTATTTATGTGATTATAACGATTGCAAAACTATAATAACTTTATTTAATAATATATATTTCCAAGAAATAAAATTAAATAATGGAATAACACCAAGTAAATGGGAAATAGTTCCAAAAATAACAGAACAAATCAAAGTAAAATCTTATTTTGATGATAATTATAATTCTCCAAATATCTATCTTTATATAGATTCAAAAGAGTGAATATTTCCACTTGATATAAATTGATACTCAAAAATATTTAAGATAAACAGTTACTTTTGAGATGAAAATTTGGAAGTTGTAAAATATACTGATAAAAATACTTTGGAAATAAAAGAAAATGGAGCTTTAATTGATGAATTAGATTTAAGTGAAGTAACAAAAAAACTTTCAGAAGTGTATAATAAAACAAAAAATAATACTATATCAAAAGAAAATATGATTTATGAATTAAACTGAAAAGCTTGAGTTTATAAATTGATTTTAGAAAATATTAATATAAACAATCCTGCATTTACTTGAAGTGTTGATTGAAAAAGTTATAAAAGTATAAGTATTAATGGATATGTTTTAGTAAAATAATTTTGTAGGGAACGAAAATATTCGTTCCTTACTTTTTTGTAATTTTTTATAGGGAACGCATTTCCGCGTTCCTTACTTTTTCATATAAAATTCTCTTTGCTCTTTATCAAGTTTTTCTATTGCATAACGAAGCATAGTTCTTGGCATAATACGAGAATATTTATTTAAAAATTCATAAAGTGGTTTTATATCTTTTTTTCACATTTCGCGTAACATCCAACCTGATGCTTTATGAATCAAATCATGTTTATCCTGTAAAAGCATTTCAGATATTTTTATAGTATCTTTAAAATCTCATTGTCTTAAAAAATAAAAAGTCGTTAAAATAGCAATTCTTCTTTCCCACAAATTATTTGATAAAGCAAGTTTATACAAAAACCTTCTATCTTTTGCAAAAAAATATTCTCACCAAACATAAGGAATAAAAGTGTCTACTAAATCCCAATTATTTATGGCAGAAATATTTTTTAAACTGAGTTCAAATAATTCTTTTTTTCTCTCTTTTATTTTCTCTTTTTCATAATTTATTTTTATGATATTTAGTGCAAGATATCTATGATCATGAATTTTT
>CAYOIP010000111.1:0-2101 GCA_964404065.1 uncultured Candidatus Peribacteria bacterium
GTGAAAAAGAATTAAATCCTGAATGGAAAGTTTGTCCGTATTGTTCAAAAAAACAAGAAAAGAAATGAAAAGATAAGGATAAGGATAAGGATAGAAAGAAGTAAAAAGATGCCATATAAAGTAGATTCCTACCTTCGCAGGAATGACAATTATATCTTTTAATTAAGTTTGATAGGATGACAACTTAAGACACTAAAAAACCACTCCATAATTACTTGTAGAGGAGTGGTTTTTACTTTGGATTACCAAAGATTTAACTATATTATAGTTTTTTTAGATAATGTCGCAAATAAAAAAATTGTTGCCTTAATAATCAAAAAATCTCTGTAATTTACATACAGAGATTTTTATTTCATAGTTAATTTTATTTTGGTTTTTGTATAATTATGTTGAACAAAAATTAAGATAATTATTCTGTCATTCCGACCGGAGTGGAGAAAATTGTTCTTTGCAGAAAATATTAATTTTAATTAAATCATTATTTATTTCTCCGACAGATCTCTCGACATTGCTGGAGATGGCACTATTATTTATTCAAAAAATGAATCAATTAGTTTTCTATAGGCAGTTCTTTGTCTAAGCTCTTCATAGTATTTATTTCCTGGAATATAAAGTTCTTTTAGTCTAGTCACTACATCTTCAGAGCCAAATCTTGCCATAATTGTTTCTATTTCTTTTTGCATTTCATCATCTTCCACTTTTATATCTTCAAGTTCCATAAGTTTATGAAGAATAAGTTCTCATTGTAATCTCTTTGTTGCTATAGGTTTTACATTTTTTTCTTTGTATTCTTCTTCACTCAGTTTAAGAGATTCAAGATAATCTACCATTTTTAAGTTGTCTTTAGTAAGGTTTTCTTTTATTTCATCAAATACTTTGTTGATTTGGTTTAATAAAATTTTATCTCATAAGTCTAGAGTAGTTACCTTTAATAGTTCATCAATCAATTTATGTTCTTCATCAATTCTAGCATTCATTTCTTTTGTTTCTTTTATTTCCTCTTTTATCAAGTTTTTAAATCATTCTAAATCTAATTCTTTTCATCTAAGTTGTTTTATAAATTCAGGAGTAAATTCTGGTTTTACTGCTGTTTCTATATTTTTTATACTTACTTTAAATACCGTTTTTTTACCAGCAAAATCAGCATTATGATAATCTTTTGGGAAAGTAATATCCAAACTTAATTCATCACCAGCTTTTTTACCTATAATACCATCTTCAAATCCAGGAACTAGCATTTTAGAACCGATAACAAGAGGATAATCTTGCATAGAAGTTTGTTCTAATACTTTTCAATCAGTATCATATCAAGTAGTATCAATAGTTACTTTATCTCATAATTTTATTTCATATTTATTATCTGTAACTGTTTCGTGTTTTGTAAATCTGTCTTGTATGCTTTTTAATGCTTCTGTTACTTCACTATCTTTAACTTCAATAATAGTCTTTTTTAATTTAATTTTTTTGTATTTTTCATCTACCTTTGCTTCTGGAAGTATTTCAACATGGATCTTGAATTTCAAAGGCAATTCAGATATAATTTCAACTACTTCAGCTTGTGCAACAGGAACTAGTCCTTCTTTTCTCAAAGCATCTTGATATATATGATCTATTGCATGATCTATAACCATATGATTTATTTGTTCTTCACCATATTTTTTTACTATAACTGACTCTGGAGCTGTTCATTTTCTAAATCATTTTATATCAGCATTTTGTTTTAAATGTTCCATTACATGTTTTCTTTCACGAGCTATAGCTTTTGCATCTTCTTCTATCACAAGTTCAACTATAGATTTGTCCAATAATTTTTTCTCAATTTTCATAATTATTATGTATATTATATTTTAAAGCTGTGACATTATATAAAAAAAATCGTAAAAATAAAATTTTATTTTTATGATTTTAAATCTAAACTATTGATTTTTACTAAACAATCCTAATTAACAAAGTCAACTAAAAAAACTACAAATCTTTGACAAACTCCCTCAAAAAACTAAAATATTTTTATTATCTATTTACTAAAAGGTAATGACTACAACAAGTTACAACAAGTTACAACAAGTTACAACAAGTTACAACAAGTTACAACAAGTTACAA
>CAYOIP010000112.1:0-2233 GCA_964404065.1 uncultured Candidatus Peribacteria bacterium
GTTATGGTAGTTGCCTGACCAGGAACAGGGAAAACTCAAATTATCTGATTAAGAACAGCTAATATTATTCTGCAAACTTGAGTGAATCCTGAGAATATATTAATCACGACTTTTACTGAAGCTTGAGTAATAGCTATCAAAAAAAGACTTGAGAGTTTTTTGTGAGCTTTATGATCAAAAGTTGTAGTTTCTACAATTCACTCTTTTTGTCAGGATATTATAAGAAATTTCCCAGAAAAATTTTTAGAGTACAAAGCTTGAGCTCCAATAGATGATGTTGATAGTCTAGAAATACTTAAAAATATTTTACTTTCAGAAATTCAAAATAAAAATATTACAAGTTTAACAAATGATTTTGAACCACTTTTGTATTTAAGAGATATAAAAAATCGTATAAATGTCCTTAAACAAGAAGCTATAACTCCAGAAAAATTTGAAATAATTATAAAAAACCAAATTTCAACTTATGAAGAAGAATTATCTGAAATCAAACCAACTTTGAAGAAGTATGAAAAAACAAAAACAGATCAGGAAAAACATATAAAAAAATTACAAGAATTAAATCATATTTATAAAATTTATCTAGAAACTTTAAGAAAAACTTCAAAATACGATTTTTCAGATATGATTCAGTTTGTTGTTCAAGCTTTTGAAAAAGATGAAGATTTGAGATATCATTATGCTGAAAAATTTCAGTTTATTATGCTTGATGAGTTTCAAGATACAAACAATGCTCAAAATAAAATAATTGATTTGATTTTATCAGTAACCTCACTCCCAGCCCCTCTCCTTTGAGAGGAGAGGGGAAACTCTCCTTCTCCTCTCAAAGGAGAAGGAGTTGGAGGATGAGGGTGAAACATTCTAGTTGTTTGAGATGATGATCAATCAATTTATCGTTTTCAATGAGCAAATATAGAAAATATGCTTGATTTTGCTTCAAAATACAAAGATACTCAGATAATAGTTTTGGAAAATAATTATCGTTCAACTCAAAATATTTTGGATTTATGCACGACTTTAATAGATAATAACAATGAAAGACTTTCTAAAAGAATAAACTCTTTAGAAAAAAAACTTATTTCAAGTAATTCAAATCTAAAAAATATTTCAAATAAACCAGTTTTAGTAACTCCAAATACGTCTGAAGAACAAAAAGCTTATTTATTACAAGAAGTAAAAAATAAATTAGAAAATCAGGTTAATCCTGAAGAAATAGCAATTATTGTGAGAAATAATTCTGAAGTTCAAGAGTTTTCGCTTTATTTTGAGCAAAACAATATTTCAGTTGTCTCAAAACTAAATACTGATATTTTGAAAAATAATTATGTTAAATTTATTATTAAATATTTAACTTGTTTAGATAATTATTTTTTACATGATGATTATTTCATAGATATTGCTAGAAGTAGCATAATTTGACTGAATCAAGTTGATATTTTTAGAATAAATAAAGAGCTTTACAATTATAATTACACTAGAAAATTTAAACTAAGTTTTTTTGATTTTTTGACTGACATAGAAACAAAAGATATTTCTTTGTCTGATAAAGATGTGATTATAAATTTTAAAAATGATTTTTTAGATTTATCTACTAAACTAAAAGAGTTAAATTTTGTAGAGTTTTTCTCTTATTTTATAGAAAAAATTTGAATTATTCCTTATATAGAAAAACATGGAAATTTCGATGATATAGAAGATATTTTCACACTTTTTAATAAAATAAAAGATTATATTTCTATAAATAAAGATTTCTGCGTTGGAGATTTTTTACAAAAAATAGATTTGCATTATGAATACAATTATAATATTCCAAGACAAATACTTAGAAAACCAAAAACTTGAATTCAGATTTTGACAGCACATTCAAGTAAATGACTTGAATACGATACAGTTTTTATACCAAATTTATTTACATGAAATTGGGATAATAAAAAAGTAATTGATAAATTGAAACTACCTTCTTGAATAGCTTGAGAATGATTACAAAGCGAAATTGACCCAATTGAAGAAGAAAGAAGATTGTTTTTTGTAGCCTGTTCTAGAGCAAAAAAAGAGTTGATTTTATCTTTTCCTTTATCAGTTGAAAATAAAATAAAATTACAAAGCGTATTTTTAAGTGAGATAAATGATAAAATTTCATCTATAGGGCAACCACAAGGGATTGCCCCTACAGAGAATGTAGGGGTAGGTCTTGTGCCTACCCAGAAAAATCTTTTCAATGAACTTTTCCAAA
>CAYOIP010000113.1:0-2228 GCA_964404065.1 uncultured Candidatus Peribacteria bacterium
ATGTTTTTGAGGAGAAAATTAGATTAATTATTGAAAATATTGTAAATGAAGCAATTCAAGGTTATTTGAGTTATAAAGCAGAGAATGCTACAATGAATGAAGCTTGAATTGATTACGAAACAAGAAATCTGATTGAAGAAACAAGACATATTGTAAGAGATATGCAAATAAAAGCTTTTTGAATCCAAGATGCACTTGATTATTTAGGTGATGAAGTTGATTTAGATGAAGGGTATGAATTTGAAATGATGTGAGAAATCCTATCTTCATATAGAGAAGTTATTTTCTCAGTATTAGTTGCAAATGAAGATAGAATTAAACAAAAACTTGCTGCACCAAAAAGATTAAGAAGAAGAAAAAATGCAAAAAAGAGAAGAAGTTAAACAAATAACTTCTTTTTTTATTGCTTTTGTTGAAAATGTTCTTATATTATAGATTGTTTATTTTTTAACTTTTTGTTCTATGGCTAAAAAATGAGTTTGTTCTTTACCTATGGTGAAGAGGATGGTAACATCCGTTATTTTATGAATACTTTTTGGATTACTTTGTGCATTTCTTACTTGGAAGTGAGATACTACATTAGCTGCAAATCCTGATTATTGGGGAAGCGCTATGATGTGGAATATAGTATTTAACAGATTCTTAATCGGATTTGTTGTAGCATTTGCTTGATTTATGACAGTTCATCCTGTTTTCAAAATCAGAATGTATCCAGCATTAAGATGATTTTGTATTTGAGCTTTAATTAGTTTAGATATATCTTTTGGACCATTTATTTCAGCTATGCCAAATGCTTGGAATATCTTAGTTGCAACTGTAATAGCTTGAGCAATTTATGGGTTGATAATTGATCTAGTTGCTACAAAAGTTTGAGGTGAATGAAAAGCTTTAGCAGAAGGAACTCAAAAATAGTTTTTAGTTGATTTAGAAAAAGAAGTTAGAAATAACTTCTTTATTTTTGACTTTAAAATTAAAAGTATATAATTACTATATATTAAATAAATTAAAATTATGAAAAAAGTAAATAACATCGCTTTTATTGATGGTCAAAATCTACATCTTTGAACTACGAGTGAAAATTGGAAAATAGATTTTCAAAAGTTTAGAGTTTATTTAAAAGATAAATACAATGTAAATGAAGTCTATTTCTTTTTGTGATTTTTATCAGAAGATGAACAAGACTTGTATACCAAACTTCAAAAAGCGGGATTTATACTATTTTTTAGAGAACATTCTTCAGATATGATTTGAAAGAAGAAATGAAATGTTGATGTTGATATAGTTTTTGAAATAATGAGAAGAATTATTGATGAAAAAGATTTTGATAAAATAGTTTTAGTTTCTTGAGATGGGGATTATATAAAAATTGTAAAATATCTCATATCAAAGAATTTGCTTGAAAAAATTTTGTTTCCAAATAAAAAATATTCTTCTTTATATAAGCAAATTAATACAGATTATAGAAGTAACTTAGGTGTTGACCATATAAAAAATAAAATTGAATACAAAAAAAGAAGAAGCTGTCCTTAGGCACCAACACCGTTCGGTCTCTTCTTCGTGGTAATACAAAATTATTTTATTCAAAAATTTTTTAAATGCAAATATTTTGAGAAAAAATCTTTGATTAATTTTTAATTTTCTTATACTTAATATTAATATAATTTTTTGTTTTAATTATGACAAGTTTAGCTCTAGATAGTTTGAAATTTTCAATTCAATTTTGACTTGATTTTCAAGTTGTAAAATCTTGGTGGGAACATATGAATTTTGCTTCAACAGAAGAAGCAAAGTCTTTTTTTGAAACAAATAAAGAGATGATAAATGCAAAACCTTTTGTAAAATGGGTTTGATGAAAAAGACAAATATTACCACAATTACAAAAACTTTTCCCGAGTGAATTTAATAATTATCACGAACCATTTTTATGAGGTGGAGCTGTGTTTTTTAATATTCAAAAGAAACAAAGTTTTTTAAGTGATGTAAATTCTGAACTAATAAACACGTATCAAGTTATCAAAAATAAACCAAAATTACTTATAAAATTTCTTAAAACTTGTGAATATTCTAAAAAGTTTTATGAAAAAATAAGATCTTGGGATAGAAGTGAAAATTGGCAAGAAAGTTTTACAGATATTGAAAGAGCTTGAAGATTTATATATCTAAATAGAACTTGTTTTAACGGACTTTATAGAGTGAATTCTAAAGGCCAGTTTAATGTGCCAATGGGT
>CAYOIP010000114.1:0-2221 GCA_964404065.1 uncultured Candidatus Peribacteria bacterium
TCAATAATTCCAGAATAGTGCAGCTTATATTTACCTTTTAAGTTTTTAATTGATTTTAATAAAAGATGGAGTCCCTTTCTAGGAATAATTCTTGAAAAAAAACCAAGACTAAAGGGATTATTATTAATTGATGCTTTAAAATTTTTTTTAAAACTTGTGTTTGGAGCAAAGAATTGTTTTTTATCATCTATTTTAAGATAATCATAAAATTCTTTAACTTTTTTTCCCGGATAGATAACTCTTTCTGAATTTTTAGCAATTAAACTAAGTATTTTCAGAAAAAAAATATCTTTTATGTTCATATTCGGCCACATCCATGTTTCTGTCCAAAAAATTACATGTTTTTTTTTGAGTTTAGCTATAATCCAAAAAAATATTGTCTCGTATGAATGGGATCCAGAAATAATCAAAATATCAAAATCAGTTTTCAACAAATTCAAAATAACATCAGTACTGAATAAAACAAATATTTTTTTGTATTTAAAAAAATGAAAATCTATTATTTTCTTTTTGTCATGATAAATCCAAATCTGGATACTTTCGTTAAAGTGTTTTTTTAGTTCTTTAAAAAGAGGAATTCTGTATTCTGCTACAGTATTGTGTAAAAATATAATTTTTTGGTTATCTGTCATATTATGCCTAATTATTGTTTAATTAGCTCAAGATATTTTTTCCCCATTGTTTCTATAGAAAAATTTTTTTTAGCATATGCAACATTATTTTTGCTGATTTTTCTCAATCCCATTTCATTATTAAAAATTTCTTTGAGAAGTTTTGCAATCTTATCAGTATCTCCTGGTTCAACCACACTATTTCCCAATAATTCTGGGAGGACAATTTCAGAAAGTCCGTATATTTTAGAAGTTATAATATATAGACCAGAAGACATCGCTTCCACTATTGATAATGGGAATGATTCGGAATAAGACGGAAGTATTAGAACACTATGTTTTCTATATTCTTTTACAATTTCTTTTTGAGTCAGAATACCCTTTAATTGGCAATTTTTTTGCTTAATTATTTCTTTCTCAAGTGGACCTTTTCCAACAAAAGTAAATTTAAATAACTTCATTTTTTTAGCTATTTTTATAATGTCTTCAACACCTTTTGATTTAGTTAATTTTCCAACAAAAATTATTGATTTTGGAAAATATTTTTTATCTTCTTCTATAGAAAATATTTTTGTTTCAACTCCATTTTTAATGATGTTATATTTTGGTTTTTTATTAAAAATAATTTTTTTATTAAAGAATGCTTCATCTTCTTTTGTTAAGAAAACGAACTCATCAGAGTATATAGATGCTATTTGCAAAAAAACAAAACTTTTCATATTGTTTAAGATATTTTTAATCTTTTTTTCACTATAAGTTTTGCTATGAAATATAGTTATTATTTTTTGATTATATTTTTTTTGAAAAAATATTTGGACTGCAAACAGTGTTAATGGATTATTAACAATTAAATAATCTTGAGTTTTAAGCCATTCTTTAAAATTTTTTGCAAAAATATCTAGACATAATGTCTCATCAAAAAAATAAATAATTTTATTTAAAATAATAATTGGTATGTTTTTTTTTAAAATTGATAAAGAATTTTTTGACTTCAACGTTACATAAGTTATCTTGTGTTTAAAAGAAATTTGATTAGCGAGGTATTGAGAGTGCTGTTCTTGACCTCCGAAACTATTTTTATCTCTGTTGAATATTGCTATGTTCATAAATTATTTCTTAACTCTATATAATAAGTATTCTGGAAAAATTGTCTCCAGCTCAAACGTCTCATTGTAAATGATGTTATTAAGTTCTTGAGAATTGTCATGAGAATTGACTCCAGAAATTAAAGTATTTCTGTCTATTTGTTGGGTTTCGCTATTTATCCAAGGATAAAAATTTTTAAGTTCTTCCTCATTCTCAACTAACACATATTTTATATTATATTTTTTTAGCAGGTCCTTCAGGTTTATGGTTAACAACTCAAGATGTACTCTGTTTAAAGAATTTGATGATAGAGTAGCAAAATTTATTATTTTTATAGATGGGTCATAGAGAACAATGTTTTTTGATATTGAATCAGATCTGAGTACTTTCTCATTGTCTGACAGATTTTTACCTAGGTATCTGGCAATTTCGGTGATATCACTATTTTTTCTATCCATATAATAATCAAGAGACATTACGTTCGAAAAGATATATGTAGAAATAAATACAAAAATAAATAGTAA
>CAYOIP010000115.1:0-2179 GCA_964404065.1 uncultured Candidatus Peribacteria bacterium
CCTATATATACAAAAACTCAAATAATTAATAATGAATGTAGTCAGTGCTAGCAATAGTTTTAATTATCTCCTAAATCATTTTCTTAGTTATTAATATAAATTTAATCTATGTATAAAAATTTAATATTTAAAATCTTACTTTTTATTAGTTATTTATTTTCAAGTATTTTTGTTTATGCAGATTTACAAACAGATATTATTCCTGATTGACCTTCTATAATAAAACCAGGAGATAAAACTTGAACATGAGTTATTGATAGTATTTTTAAAACTATAGTAGATTATACTTTTTGACTCTTGGCATTGATAACTATTTGAGTTTTTGTATATATAGGATATCTTTTTATAACTTCGTCTTGAAATGAAGAACAATTTAAAAAAGCTTGGAAAATGCTTATGTATGCTGTTATAGGACTTGTAGTTATTGGTTTATCTTGGGGAATAGTAAAACTTGTAACTACAATAGGATTATAATTTAAAGATGTTTGTCATTCCTGCGAAGGCAGGAATGACAGTTATGAATTTATTTATTATTAAGTTTTTATATGATAAAAAAAATCCTAATATTTTCATTTTTGGTATTATCATTATTTGCCTTTAATCCTGTTCTATCTGATTATTCAGCTTGTAAACAAGATTGAAATATATGAGATATGAAAACTACCTTGCAATGATGTTTAGATTGATCTACTGTTGTTCAATCAAATGATTTAACTGTATCTGGTTGATTTAAAACCATTATTCTAAACTTCATAAAAAATGTATCAATAATCCTAGCCCTTGCTGCTATATGATTTATAGCTTATGGTTCTATGGTGCTTGTTGCAAGTTGATGAAATGATGAAAAAATCAAAAAATGAAAAAATATAATAAAATGGTCTCTAGTTGGGTTTTTATGATTAGTTTCAGCATCTTGAATAATTGCATTGTTAGTTAACTTGATATATTGATTATAATTCCCTTTATGCCTAAAAAAGATTTCTTAGTAATAATAATTCTTACAATTTTTTTTAGCTTAATAATTTTTTTTATTAAGACTTATTTTTTTGAATCATCTTCAAAACAAGCTGAAGAAATATATATTGATAGAAGTTTGTTTTTGCAAATTGAACCAGATATCTCACTTGAATCTACAAAAATTGCTACAAATGAAGAATTAAATAATAATTCTTCATTTGTAAATTCAAAAACATTGGATAATAATGTTTTTGAGACTATTTCTGCTGTAAAAGAAAAGGAGATAATTAAATTAAACCCTTTTTATTTTACATATATTCCAGATAATTTTTCAAATGATGTAAGTTTACAAACTTTTATTTTGAGAAAAATACTATCCTCAACAAGTATAAACGATAAAGTTATAGATTTAACAGTGGAGCTAAATAAAATAATGTATGATGTAAGATGAAAAATGAAATGATGAGTAATAAAATTATTTTGAATAAAAAATTATGAAAATGAAGAAATAGTATCTGTTTTTATTCATGAGTTTGCACATCATTTAGATATATATTATTTAGATAGTTCAGTTTTTAATAATATTGATCCAAGTAAATATTTTTATGATATATCATGGGAAAGTACAAAAGTTATAAAAAGTTGATTAACTTGATCTGATTTTGTTTCAGGATATTCTATGACAAATAAATATGAAGATTTCGCAGAAAGTTTTACCTATTTTGTATTACATAATAATTCATTTAAAGAAAAGGCTAAAAAAAGTGATATATTAAAACAAAAGTATAATTATTTCTCTGATTATATTTTTAAAAATAGAGAATTTCAACAAAGTAGTTTTTCTTCAAAAACTACTATATCTGATTATTATCGGGATATTACTAAAATAGATATAAAATTGGAAAATTTTTTGCAGTATTTACAAAAATCTATATAATATATTTGAATTAAAAAATATTTTCATTTCACAAGTTCAAGTAAAATATAAGTAGTTTCATTATTATGGGGCTTAACTTCATTTTTTCAGTTTAAGAAAAATCATTTTTTTATGTAAAAATTACTTGTTTTTGTGTCATTATATTTTTTAATATTTTAAATTTTTAATCATAAAATAAATATGAAAGATTTTTTTGACGAGTTAGATAAAGAATTAACTTGAGAAGAAACAGTTGATGAAGTTGTAAATGAGATACAAGAAGTAATGGAGGAAAATAATCAGATA
>CAYOIP010000116.1:0-2116 GCA_964404065.1 uncultured Candidatus Peribacteria bacterium
AGTAATTTTATTCATAAGTACTTTCTACACAACCTGTTTATGTTTTACAATTTAGAGGTTGATGAAATAATAAATTTATATTCATCTGTAAATAATATTCATTAAATTATTTTAATTAGTCACTTTATTTGTTCAAAAGTATTTTCTAGACTTTCAATTTCACAACTTTCAAACCATTTATATTCTTCGATTTCCTCTATTTGAGTTTTTATGATATCACTTTTAATTTTGGCTAGAAATATATATTCTAGTCTTTTTTCTTTTTTACCTTTTTTATTTATATAATCTATTTTGTATATAGATATCGGAAGAGGCATTTCTTTAACATTATCAACTTCTAATCAAAGTTTTTTTCAAAGTATTTTTATATCAATTCATAGTTCTTCTTTTATTTCTCTTTTTATAGCATCATAAATATTTTCTTTATCTTCTATATGTCAGCCTGGCATTGTCCAAATATTTTTTCATTTATGTCTAACTAACATAATTTTTCAATCTTTATTTTTTAGTATACATCTTGCTAATCTTTTCATATTTTTGTTTTTAAAAAATATTTTTTTGTGATTTACGGATTATATAAAAAATATTTTTTAAGTCTAATTTTTTTAATAAAATTATAATTCCTTAACCATATATTCTCCTTCAAAAATATATCATCTTTTTTTGTAATATTCTCTTACCCCAACTCATGCTATAACTGCCATTTTTTTGTAATGATTTTTTTTAGCGATTTCCTCTGCTTCTGTAATAAGTTTTTTTCAGAAACCTATATGTTGCCCGAAAGTACTTCATGCTTCTCATATAGATAATTGATCTCAAAAAGTATGAATTTCACGAATTAATGCAGATCATTTTAATTCTGGTAATACTTCAATAATTTCATTATTTTTTCAAGGTAATCTTAATCTCAAAAGAGAAAAAATTGTTCTATCTTTTGGGTCTTCAAAAGTTAAAAAATATTCAGTTCATTCACTTGCTTCGTATGAATATGTATGCAAAACTGTATTTTCTGGATTATTTAGTTTTGCTTTTATTTCTCTATGTCTTATATCAAGTAAATTAATTCATTTTTTAGCTAATTTTTCTTCAACTATTTGTCTTAGATTACTTAGAGTAGATCAATGAAGTATCTCAGAAGCTGGAATATCTCTATAAGTTCTATTAATACGAACATATTCTGGAATCATTTCTTCTAAATCTGACATCAAATTTATCAAAGTTTCATCATCATATGCTTTAAATCATCATTCTCTCCAGATTTTTGTAAGTTCTGCTTTATCAGTAACTACCATTGGATAGATTTTTATCTCATCAGGCCTGAAATCTGGATTATCCCAAACTTCTTTCATAGCTTTTTTATCTAGTTCTGGATTACTTCCAAGTAAATTTGGCATCATGTGAGCAACTACTTTAAATCAAGCATCTTTTAAAAGTTTAGTAGCTTCTATACTTTCTTTGTTTGTATGTCATCTTTAAAATAAATACGATTATTTTTTGATAAATAATACTTGACAATGAATTATTGTTGTATTAAAATACTCTTGAATAATTAAAGAGTTTGTGAGAGACATGGAGTGGCGAATCAATCAGGTTTGCAAAACCATTGGGTTGAAGATGAGTCAAGCCCAATATTGGACAAGGCTTGGAGTTATACAGGCTGATGTCACGGGGCCGACGTCTCAGGGCAAAGCCCGCCTTTTTTCCATAAGAAACCTGTTTGAATTCTCTCTTGTGCGAGAGCTTACAAAGCGAGGAATCCATGCGAGCGATACGAAGGTTGTCTTGGAAAAAATACGAGAAATCTTCCCTGAGTTGGATCAAGGGGCCAAATATGAGTTAATCACCTGGCGCACAATGAAAGACCCCTATCTGGTCCATTTCGGGGAAGGTTTCTTTCTTGCAAGCCTTCTTGACATGGAAACAAAGGGCGTGCCTGACTTATGGATCGGAGGAGAATCGCCACCTCGAAAATTCTTGGAAGAGTTTGGTGTTCGAGGGTTTGGAGGGAAAATCTCTGTGGTCCTCCAATATTATCCTTCTGTGCTGATAATGAATTTAGAAACATTAAGAAGTGATTTGGTCAATCGGTTGAACGCAGAGTCATAATTTTTTTACA
>CAYOIP010000117.1:0-2091 GCA_964404065.1 uncultured Candidatus Peribacteria bacterium
CAAGAAGCCCGCCAGGTCGCCAACGACATCCGCCGGAATCGCGGGCTGATCGTAATTTTTGCAAATAATTCTTTCTCTTATACTTAGTTATATATTTATCGTGGATAGAGACAAGATTAAAGAATATTTTTTATGAATTAAAGAATCAAATTTTTCATTTTTTTATCATGAATATGCAGATTTTTTTGAAAGAATAGTAAAAAGTTTTTGACTTATTTTAAAAGCTCAAGCTATGATAGCTTTGGTTAATACTATACTGACTACGATAGGATTATATATAATTTGATGGATGTTTTGAATGACTTTTCCTTATATATTAACATTGATTATTGTAGTTTTTTTATGTTGACTTATCCCTGTTTTGGGTACATTTTTATCATCTATTCCTATTTTGTTTGTATGATATAGTCTTGTTTGATGATTTAATGCAGTTATATTGATGATATTAATGATATCTATAGTTCATTTTGTAGAAGCATATTATCTTAATCCAAAAATTGTATCAAAATTTCTAAATTTACCTGTAAGTTTAACTTTTGTTATACTTATTGTATCAGAACATTTATTTGGTATTGCATGACTACTTTTATGAGTAAGTTTATTTTATTTTGTAGAATGACTTTTAAAAGATGCTGATAAATGAATCGATAAACTAAATGAAAAATAGATTACTTTTAAGTAATCTATTTTTTATTTTTATTTTTATTTGCATATATCGTAATTTGAAGGAGATTCAGGATATTGTCTGATTATCAAATAAGCTTCATAAAGTAAACCATCAATTTTTCTTTTAATTGATCTATCATTTTGATAATCTGTCATTTTTGATACTATTTCATTATATAATTCTTGATTTTCTTTTATAAATTTCAACATAAATTGAGTTTGTGGAAGTATAAATTCTTGATACATTGATCATTGAATAAAATATAATTTAAAATTATTTGATCATCAAAAGAAATCCTTTCTATTTAAAACAGAAAAACCAGATGACATAAGAATTGTCATTTGATCTTTAATTTCGTCTGATATAATTTTTCATCAATCAACTCATTCTTTTTTAGAAGAGAGTTTATCCATCAATACAAGTTGTTTGTTCATTTATTTATAATTTATATTTTTTAGCTGTTGGATTGTATTTATATTTTATTTTTTATCAAACGAATATTTAAATAGACAAGTGTAATAAATAATTTTGACAAAAATAATTTAGAAGTATATAATATTTATGCCGTAAACCATATAATGTGGAGCGGTGATTTAGAAAGGGGAAACATATGCCTCAAACTGTTGGTCGTTTTTATGACCCTCGTGCTGGTCGTGAAGGCATCCAATTGACCGGATGCAATCATGGTCATACACCGGATAGTTCGGAATGTGAACGCGAGAAAAAAAAAGGAAGAGATTGTGGCGGTTGCCCGATGGCAACTTCAAATCACCCTGAAAAAAACCAGTAAGGCAAAGGCGGTCGCTTGCGACCGCCTTAAATTTTTAAAAATATTAAATTAACTAAAAAATGCTTAGATTTTACATCTAAGCATTTTTTTAAAACTATATTAAATTAGTCTCTAGCTGGTCTTTCTCCGCTTTCTTTTGCATAAGAAACGAAGATTTTTCTACCTTCTAATTCTTTTTCATTAGTTTCAGCTAAAGCTTTTTTAGCATCTTCTAAATTAACAAAAGTAACGAAACCAAAACCTTTACTTCTTTTAGTTTCTCTATCAAGTATAACTGTAGCAAATTCTACTTGACCAAATTCTGAAAATGCTTCAGCTAAATCTTTACCTCTCATTTCCCAAGGTAAATTTCCAACGAAAAGTTTTCTGTTTTCTGCAATTTGTTCGTTCATGTACAACAAATTAAAAAAATAAATACAAGCATAATCTTGTAATAAACCACTCTATAACAAAAGATATAAAATTCTTCTTGAATAATAGTGAAAATTATTTAACCAAAGATTGCTCAAGTTCATTATATTTAAAATAAATAATTTACAAATTTTTTTTAAATTTATGGAAAATTAATTTATTAAAAAAAATTTTTATTGTTTTGTTGTTTTTATGACATCATTCGAAGACTTATATAACAAAC
>CAYOIP010000118.1:0-2062 GCA_964404065.1 uncultured Candidatus Peribacteria bacterium
TTTACCAATTACTAGACTGACAAATTCTTGAACTATATCAGTAAAAACAAATACTTGAAATACTTATTCTTGAAGTATAAATCTTTCAAATATTACAATTTCTTTAAATGAAAATTTATTTCAAAATGATCCAGCGATACAATGAAATATTTCTTCTTTTTGAACTTCTGGTAATGATTGACAGCTTGAAGGTAGTTGAACTTGAAGTGAAGATATCATACCTTTAGATAATCAAGAACAAAGTTGAACTGGAGAAACTCAAAGTGGAAGTTTAGATGAAACTAATTCCTCTACTACTTCAACATGATCAACTCAAGATACTCAAACAAATTCTTGAGAAACAACAGTAGATAATTGACAAACTGATACTTGAACTTTTGAAACTGGTACTTGATGAGTTTCATATATTGATAAGTTATTTTCTTATGTTATACCAAGTGTAAATGCCTGAGTAATAAGTGCAAATACTATAAATTTTGCAACTTGAGTTGTAGTTTTTCCAGATTTTTATATACAAACATCTTCTTGAAAAGTAAATTTAGAATGAACTTTTAATTCTTCAAACTGACAATTAACAGTTTCCTCAGGATCATTTTTATATGGAACTGGAAGTTATTCTATAGCAAATATGACTTTTAATGTAGATAGTTGATATTCACTTGAAAGAGATATAACTATTGATGAAACTATTTTGGAATTTGAAAAATATTTTTATTTTGGGAAAACTCTACCTGATAGCGTGAAAACGGAAATAAAAAATTATTTATTAAAAGATTCTCTTTGAGCTGACAGAATGTATTTACCAAATAATACAAATTATAGAAATAAATATTTAAAATCTCTAATCTCATTTTTTCTGTCTCAACCAGAGTTTTTACTAAAAAGTTGATATGATTTAGCTCAAATTACTGACTCTATTTGATCAACACCAATAAATGATTCTTCAAAAAAATTAGTTATGATAGAACTTTATGGTTGATATGATTGGATGAATTGAGTTATTCCTAAAACTGATAGTACATATTATGAAAATATTAGATGAGAACTTGCTATGACCTGATCAAATGTAATTGATTTAGGAAGTGTTTATCTAAACAAAAATTTAGAATGATTAAAACCGTTTTTTGATAGTGGGGAATTAAGAATAGTAAATAGAGTTTGAGCTCCAAATCATTCTAGATGACATGATACAGCTGCGATTCAAGTAGCAAGTCAAAAGGCGTTGCAAACTGTTTGAACTCCAGGGCTTATTTGAGAACTTATAAAAAATGATACAAATCCATTAAATAATGTAGTTTTATGAACAAATAGACCACCGATTTACACAAATTGAAGATATATAAATATTGGTTGAAACTCTATTTTGTATAAAAATAATATTTCTGGACCATCAACTGCTGAAAAGACTCAACAACTAAATAGTTTAAAAGCTATGTTGAATTTCAGAAATTATCCTTCTGATACAAAATCAACTTTTATAAATTCTATAACTTTAGATAATGTGTGAAATAGCTGACAATCTAGTGTTTGATATACTTTGAGTTGAAGACTTAACTTTACAAAAAATTTAATGGATAATTGACTTTGAATTACTTATTATGTTCCAGGTTGATGAGGTTATGATACTCATGGAGATCAACTAAAATCTTGAGCATATAATCTAAATAGTAGAACTAAAGATTTAGTTTCTGATATTACAGCATTTTTTAATAATGTGAAAGCTTCATGAAAAGATGTAACAATTGTAGTTTATAGCGAATTTTGAAGAACTTTAAAAGCTAATTGAACTATTTGAACTGATCACGGGCAATGAGGATGATATTTTATATTAACTACAAATAATGCACTTAAAACAGCAATTCCTGATAAAGTAGTTTGAAAAATATCTCCTGAAAAAGAATACAATGATTGGTTTTGAATTTGAGTTGATTATAGATCTATTTATTCAAAAATATTATCAAGTTTATATAATATTGATGTAAATTCTTACTTTTTTTGAGAATATAAATTAGAAGATGATTTAAATACTACTTTGCCAACTCCTGTAAATTTTAGAACTGAG
>CAYOIP010000119.1:0-1978 GCA_964404065.1 uncultured Candidatus Peribacteria bacterium
TTAACTTAAGGATTTTTTATTTCCATTTCACTAAGTTGGGTGCAGTTCATTTCTAAGAGTTTTTTATTTTTTTGATTTAGATAATATTGTCTTTACAGCTCATTTTGATTTATTTTTTAATTTTTCTTCTTCTTTTTTTATTAATTCTTCAGCTGCTAATTGTTTTGCTCTTTCTGTTGTATATCATAATGGCCATCAAATTATTCCTCCAGGTTTTTCTCAACTCATAATACAAAAATTAAAAACTATTATAAGATTTGAATAATATTTATTTTTTTAAAATTGCAATTTTTTTTAGATTTTTAAAGTTTAAATTCTCATAATATCATTTCTCAAATAGAATCTTCAAGTTCAAGATTATCATTTAATTTAACAAAAATAGCAAAATTTCAAATAAGTTTAATAAAATGAAATCTAGATTTCTTTTCTCATAAAATAATTATATTTCACTCAGAAGTTTTTATATCTCAAAAATGTTTTCAAGCTTCTTTTTTTAACTTTCTAAATATTTCTCCTCATTTTACTTTAGTCATTTGTAAGTGTAAATCTTCTCAATCAAATTTAAAATAAAATTCTGGTGATAAAAATCAATTTCACAAATAAAAAATTCAAATATCATCTATAACTCAATTTCATAAAAGTCATTTAATTATTTTAACAAAAGTTTCCAATTTTTGTAATTCTATAGGAAATCTTTCAGGATTAAATTCAAATTCTAATATGTCTTTGTCAATCAATTTAAATCTATTTCTAGAATCTCTTGGAGAATTTCATAAAGAAAGTATCTTTTCTAATAATTCCAAAACTTCATTTATTTGAGTATCAATTTCAGAATTTTTAATATCTTTTACCCTTTTTATTATCTCTTCTATCAAATTAGTAACCCTATCAGCTAACTCGGGATTTTTTATTACCAAAGATGATAATTTATCATTTATATCTAAAACTCTTCTATCTAAATCCATAAAAATATTTTAAAAATAAGTTTAGATATTAATTATTTAAAAAAAATTGCAAGAAAATTTATAAGTTTTTTATAATCTTATCTTTTAAATTTCAAACTCATTCTCAAGAATAAGTCGAAATAAAAATAGGTTTTAATTCACTAAATTTTTCTTTTAGTTCTTTTAGTTTTTCTTTTGAAACCAAATCAATTTTATTAAATACATAAAGTTTTTTTTGATTAGCTCAAATTTTTTTTAAAATATCATCAACTACTTTGATTTTTTCTTCTATTTTTGGATCTGAAGTATCAACAACATGAAGTAAAATATTTGATTCTATACTATCTTCCAGAGTTGAAGCAAAAGCGTCAATCAAGTTTGGTGGCAAATCACGAATAAATCAAATAGTATCGTTGATTAAAATATCTTTTGGTCTTATAAACTCTCATGATTTATCATAATTATTCTCAATATACATTTTCCCAACAGAAGTTCCGAGTGTTGCAAAAAGTTTATCTTCACTCAAAACTCATTTACGAGTTAAAAAATTCATTAAACTAGATTTTCAAGCATTTGTATAACCTACTACTCAAACAGTATTTAATCATTTTTTAGTTCTTGATTTTCTATGTTCAGATCTAACTTTTTTATATTGTTCAAGGTCTTTTTTGATATGCATTTCTCTTTCGTGTAAATGTCTTTTCATGATTTCAGTATTAGTTTCTCCGGATCATCTTGAAAGTTTTGATCATCATCTTCCAGCACTTCAAAGCTCTTGACTCATACCAAAAATTCTTGGTCACATATATTTGATTGAAGCTAATTCTATTTGAAGTCTTGATTCCATAGTTTTAGCATTTTTTTCAAATATTTTTAAAATGAGATCTACTCTATCCCAGGCTTTTGCTCCAATAGTTTTTAATTTTTCATTGATATTATAAATTTGAATTGGTTTTAATATGTTTCATAAAATGAGTAAATTCGCTCCAGATTCTTGCATATCTGCAATAATTTCTTCAAGTTTTCCAGCTCAA
>CAYOIP010000120.1:0-1956 GCA_964404065.1 uncultured Candidatus Peribacteria bacterium
ATCGGTTATGAGCCGACTGCTCTAACCCCTGAGCTACAGGCCCGTAGGTTGGGTTTTAAATGGCGGAAGGGATGAGATTCGAACTCACGGAACATGTAATATGTTCACTCCCTTAGCAGGGGAGCCCTTTCAGCCACTCAGGCACCCTTCCTTATTTAAATATAAAATTGGTAAGCCTAAACTTTACCAATTTTACTTTATTTTTAAATGGCGGAGAGATAGGGATTCGAACCCTAGATGACTTGCGCCATGCCGGTTTTCAAGACCGGTGCAATCGACCACTCTGCCATCTCTCCGTACCTTATATAATTTTAATGTACTTATTTTTTTATTAATAGCTTTAATAAAAAAATGGCTCCCCCAGTTGGATTCGAACCAACGACCAAATGGTTAACAGCCATCTACTCTACCGCTGAGCTATGGAGGAATATTTTGTATGTTTTGCTTTTTTAATGAATAATATTTTTAGCATCTTGTAAATATTTCTTAAAGAAAGCGAGAAGAATTTTATTTTTTTTTGATTAAATGTCAAAGTTTTTTTAGAAGTTTAGTTAATAAAAGGAAAAGTAGCTTAATTAAGCTACTTTTAGAATAAAAATTAATATGTTTTGTATAAATTTTTTAGACAATCTCTAAAATCCACTTTGTAAATCTAACATCTTTTTATAAATTCAATTTTGTTTTATAAGACTTGTATGAGTTCACTCTTCAACTACTTTTCACTCTTCAAGGACTATTATTTTATCAGCATGTTTTACTGTTTGTAGCCTATGAGCTATAATTATTACTGTTTTATCTTTAAATAAATTATGAAGTGCTTTTGTAATTTTATCCTCACTAAAACTATCAAGTGCACTAGTTGGTTCATCTAAAAATATTATTTTAGGATTTTTTAGCATTATCTTTGCAATTGCTAATCTTTGTTTTTGTCATCCAGACAATTTAACTCATCTTTCTCATATTTCTGTATCTAATCAATTCGGTAACTCATAAATAAATTCACATTTTGCATCTTTGATGATTTGGTGTAATTGGTTTTCAAATTCATTTTCCGTAGAGACACGATTTATCGTGTCTTGATTATCTTTTGAGACGCTATAAATGGTTGTCTCTACATTTATTCCATACATCAAATTTTCTAAAACTGTTCAATCAAATACTGATGGTTCTTGTGTAAGATATCAAATATTTTCATAATAACTTTTTAGAGAAGTTTTACTTAATTTTTGTCAATCAATTATTATTTCTCAAGAAATTGGTCTAATATATCAAGCAAGTAGCTTCATCAAAGTTGTCTTTCATCATCAACTATTTCAAACTATTGCTAATATTTTTCATCACTGTATTTCTAAATCAAATTTATCAAAAACTTTATTTTGTTTATCATAATAATATGTTAGATTTTTTATTTCAAAGTTTCAGTTTTTATATTCAAAGTTTTTTCAAGTGTCATATCATGTAATTTCTGGTGTGTTATCAAAAAAATCCCAAAAATTTTCAACTATTATGAAATATTTTGTTAAATCTTTATAAAATGATAAAAAAATATCTATACTTTTTTGTATAACAATTATACTTCAAGTTATTCATATTAATATTGATAAAGATAAAGTTCAATATAAAACTTTATTTCATAAAAAATAAAATATTAAAATAAGAAAACCTAATATAATTGCACTTGGTATCCAAAAAAGTCAATAAATTGGAAATCACATTTTTTTGTTATAAAATGTATTCTTTCAAATATACTTATCTAATAATATAATTTCATTTTCTACTTTATTTGACTGAAAAATCTCATTTTTACTCATAAGTATTTTAACAAGTTGTTTAGTATAAAGGTTTTTATACTCATTTCTCATTTTTCTATATTTTATACATAATCAATTATAATAATTAGATATTAAATAAATAAATATAAGTGTAACAAGGAATATTAAAACAAAACTATAGCTA
>CAYOIP010000121.1:0-1893 GCA_964404065.1 uncultured Candidatus Peribacteria bacterium
TATTTTCTAATTTAAAAGTTCAGTCTTTTGCTATTTTTATTAATTGTCTTTTTGTATATTTTTCTTTTTTATGTCTTTTGTTTTTATCTTCATCTTTTCTTTCAAGCATAAGTATTATATCATTATATTTTTCTTTTTCATCTTTTTTTATTTTTTGATCTTCTAATATATTTATTTTTCAACTTATACTTGATTTTTCTTTAGTAGTATTAACAGGATTTTCTATTGCTTGACTTGTTTTTGATATATCTATTATTCAGTCATTATTCGTGTCCGCTTGATAAACTACAGCATTATTTGTATTATTAACAACATTATTCCAGTTTATATCAAGTGTTTGTAATCAAGTTTGGTTTTCTATTTGTGGAATGTATACTGTTCCGGTTCAGTTATTTTGGAAGTTATCTAGCATTATATCATATTTTCAAGTTCATGTTTTAGTATCATCAAAATCTACAGATAATCAAGTTCATGTTGAGTTATATATATCTGTTTGTCATGAACTAGTATTTACTCATGATACTTTTGTGTAATAGTCTCATCAGGCTATCATTAAATCATAATTTTCATCTGTTTTTCCTGAAACTCTTATAGTGAGTCAATCTATTTTTTGTGGTATATATATTTGTTTAAAAGTATTTTCAACACTTTCTCAATCTAAAGTATCATTTAAAGGAACTATAGGTTGAACTCAAGGAATTTGTTCAAGTATCTTTCAATCCTTAAATCATGAAATATTACCTAAATTATCAACTAAGTATAAATCAGACTCTCACGATAAGCTATAGCTTATATCAGTATTACTAAATCCATTTGGAGCACTTTTTTTAACTAAAGTGCTTATATTTACTAAAGATATTTTATCAAAAGAAATCCGTCATTTTTTAATTTCATCATATTTATAAGTATTAGCTTCCCATTTTCAATTTGAATCAACTGTAATATATTGATTATATCATTTTTTTGTAGTATCATAAGAAGAGTATGGAAATGGATAGTTATTATCCCATACATAAATCTTTGTAATATCTCAAGTTTTTTCAATTTTGTATGGTATTACAGAATGTCATGAATCCTCTTTTTTTAATATATAAGTTCAATCCGATTGATATTCTTTAACTTCTTTTATTCAATAAAAACTTAAAACATAAACATTATTTGGATGATTTTCTAATTCTTTTACTATTTCAAGTGGATTAATAATAGCATTATTTTTTGCTTCTATTACATGATTACTATATTGAGACAATTGAAATGATAATATAGCTTCTAAAGTATCATTATATATATCCCAAGTATGAATATTTGTGCTAGTATTTGGAGAACTTATTTTATCCCAAATATATCAGCTTCATATTTGACTTGAAAAATTAGGATAATTATTTTTAAAAAATAATGCTCAAGTTTGACCATATTGCATAGCAGCAGAAACAGCCATACCATAACAGTTTCCATATTGAAAAGCATTCTTTTGATTTAATCAAACACTTTCAAAAGCATCTATCATTTTTTTATCACTATTTTCAATATTTGACAAATCAAAAGTTTTTTTAAAAATATCCCATTTATTTCAATCAACTATTACATAAGGTTTTTCTGTTCATGAATATGAAAAATCAAAATACCATTTCCAGTTAAAATAACCACTTCATGTTAATACTCAATCAGCAACTTTTCTATTATAAAATTTATACCCATAAGGATAAGGTTCAAATCATTCATACCAAGAAAAATCAGTTTCATTTGAGTTATTATTACCAAATTCTACCCATTCACTAGAATTTCCATTTTCATCAGTAGCTCTTACTTTCCAAAAATAATCTCAAGCTCATAAAAACGGAACAGTTATAGTTCAAGTTCAAGAAGTAAAATAATCTGTAGATTTTGTATAAA
>CAYOIP010000122.1:0-1835 GCA_964404065.1 uncultured Candidatus Peribacteria bacterium
TTTTATAAGATTTTAAGATTGAATCAACTTTTGTTTTATTTGTCGGCTTAGCATCTAAATAATTGATATATGAATTGTAGTTATCTGTATTTTTAATTGGGATAGTTTTTATCTCAATAATTTCTTTGTTTCCTTCATTCTCAATAACTAAAACTTTGTTACTATTTTTATCTAAAGGTAAACTTTTATAAAATGCAAAATTGAAAAGGTCTTCATTTGTAATATTAGTTTTAGCATAAAGAGGATTCATTTCTTTCAGGTAAGAAACAAGATTGTTTTTCCCATCTTCTAAAAAATTTGAAAGATTATTTTTTTTTGATTTAAAGTTGAACATCAGAATTATAGACAAAGCAAAAAGAAAAATGAACAATAAATATTTCTTCATATTTATTGATGAAAATATTTTTCTTTTGTTATTCATTTTCAAACTCTTAGTTCTTTTTGGTATGGTTCTAAAATTATTTTTAATGTTTCTCTTGCTCTAAAAATTCTTGATTTTATTGTCCCAACTTCAGTTCCCAATTCATCAGCAATTTCTTTATAACTAAATCCATCAATATCCCTCATTACAAGAGGCACTTTAAGTTTTTCCGGCAGTTTATCGATGGCAGCACGAACTAAATTAGGAATATCAATATTTTCTGAAAATGGTTTCGTACCGTAATCTGCTTCATAATCTTGAATCGGGACAAAAATACTTCTTACTTTTTTCTTTCGTAAATAATCTTTGCACTTGTTAATCGTTATACGATAAAGCCAAGTTGTAAATTTAGATTCAAACCTGAACTCATTTAATTTATGATAAACACTAATAAACACATCTTGAGAAATATCATCAACGTAATCAACATCACCAAGAGTTAGAAAAACTAAATTTCGAACTTTATCCTTATGCTTAATTAGCAAAATTTTAAAAGTTGATTCATCACCATTAATAAACTTACGAATCAAATCAAAATCTTCTTCTTTTTCACCTTGATGTTCAGTTAAATCAAAATGATCTTCTTCTTTTTTAATTTCCATTTGTTTAGACGAAGTAATTAATAATTAGTTTCTAAAATTTTCTATTGATAATATTGTTAAAAACTTTCTTTTTATTCTAAGAATGAATAACTTTGGTCAGCAATATATAGATTTGTAAAGAAATTATTCTTAAAAAGTCTTTTCTTTCGAAAACAATTTAATAACAATACTACAAAGGAGAACCAATGAAAATTAAGTACGAAGAAAAGTATAACGCAGTTGTTATTAGTCTTGTGGGCAACATAATGGGTGGACCTGAAGCCCAAGAATTTAGCGACTTGCTTCATAAACTTCTTGATCAAGGTAAAAAAAATGTTGTCATTGATCTCTCAGAAACTTCTTTCATGAATAGCTCTGGTTTAGGAATGTTAATAAGCGGATACACAACAATGAAAAATGGCGGAGGTTATTTTAAGTTGGCTAATACTACTGATAAAATTGAAAGTCTGCTTGTAATTACTAAACTTATCACAATATTTGAAACATATTCAACAGTTGATGAAGCTATAAAAAGTTTTAACAATTAACTTTTGTTCAAATATTTTAAATAGCTCCGGCAAATTACCGGAGTTTTTTTTGCATAATAAATGGAAACAATATGAGTATAAGTGTAATTGTTGGAAGTCAATGGGGTGATGAAGGTAAAGGAAAAATAGTTGATTTATTAAGCGATCGTTTTCAAATAGTCGCTCGTTATCAAGGTGGCGCTAATGCTGGTCATACCGTTGAAATTGGTGATAAGAAATTCATTCTTCATTTAATACCTTCCGGAATTTTAAGAGATGATGTTATTTGTGTGATTGGTAATGGAG
>CAYOIP010000123.1:0-1805 GCA_964404065.1 uncultured Candidatus Peribacteria bacterium
ACATTTAACTTAAGGATTTTTTATTTCCATTTCACTAAGTTGGGTGCAGTTCAAAATTCAGTGATTTTTTTATTGTAACTTGAAATACTATTTTCAAGCTAATTCTTCTTTAAAATGATCAAATAGATGATTAACAAGATCATCAAGATTTTTAAAATCTTCTCTTGTATATCTGTAAGATTTTCAGTCAATATTTATTTGTAAAACTCAAGTGAAAAGTCATTTTTTATTTTTATCAACTTTTAAATCAATAATTCATTCTACATCTTCTCAATCAAGTTTTTTTAAATAACTTCAAACTTTATTTTCTAGATTTTCGTTTGTTAGTCTTTCAACTACTTCTCTATCCTCCTCTGGAGCATGTATTTGTGTTTTTAGTTCCATATTTTAAAAATTAGAGATTAAATTGAATAAAAAGTTTTTAAGATTTTTTATAAGGCTTTTTCATAAAAACTTTTTATTAGTAATTGCATTATAATCATATTTTTTTAATATCAAATATTTTCTGCAATATTTTGTAAAAGTTTCAAATCAACTTCACTTATATGTTTTGGCATACGAACATCAATTTGAACTATTAAATTTCATTTTTTTCAAGAAATATTTTTCCCAAATTCTTTTACTCTAAACTTTGTTCATGGTTTTGTGTTTGGTGGGATTTTTAGTTTTGCTTTTTGTCATAAAAATCATTCAACTTCTATTTTACAACCTAAAACTAAATCAAAAAGTGGAACTTCATAAATTTTTTCTACATCAGGATTTTCATCTTTCACTTCTTCCCTACTTTTTGTTTTTCTTCTAGTTTGACTTCAAAATAAATCTCCAAAATCAAATCAAGCTGAAGAATAAGAACTTCAGCTATTTCAAGAAAAATTTCAAAACAAATCTTCTAAATCAATTCCTGAATTTGAATAACTATAAGAATTTCATCAAAAAGGATTTCAATTTCAAGAAAATCAAGAATTTCAAAAAGTATCATAATTTTTTCTTTTATTTTTATCTGATAAAGTTTCATACGCTTCATTTATCTCTTTAAACTTTTTTTCTGCTTCAGGATTTGATTTATTTCTATCAGGATGATATTGCATCGCAAGCTTTCTATAAGCTTTTTTTATTTCATCATCACTAGCTGTTTTTGAAACTCAAAGTGTATCATAAAAATTTTTTGACATATTTTCTTGACTTTTAAAAAAATATTATTATAAAGTATTCTTATTTTTTAATTATTTTTGTATGAAAAAAATTATATTTGGGATTATAACTACTTTTATTATATTTTCAATAGAAATTGCATCTGTTGAAGCAAAAACTAAAAGTTTAGAAGAAATTTTGAACTTAAATTATTGACCAGTAATTTATGATTTAACTCTAGAAAAACTAGATAATTATAGTTTTAATGATTATTATTTACAAAATACTTACGATGAACTAGTTTCTGCTGATAATCAAGTAAGAAGTGAAATAATAAATTCTTATAAAAATTGAGTTTATGATTATAATACAATAAATTGAATAGTAAAAAATTATAAAACTTTTATATCTTACACAAATGATTTTTTCTATTTTTCAAAACTAATTGATAAAAAACCATATTTAAAAGATGATATTGAAATTCAAGATTGACTTCTAAAAAGTTATAAAAATAGTCAAATTTATTATAAAAAAGTTAAAAGTTTAGTTGCTAAAAAGAAATAACCCATCAGTCCTTCAGACAGCTTCCCTTAAATCTAAGGGAAGCATTTTTATTATTCCTTCCATTAGACTTAAGGGAAGGAATAGATGGGGTATTAAATTTCTTATAAATT
>CAYOIP010000124.1:0-1799 GCA_964404065.1 uncultured Candidatus Peribacteria bacterium
ATGCTTCTCAAGAAAGTTTTAGTAATATTCTCATTTTTATTTTAGTAAGTCTTTAAATAATTTATCAGTTTTTGAAACTATATCAAAAGTCTGCCCTTTTAATTCATCATTTTTTGCTTGTAAATCTGCTTGTGCAACTCATTCTCAACTATCTAGTAACAAAATTCCATGAAAACCATATTTTCTATCAATATAATGTCTTTCATATTTATATTTATCTCAAGTTAAAGTCAAAACATTAACTGAAAAACTATCTTCATAAATTGGCCTACAAGTATTCCAATAATACCAAGTATAATTTTGCTTTAAATATTCTTCAAAGTTTTCACAAGTTGTTTCTAAAATATCACTACTTTTAGAAACTTCAAAATTTGAAATATTTGTATAAGTAAAAGAACTATCTCAAGTCATAATTGGTTTTCAATATGTAGTTTCATCAACTGGCAAACGTAAAAAAACATTATCATCTTCACTTCAAACTGTTTTTGGAACATAACTTTCTAATTCTCAAGTTCAAGTTTCCGTGATAGTTGTTCAAGATGAAGAAGTTTCTTTGGAAAACACAAAAACTTCAAGTTCAACTTTTGAAACAAGATTTTCTCAAACGTATCAATCAATAGTATATTTATTTAGTCATTTATCTAAAACTTGATATCTAGAATAAGCTCTATATAAAAAGCTTGGATCTCATTTTTTAAATGTTTTTAGAGTGTATGTGTCAGTTGGGAAAGTTGAATCCCTATTTTCAAAACTAACAGTAATTTTATCTATGTCTGAATTATTAACAATTCATTTTATATCTAACGTATCTTTTATGCTTTCTATATTTGAAATTGGTTCAATATCTATAAAATTATCACTTGTTAGATGATTTAAATTATAGTATGATTTTTCTTCCACATTAGTTTCTCAAGTAACTTCTCAAGTAGAAGTTTCTACATTTTTTTCTAAACTAGTTGTTCAAGAATTTGTTCAAAGTAGTTCTTCTTTAGCTTGTTTTACTTCATCAGATTCTCAAAAACAAGAGAAAAGTAGAATTGGTAGAATAAGAATTATTAATTTTTTCATAGTATTTATGGTTAGGTTTTAAATTTTTACATATTTTTTAATTTATTTTTAATAATTTCATAATCATGATTATTAACATCAAAAACTATAAATTCATTATTTTCTTTTCTCAAATATGCTCTATAATGAATACTATTCTAAAAGAATAAAAAATAATTCATTTTTTACATTCAATTTTTTCAAAATTTAGTGAATTATCAAAAATTCAAATCTTAATTTTATTTACTTGTTTATCAAACTTTTTTCTTAATGAAAACTTTTCTAATATCTCGTAAATAAAATCTAATATTCTTACTTTTATTATTTTATTCATAAGACTTTATAAAGTTTTTAATAAAAGTATCTGGAAGTCATTTATTTTTCATATTTGAAGCGATTTCATATTCATTTTCAATATTAGAATCAGGATAATTATTTACAACAAAATCATCCATAAAAGAAGCTACATCATTATAAATATTATTTGAAAGTTTTATGTTTTGTTTAATAGTTATAGTTGTCATAATTTCAAAAATTATATTTTAAATTTATCTCATTATAATCAAATTAGAAATAAGTCAAAAAATGAGCAAAATATAAAAGTACCGGTACCCAAAGGGTACCGGTACTAAGTAGAAACTATTTCGTAGCATTATACAATTCTCTTATTTCATTATCAGATAATGCACGGTTATATATACGAACTTCATCCAAAGATCATTTAAAACAATCAGTATTTTGATTTCATCAAT
>CAYOIP010000125.1:0-1773 GCA_964404065.1 uncultured Candidatus Peribacteria bacterium
TAAGTGTAGAAGACCAAAGGGATAGATGGTTGCTCGTAATAGACGGTCAATACGAGCGCAAATTAAACCGAAAAGACATTGCTCATATAGAGTTATCAGAACAAAGGGCTATGTTTGTTAAGTTAAGCTAAGTTAGTCAGTTAAATTAGTTAAAAATTAAAAACAAAAGATGCAGTATAAAGATATTTTAGAACAATTAAAAAATCTAGTATATAAATGAGATAATATCCAACAAATATGTGATTATATAATACTTGGAGCAGTTCTTTGAGATGCTTCAGATATTCATATAGAGCCACTTAGTTCGTATGTTAGACTTAGATATAGAATAGATTGAGAATTGAGAGAAATACTTGAATACCAAAATTTTTTACATCCTTGAATTGTAGCGAGATTTAAAATATTGTCAGAACTTAAAATAGACGAATCAAGAATACCGCAAGATTGAAGAATAAGTAAAACAATAGCAGATAAACCATTAGATCTCAGAGTTTCTACACTTCCTACAGTTCATTGAGAAAAAATAGTAATGAGAATTGTAGACAAAAGTAAAAAAATACCACCTCTTGATGATTTATGAATTGAGTGAAAAAATCTTAGATTGATCAAGAAGGCTATTGAACTACCTAATTGAATAATATTAAATAGTTGACCAACATGATCTTGAAAGACGACAACTTTATATTCAATTTTGTCTATATTGAATAGAATTTGAGTAAATATAATGACACTTGAAGATCCGGTAGAAATTCAAATGGATTGAGTTAATCAAAGTCAAGTTAAGCCAGATATATGATATGATTTTGCATATTGATTGAGAACATGACTTAGACAAGATCCAGATATAATGATGGTTTGAGAAATAAGAGATAAAGAAACAGTTGATATAGCTATAGAAGCAAGTTTGACATGACATTTAGTTTTGTCTACAATCCATACAAATAGTGCTGCTGAGACTATAACAAGAGTATTAAATATGTGAGTACAATGATTTCTTATTCCAGCTTCGTTTAATATAATTATAGCTCAAAGACTTATAAGAAAACTTTGTCCACATTGTAAAACTACTATGCAGTTAAATGAATTAGGTGAAGATACAGTAAAGAATATAAAAAATGCTGTAGGACTTATCCCAAAAGAAGAATTGCAAGAAAGGGTAGGTGAAAAACTCCAAAAACCAGTTTTTTATAAAGCTGTTTGATGTGATAAATGTGATCTAACAGGGTACAAATGAAGAATTTGAATATATGAAGTACTTGAAATTACTCCTTGAGTTAAACAAATGATTTTATCGGGACAATCTGCATTTAATATAAATCTACAAGCAATGAAAGACTGAATGATATCTTTGGAGCAAGATGGTATAATGAAAGCACTTAATTGATTAACATCTTTAGAGGAAGTCTATAAAGCTGCAAAAACAGTTGGTTAATTTAACACTTAACATTTCTAAAATGTCTTAAATAATAATTCTAGAAAATAATGAACAATGACAAAAGTCAGAGTTTTGAAGTAAAAACAAAAAAAGTATTGATATAAACAATATTTTTTCAGCATTTTCAGTTATAAAGATAAAGGATAAGGTAGTTTTTTATAGACTTATATCTGTTATGTTAAATTCATGAATGACTTTGATAAAAGCTATATCTACACTAGAAAGGCAAGAAAAAAACAAAGTTTTGAAAGATATATATACAAAATTTCTTGTAAATTTAAAAGCCGACACGATCACCGATTTCGGCATCAGCGTGACGATCAACGGCGAACCGGCCT
>CAYOIP010000126.1:0-1767 GCA_964404065.1 uncultured Candidatus Peribacteria bacterium
TTGAAAAATGGCTCTTTAAAAGATATAAAATTTTTTGACTCAATTTTGATTTTGTTTATTAAAAAGTTTATATCAATATCTTTGCATTCTTTTTTCAGGATTTTTTCAAAATATTCAGTAATAATTATTTTCATAAAACTATACCTTAGATAATAAATCTAATCATCTTTTGTGTAGTTTTGTTCAAATAAAATCTTTACTTCCAGAAATTGGCTCTAAATCATTTTCCATTTGTTTTTCTTCATCAATAACCACAATATATAATTTTGCTTTTTTTACCTTTATTTTTCATAAAAGTTTGATTTTTCAGTTATCATAATTTGCTTCAATTGTTTGAGTAACCATATTTTGATAAATTAATTTTAAAATTACATAAAAATTATATAGTTTTATTTTCAAAATCAATTTTATTTATTTAAATTTTTTTTGTCACTTTATTTGTAATTTTTAGTAAAAAGATATAATGTTAATAAATATTTCTTAACTATCAAATTATGAATAAAATTTGTGATTTTAAAAATAAAGTTTGTAGTTTTATTAAAGAGAATAAAACAAAATCTTATGTTTTACTTTGAGTTTTATTTTTATCTATATTAGTTCCAAGTATTTATTTTAATTATTCAAAATTTTCTGACTCTCTAGTTTTTGAAGTTTCAGGTTGAAATTTTGATCTTTGAATTAAAAAACTTCCATACAATGTTAAATCAATTGACATATCTTTTTCAAAAGAATTGGATGAGAGTAGTATTTCAAAAAATGTTTTTAAAATCACTCCAGAAGTTCCTGGAATTGTGAAACTGAAAGATAAAAATATACTAAGTTATGAATTATCTGAAAAATTAACTATATGACAAGATTATACTTTAACTATTTCAAAAGATATCAAATCAACTTCAAATAAATCATTAGAAAATGATGTAGTTTATATAGTTTCAGCAGTTGCCGGAGCTAAAGTTACAAAAGTTTTACCTGAGGAAAATTTGCAAGATTTATGAAAAAATATGGCTGTATTTTTCAGTTTACCAATGGTTAATTTCACTGATTTAGATTCTAGAGATAAATTACCTTGTCCAGTTGAAATCACTCCAACAGTTTCATGAACTTGTAAATGGACAACAACTTCAGTAGTTGAATTTATTCCAAAAACGACTTTTGAATGAGCTACAAAATATGATTATAAAATATCTTCAAAACCTTGAATGAATTTTGAACTTGAAAATATTTTAACTGGAAGTTTTGAGACTCCTGAATTACAAGTTAATTTAGCAGATACTTTTGTTCCTAAAAATTATATAGTTTTAGATTTTAATTTTCCAGTTTCAGTTGAAGAAATAATTAAAAATTTAACTTTATTAACTCCAGATACAAAAGATTTAACTAGTTCAAAATGGGAAGAGTTAAAGTTTAAAGTTGAAAGTGTTAAAAATAGTGAAACTAATTTTTTAGTTAAACCATTAACTTGAGAATTCACTTACGAAACTAATTATCAAATAAAAATTAAAGCTTGATTAAAACCAAAATATTGAAATATTCCACTTAAAAATGAATTTGTAAAAAATATTATTTCTACTTCACTAATTTCAAATATTGCGACTTTTAAAAATATTTATAGTTCTACTTGAACTTTAATTGATAATCGTGAAACAACATACACTCAAGAATTTTTATCAAATTCGGGTGAATTTTTTAGATTGAATTTTTATGATATAGTTTCTCTTGATAAAAATTTATTTGTAGTAAGAGATGAAAAAAATAAGAAAAATCTAG
>CAYOIP010000127.1:0-1753 GCA_964404065.1 uncultured Candidatus Peribacteria bacterium
ATCAAAGAAATAATTCAAAATAGAGAAGTAAAAAATAAGTTAAATTAAAAAATAAAATGCAAAATTTAAAAAAAGATTTGCATTTTATTTTTTTTCTATATAATGGCACAGTTATTATTTTTAAAGCCTGCATTTAATATGTCCAATAAGGAAGAAAAGATAGAGGTAGAATGAACTATTGTTGAGGCTCTACCTAATCTGGTATTTGATGTTCAATTACCAGAGGAGTTTTGATGAGAAATTATCAAATGATACCTAAGTTGAAAAATGAGAATAAATTTTATCAAATTAATAGAATGAGATAAAGTTACTTTAGAACTTAGTCCTTATGATTTAAGTAAATGAAGAATTACCTTTAGAAAAAAATAATTTATTATTTAATTTATTTATTGTTATGAAAGTATCAGCTTCTGTTAAGAAAATTTGTGATAAATGTAAAGTAATAAAAAGAAAATGAATTGTTAGGGTAATATGTGAAAACCCAAAACATAAACAAAAACAAGGTTAATTTAATTTATAATTTTTAGTTATTTTATGGCAAGAATCGCTTGAGTAAATTTACCAAATGGTAAGCACGTAGAAATAGCATTAACATATATATATGGTATTTGAAGACCATTATCTAATGTTATTCTAGAAAAAGTTAAAATCGAAAAAACTAGAAAAATTGAAACTCTTAGTGAAGATGAATTAGATAAAATAAGAGATGAAATTAAAAATATTCTAGTAGAATGAGATTTAAGAAGACTTGTTTCTTCTAATATAAAAAGATTACAAGAAATAAGATGTTATAGATGAGAAAGACACAGAAAAAAATTACCAGTTAGAGGGCAAAACACAAAAACAAACTCTAGAACAAGAAAAGGTAAATCTGTTGCAATCGCTTGAAAGAAAAAATAATATTTTAATATTTTAATAAAATTTGATTTATGGCAAACCCATGAGTAAAAAAGTCTAAAAAGACAAAAAGAATAGTGCAAGTTTGACAAGCTCATATTATGGCTTCATTTAATAATACTATTGTTTCAATCACTGATGAAAAAGGAAGTGTATTAACTTGGGCATCAGGTTGAACAGCTTGATTTAAATGAGCTAGAGAAGCTACTCCATATGCTGCACAAATGGCTGTTGAACAAGCTTCACAAAAAGCAAAAACTCTTCACAATTTAGAAACAGTTGATGTTTATGTTAAAGGTATTTGAGTTGGTAGAGAACAAGCTATTAGATGACTTATATCTGGTGGATTAGAATTAAGAGCAATATTTGATATTACTCCTGTTCCACACAATGGATGTAGAAAGAAAAAAACAAGAAGCTTATAAAAATGATAATTAAAATAAGATTCCAAAAAAATAAAAATTTATAATTTATAATTTATAATTTCTTTATGAGATATACTTGACCAAAGAAAAAATTATGTAGAAGAGAATGAGTAAATCTATTTTGAACTGAAAAATATGATTTAAGTCAATCAAAAAGAACTCTTCTAAAATCAAGAAAAACTTCTGAGTTTGGATGACAATTGAGAAAAAAACAAATGGCAAAAAGAATGTTTGGTTTATCAGAAAAACAATTCTCTGCTTATTTTGAAAAAGCTCAAAAATCTAAAACTCCAGGAACTACTTGAGATAAAATGTTAAGAATGCTAGAACTTAGACTTGATAATGTAGTTTATAGAGCAAATTTTGCTAGAACTAGAATGCAATCAAGACAATTTGTAAGTCATGCTCATTTTAAACTTAACTGAATAAAT
>CAYOIP010000128.1:0-1740 GCA_964404065.1 uncultured Candidatus Peribacteria bacterium
AAGCAAAAGTAAATTGAAACTATAGCTGAATCTTAAAATATAATTGATATTTATATAATATTCCAAGTTTAGTATTTACTAATACTTGAAATGTAGTTTTAACTTGAGGTGTTTATTTTGTTGTTGATAAAAAAGAAAATCTTCCATACAAACTATCTTCTCAAACAACTCAAAATAATCAAACAACAGCTCAGATATTACAAGAACTTACTTGAACTTCTTCTGTTACTTTAACTTGAATAAATATTTCTAGTATAATAGATAAAAATACTTTTTTATCAAATTCCTGAACTTTAAAATCTTTACTATGATATGATGTTGGAATAATTTGAAAAGAAATATTTTGAGAAACATATTTTAGTGATACTAATATAACTGTAAATAACCAAGTTCAAACACCAAGTTGTTCAACTCAACCAACATATACAAATGCAACATTTACAACTTGAACTCCAACTCAAGTAAATCAATCTCGGCAATCAAGTGATTCAAATGTACCTTGTTATTGGACTTGTTGAGCTTGAAAAACATTAGTTTGAAATGATTGTATAGAAAATGACTTATATTGGACTAATGTAATGTTAGCTTTACATTGAGATGATATAAATATAACAGATTCAACTACAAAAAATACTTTAACTATAATTGGTAGTGCTCAAATGAGTACTTCTCAAAGTATGTTTTGATGAGGTAGTTTATATTTTAATTGAAGTAGTTATGTAACAACTTCAGCTAAATCAGATTTCTCATTTGGTTCTAGTGATTATACTATTGATTTTTGGATGTATCCAACAAACCTTTCAACTCTAAATATTCCATTTTGGGTGGGGGTTGATGGTAATAATGAACTTAAATTACATGTAAATAGTAATTGATCTATACAACTTATGAATTATCATGATTGATCATATATAGTAAATACTACATCTTCGGCTTGAGTAGTATCAACAAATAATTGGTATCATGTTGCTATTGTTCGCTCATGAACAAATCATTTGGTTTATATAGATGGTGTTTTAGTTACATCTCAATCAGTATCTCATACTATTCCATCAGGTTTGTTTATTACGCAAGTTTGAGCAAATTATAATGGAGGAGTTAAATTTTATGGTTATATAGATGATTTTCGTGTTACAAAATGAATAGCACGTTACACAAGTAATTTTACTAAACCAATAAAAACATTTCCAAATCAATAAAATCTTATGAAAAAACTTTTAAAATATATATATTTCTTTTTTATATTTTTTCAAATTACTTTTGCTCATCCTCTTGATATTTCTTCAAGTTTTTTGAGTTTCAATAAAAATTATCTAAATATTACAACTTATTTTCACTCTTATGAAATAGAATATTTACTCACAAAAAATAATATAAAGTTCAAATCAGTTTATGAATACTATGATCACGAATATGTTATAAAAAATTATTTAAAAGAACACATAAAACTAGAAATAAAAGAAAATAAATGTGAAATAGAAAATATTGAAATTATGAAACTGGAAGAGTACCAAATCCTTTCAACTTGAGTAGAAATAAACTATAATTTTAAATGTGAAAAAAATATAGAAAAATGAAACTTAAAAGTAAGTTTTTTTGATAATTTCCCACTACAAACAAATCAAATGACTTTTTATAATTTAAATAATTCTTCATCAACTCCTTTTGAATCTATAGTTTTAACAAAAGATATTCAAGAATTCGAATTTGATTTAAATAATAAAGATAAAAAATGTATAA
>CAYOIP010000129.1:0-1739 GCA_964404065.1 uncultured Candidatus Peribacteria bacterium
AACAAACTCAACACATATTGAAAACTTTAGTAGCAAATTTTGGTTTTCTTCCATTTGCTAATGCTCATAAAAATTTTGTTTTTAATTTTTGAGCTTTAGCAACTTTTGACTTTCTCATTATACTTTTATTAAAAATTAAAATTATTTAGAAAAAGGAAATCCTAATTCTTCTAAAAGCATTCTAGAAGCTTCTTTATCTCCAGAATTAGTTTTTATAGTTACTTGTAACCCATGTGGTTTAACTACATCTAATTGAGGAACTTCTGGGAATATTGTATGTTCTTTAATTCAAAAGTTATAATTTCCTTCAGTGTCAAAACTTCTTTTATTAACTCATCTAAAATCTTTAACTCTTGGAAGAACTATATTTACAAGTTTTTCTAAGAAAGCATACATATTATCTCATCTTAAAGTTACAGATAATCATACTGGCATTCCTTGTCTTAATTTAAAGTTAGAAATTGCTTTTTTAGCAAGTCTAACAACTGGTTGTTGTCCAGAAATTAATGCTAAATCTTGTTTCAATGAACTATAATCTTTATTTCAAGTTTTGATGTAAGTTCAAATTCACATATTCAAAACAACCTTTTCAATTTTTGGCGTTTGCATTACGTTTGATAGACCTAATTTAGTTTTTAAATTTGGAGCTATCTCTTTCATATATTTATCTTTAATATACATCTTTATATATTTATAAAATATTATTTTATTATATATTCTTTAGGTTCTCATCATTTTGCTTTTAGAGCTGCTTTAGAGAATCTAAATTTTTTCTCTGCTGATTTTTCTTTTACAATAACAAATCAGACTCTTGTAGGTTTTTTAGTAAATGGACAAACAAGCATTACATTTGAAACATCAATAGGATTTTCTTTTTTAACAGATTGTCCTGGAGTTGTTCCCATTTTTTTATAATTTCTTGTAACAATGTTTATTCATTCAACAACTACTTTATTTGTTTTAGTCAGAACTTTAAGCACTTTTGCTTCTTTTCCTTTATCTTTACCAGATATAACTAAAACATTATCATCTTTTCTAATTTTCATAAGAATTAATTATTTAAGGTTATAAAACTTCTGGAGCCATACTAACTATTTTTTGGAATCATTTTAATTTTAATTCTCTTGCAACAGGCCCAAATATACGAGTTGCTTTTGGTTCTCCTTTTTCATCTATTATAACACAAGCATTATCATCAAATCTTATAAAACTTCCGTCTGGTCTTGCAATTTCTTTAGCAGTTCTAACGATAATTGCTTTAACTACTTTTTTCTTTTTAATAGATCAGTTTGGATCTGCTTTTTTAACAGCTACTACTATTGTATCTCAAATTGTAGCATATCTTCTATGAGATCATCCCAAAACTTTAATACATAAAACTTCTTTAGCTCAAGAGTTATCAGCAACAACCAATCTTGATTCAGTTTGTATCATATTATACTTTTTTAAATGCTAAATTATTATACAACTACTTCCCATCTTTTTAATTTAGAAAGAGGTCTAGTTTCTTTAATAGTAACTACATCTCACTCTTTGAATTTATTTTCTTCATCGTGAGCATAAAATTTTTTAGTTACTTTAAATCTTTTTTTATATTTAGGGTGACTTTTGTAAACTATGGTAGAAACAACGATTGTTTTATCCATTTTACTACTTGACACTATACCTTTTTTAAATCTCATATTTTAAAACTTAAAGAGTATTAAATAGTTTTTTCATTCATTACTGTTTTTAAGGCA
>CAYOIP010000130.1:0-1725 GCA_964404065.1 uncultured Candidatus Peribacteria bacterium
TTCTTCGCTTTTTACTATTTCATATAGTTTTTTCTTTAAAATATCGTGATTTATATAAAACAAAGATTCTTTTAGTAAGTTATCATATATTTTAGGTGATTTGTAGCTATCAATAACAAGTCAAATGATGTATCTTAATTCTTCGCTTTTTACTATTTCATATAGTTTTTTCTTTAAAATATCGTGATTTATACTAAAAAAATACTTTGAGAAATCTAGTTTTAAGTAATATAGTCAATTACTTGGTTTTTGTTTTATTAAATCACTTAAATATATTATTCACTTATGAGCTCAATATCATTTTCTACAAGCAAATGTGGAATTCAATAAACTATCATCAATTGTTTTGTAAAGTTTTGCATACAATAAATGATGAACTATATGATCTCTAAAGAGAGGCGAATAAATAAGTCTTTTTTTACTATCATAAATTATAATCTTTTTATAGCTTCAATGTTTATATTTTTTATCTTTTAGTTCATCATAAATATTTCTTAATCTTTCTTCTCTATTTTGGTCAAATAAGTAAACTTCTTGTTTGTTTTTCCTTGATTTTTTTGCTTTTTGATAAGCACTGTATAAATCATTGTAAGTAAAGTCATTAATCATATGTATTTATTATTCATTTAGATATTTTTAATACTTCTGTAAATCTTTCTCATAAATCTGCATATATGTTTGTATTTGTGATTTTTTGGTCTTTATACAAGAAACGACAAAATTCTCTAACAACCATAACTTCTGAGAAAATAGATTTTATAAGTTCTTTTCTGTCAGATAAATTATACATATACCTGTATACTTTTTCTAGTAAATCTAAAAATACGGATTCTATTTTTGATCTTAAATAAAACCTTTCTTTTTTAGGAAGCCTCATAAGTATTGAAACAAGTATTATAAATATATCTTCAAGTTTATCCTTTAACAGGAAGTTTTTTTCATTTTTTTCTTCTATTCATAGTTTTGAAAGCTGTAAAATACGGTCTTTTGTAAAGTTATAGTCTTCTATGTTTATTTGATATTTTGTTCAGAAAGATTTTCAATAAGTATTTTTTACTTCAACTAGGTTTCAATCTTGTAAGACAAAAAGTACATATCCTAATCATTTATATTCAAGTATAGATAACCACTTGTCTTTATTTTGGTCTGGAAATCATACTTTTATTGTTTCTTTGTCTAGTTTTGTTAGTTTCATATTGAAGTATTTTGACATAAAAAATGCTTCTTCATCAAGTAAAATCCAAAAAATTCATTTCTTAATAATTTTTAATTTACCCTCATATTTTCATGATAAATCTTTTATTTGATTTGAAATTTTCATTTTATTTATTTTTAAATTATAAAATAGAGATTTAGTTAAAACTAAATCTCTAAAAGTATTAATATCTATTTATATAATTGACTATGTGTTCATATATCATACAAATAAATTATCTGCTTTTCTTTATCTATATTAAAAATTACTCTATAATCTCATGTGACATTTATAGAAAAATATTTATCATATTTTCAAGTCAGCGGATGAACATTGTATTCTTTTTCAAATGGAGGTCACAGAAATAATCTTTCTAAAATTTTATGTGTAAATTTTACATATTTTTCATCCAATTTTTTATATGATTTTGAAAATTTAGTAGTTTTTATAATTTCATACATAAATTACTTTTTAAGATCAGAAAGTAAATCATTTATATTTGAAAAACTCTTTTTTTCAAAATCTGCTTT
>CAYOIP010000131.1:0-1654 GCA_964404065.1 uncultured Candidatus Peribacteria bacterium
AAGCATTATAATTAATAATTAATAATTAATAATGAATAGTTAAAGATTTATTCTTATTAATTTTATCATTTTTATTTGAAATATGCAACTTTTTGCAGAAAAAAACTAGAAAAAATTTAAAAAATATTTACAATATATTCAATTACAGAGATTGAAAGTAAAAATATTATTTTTAATCTTTTATTCTTTTTACTTTTAATTTTTTTTTATGTACGATCATAAACAAACAGAAAAAAAATGGCAAGATTTTTGGGAACAAAACAAGATATTCAAGGTAGAAAATGATTTCTCAAAATCAAAGTATTATACTCTAGATATGTTTCCATATCCAAGTTGAGCATGACTTCATGTTGGGCATCCAGAATGATATACTGCAAATGATATAGTTGCAAGATACAAACATGCAAATGGCTATAATGTACTTCATCCAATGTGATGGGATGCTTTTTGATTGCCTGCTGAAAACTATGCTATCAAAACAGGAACTCATCCTAGAATCACAACAGATAAAAATATACAAACTTTTAAAAGTCAAATTAAATCACTATGATTCTCTTACGATTGGGATAGAGAGATAGACACCACAGATCCAAAGTACTATAAATGGACTCAATGGATATTTTTGAAATTATTTGAAAATTGACTTGCTTATGAACAGGATTTGCCGATAAATTATTGTCCAAGTTGTAAAACAGGTCTTGCAAATGAAGAAGTTTTAAATGATTTTACATGTGAGAGATGTGGAACAAAAGTAGAAAAAAGAAAACTTAAACAATGGGTTTTGGCTATTACAAAATATGCTGATAGGCTTCTTTCTGATGTAGATAAACTTGATTGGCCAGAAAGTATAAAAGAGATGCAAAGAAATTGGATAGGAAAAAGTGAAGGTTGTGAGTTTGAGATGAAAAAGTTTGATGATGTAAATAAAAGTATAAGAGTTTATACAACTCGTATAGATACAGTTTTTGGTATGTCTTATGCAGTTTTAGCTCCAGATCACAAAGATGTTATGGAATTTATAACTGATGAAAACAAAAAAGAATGTTTAGATTATATAGAAAAAGCCAAACAAAAATCAGATCAAGATAGAACGGCAGATAACAAAGAAAAAACTTGAGTATTTACTGGAAGTTATGTAATAAATCCTTACAATAATGAAAAAGTTCCTTTATGGATAGCTGATTATGTGCTTTGAAGTTATGGTACTTGAGCAGTTATGGCAGTTCCAGCACATGACGAAAGAGATTTTGAGTTTGCAAAAAAATATGATTTAGGGATTATTCCTGTAATCGGTGTGAAAAGAAAAATTGAAAAAAATCAATTAAATGAAATAGTTATTAATTCTATTCAATTTACTATACCAGAAATTGAAGATAAATTCTTTTTAAATTTCAATGCTTGTGCTACAGAAGATTGAGTTTTAAATAATTCAAAATCTTTTTCATGATTTACATCTTCAGAAGCTCGTCAAAAACTTACAGAATTTGCTACAGCAAAATGATTTTGAATAAAAAAAGTTAACTACAAACTAAGAGATTGGCTTTTTTCTAGACAAAGATATTGGTGAGAACCAATTCCTTTAATTCACATAGAATTAGAAAATCTTAAGAAATTACCACATATCACAGATTTATCTCAAGCTACAGATTTGAAA
>CAYOIP010000132.1:0-1619 GCA_964404065.1 uncultured Candidatus Peribacteria bacterium
TTGATCAACTCATAATCATCAAGAATCACTTAAATTTGTTGGTCTTTCAAAAAATAGACTTTCAGCTTGATTTTTTGAATTATAATTGAATTTTAATTTTGTATCATTTAATGGTAATGTTCAAGTTCAAGAAAGAGATGCTATTTGATTAATATTTTTTCAATCTCTTAAAATAGTATTATATGTTAATTCATATTTATAATCTTGTCCCCAATTTACATCCATATACATTCTTTTAGGAGTTTTTAACACTCAAATGGTATTTGCTCAATTTACAACTTCAAGTAATGAATAAACTGATAATAATTCCTCTTCTCATAATTGAACTTCTCCATCAAAAAGCTCATCTAAATCTCTATTTTCAGGAAGTCTAGCTAATGTTGTTAAATATGATAAAGCCTGTATAGTTTTTTGGTCTGAATTAATAGCTATTTTCATTTCATCTAACTGACTCTTTGGTTTAAATGTTTCTTGATATTGTGGTTCATATTTTTGACTTTCTGCCATAAAAATTAATTAAGAATTAAAACTACTTGAGTTTTAACGAGTTTTCTTTCTCGTTTTTAATTGATTTAAAAAAGCAAACTTTTCCCTTTTTTTTAAAATTTCTGATGAATTTCATTATTTAGATGATTTTTCAACTAAATTGATGATGAAAAATGCAAATCCTTTAAAAAATCCAAAAGAAATATGTCTGACAATGGCCCGCGGCTATGCGAAGTATTTTGCCACAAAATTGGAGATTTTAGGAGCAAAATATTTTGTATAGCCGTGAGTTGGACGAAGTCTACGAAATGGAGAGAAGCGGAATGTAGTGGAACTTCGGACGACTCCAAGGGAACCGCGGGCCATTGGAACGAATCCCGAGTGTAGTGAAGCGATAGCGAAACGGAATGAGTGGATTTCGTTCCAACGTTTGCTTCTATGAGATGTTTTGCGAAGTATGAGCAAAATATGGGAGAGCGAGGGCACGAGCGAACCTCATAGAAGCTGTTAGGCGATGGTGATTTTTCTGTAATGTAATGGAAGAAAAATCAAATGCAATGCCCCTTTACGTCTACTTTTTGTTTTTGTTGATTTTCAAGTATTATAGATGATTTTCAGAATAAACCAAAAACTTTTTTGCGAGTGATAACGAGCTTTTGGGGGGAGGATTGCCACGAGAGTGGCAAAGAAATTAACTAAACTTTAATAACTATTTTAAATTTAAAGAAACACTCCAAATGTTATATAAATCATTAATTTTATTAATATCATTTAATTGTTTTATACTAAAATCACTTTTTCAAAAGCAGTTAAAAGATGTTCAAACTAAATATATTATTTTTTGGTCTAAAACTATATATCTATCATGAATATTTGTGTTAGATATTTTTGTTTCTAAATTTCAATCAGTATAGGATAAATATAAATTCTTAAAATTTGTTTTACAATTTCAAGATGTAAGAATCTTTATATTTATATTTTTTTCAATTTCTTCAATATAATCAAATAAATTTGAATCAACATAACTATCAACTATTAAAATTTCATTTTTAGTATTTTGAAATAGTTTTGAAAAATATCTTACTATTTCGTAATTGTCTCAAATCTTAAAATGTTTTTCATTTTCAATTTTA
>CAYOIP010000133.1:0-1531 GCA_964404065.1 uncultured Candidatus Peribacteria bacterium
TTACCTGATTTGATAATAATTGATGGTTGAGTCGGGCAATTAAATAGTGTATTACAGATAATTACGAATTACAAATTACAAATTACAAATTTAGAAAATAATTCCCTACTTTCTAATCTTCAACTAGTTTCAATAGCAAAAAGAGAAGAAGAATTATTTTTACCTTGAATTAAAGAACCTGTGATTTTAGAAAAAGATAGTCAAGAACTTAGACTTGTGCAAAAAATCAGAGATGAAGCACACAGGTTTGCAATAACTTTCAATAAAGAAAAAAGAATTAAATCTATGAAAAAAAATATACTAGAAGAAATTCCATGAATCTGACCAAAAACTAGAACAAAACTTACAAAAACTTATGGAAATATAGATAATTTAAAATGAGTTCCAAAAGAAGAATTAAAAAAGCTTCTATCAATAAATCAGATAGAAGCACTTGAAAATCATGGTATAATTTAAAAAATTTTACTTTTAATAAATTTTTACTAAAATGTAACTAATTCCTAATTACTACTTACTAACATATAAAAATATGTCTGATATAATTTCAAAATACAAAAAACATAATTACATAAAAAACACTTGATTAGTTACAATGAGCTTCTTTTTAGCACTTGGAATCAACTTTGTAATACAAGATACTTCAATGTGACAAAAGTTACAAATAAGTGTTTTAAATTCAACAGAAAATTTAAAAGTTTGAGATGTTTTTCTAAAGAAAAATGAAAACAAACTTGAACTTTTAGTATGAAAAGATATGAAAAATGTAAAAAGCATCTCTTTTTCACTAACTTATAATCCAACAAATGTAAAAATAAATAGCATTAATTCTACAATATGATGAAATATTATCAATCAGGCTAATGAAGAATGATTAAATACACTAGTTATAAACTTTTCTACACCAATAGATATAAAACAAGCTGATGTTTTACTTGAAGTTACAACATCGAAAACAGAAGAAAAACTTGAAAATATAAATATAATCAATGCTAATTTCACAGATTCAAATAATCAAGTTTACCTACTTTCAAGTTCATGAGTAGAGTTTTAGATTAACTAATAAATAATAACGAATAGTGAATAATTAAGGAATAATTACCAAAATTATTATTTATTCATTATTATTTATTAATTCAAAAAAGTGTTATTCGATACACATTGTCATACATACCTTTCAAAACAAAAAAGTGAAAATGATGTTTTGCAGAATATAAAGAATCAAAAGAATCTATTTATTACAAATGTTTGAGTTGATTTAGAATCAAGCAAGCACTCAATAGAAATTGCCGAAAAATATGATTTTGCTTATGCTTCAGTTTGAATTCATCCATGTGATATATGAAAAATTCATAATTTGGATGAAGCTATTAAAAAATTAGAAAATCTAGCAAAAAATGAAAGAGTAGTTGCTGTTTGAGAATGCTGACTTGATTATTATCGGCTTAAAAAAGAACTGACTAATTTTACGAATGTCATTCCTGTGAAAACAGGAATCTATAGCAAAGAAAAACAAGTAAAAAGTACTCAAGGA
>CAYOIP010000134.1:0-1522 GCA_964404065.1 uncultured Candidatus Peribacteria bacterium
CTTTATCACCTTTCATAAATATAATATTTCCTTTACCATCATTAATTTCAAAATCATAATAAATAGGTTTTTTAGTATATGATATGACATATAATCCTTTTTCATTTTCACCAGTTTTACCAGGTTGTACAATATCCTTTTCCTCTTTAGGTTGTTCTTGTTGAGGTTGTTGTGATTTCTTTTTTAGTGTAACTGTTATAGGTTTTTGTTCTTTTTTTGGTGTTTCAATATTTGTAGAAACATCCTGTATTTGTTGTTCAGGTTTTTCTTGTTTAATTACTGGTTGAGGTTGTTGTTTTTGTGGTTCTTTTTTATCTTCCTTTGATGTTAAATGTTTATAATATTTATTAGTTAAATCATTTTTAATAGCAGAAAACATTTGTATAAATGTTTCAACAGATTTTCCTGAATAAGATTGTGTTAGCATTGATAATATCTTTTTATATTTTATAGGAGAACTTGCTATTGTATTTAAAATATTAGTAGCTAAAACTTCATTAGTAGGGTCATTAGGATCTAAATATTTTTTAAATAATTTTTCGAAACTTATATATTGTTTTTGTATGCTTGCTCCTTTTTTTCTGGCCGCATTTATTTCATCTTCTATTTTAGCTAAAAAGAATTTTACATATTCTTTTATTGCACTAATATTTGAATCATCATAAACAATTTCTATTTTATCAAGCTCTTTTTTTACAGATAACATATAATTGTTTATTTCATTTATATTATTTTTTATTTTATTATAATCATTTATTCTATCACTAGATAAATCTAAAGAATCTATCATAGTATCAATTTCATTAACACTAGATTCTAAATCAGTTAGTTTAGAATTTATTTTTTTGCTGAAATCTTTTATTTTTTCTAAAAGATATTCATTTGAAAAAGGTTCATTCTTTTCAAATTCCTTTTTCATTTGAGTAGCATATTTAGAAAATGTTTTAAAAAGATTAAAAAATTCATTATAATTTTTTATAAATTCTAAAAATTTCTTTTGATTATCTTTTATTGTTTGTTCTAATAATAACATAGTTTATTTTTATTTTATGGCCAAGATGGAATTTCAACATTTAAATTTTCAGGTTCTTTATATGATTTACCAAACCAAGTTTTAAATAACGTATTTGAATTATATTGATCTTTATTTAGTAACATACCAACTTTAGCATTTAAATCATCCACCTCTTCTATAATTTTATCTTGTAAAATATCTAATTTTTTTGTATCTAAATCATTTTTTAATTCTTCAATTAATTCAATCCATACAGTTTTTAAATCTGTTTTTTGTTGGTCAGATAATTCTGTTTTTAAAATAAATCCACCTTTATCAATTCTATCATCTATACCTTTAGTATATTCATTAATAATTTTATCAATAACAGAATCTAAATTTTTTATTTGTTCATTTATAAATGATTGTGAATTATCAAGATATTTTTTATGAAAATTTTCTAACTTTTTGTATGCCATTTGATATTCATTAGAAGATACACCGTGTTCTTTTTCATTTTTTTCTAAA